>DASVWP010000132.1:0-2614 GCA_036393155.1 Solirubrobacterales bacterium | reverse complement strand
CCACATCCCGGGCCCGCTGCTGCCCGAGGGGGCGAAGCTGGTGGCGATCATCAGCGATCCCGACGAGGCGGTGCGGGCGCCGATGGGCGAGGCGATCGTCGCCGACGTCCGGCTGACCCTGGAGGCGCTGCTGGCCCAGGTGCCGGAGTCGAGCCGCCCGAGCCCGGAGCCGAACCCCGGCCCGCAGGAAATCCCGCCCACCGACCCGCTCAACGCCTCGACCGTTCACACGGCGCTCGGCGAGGTGCTGCCCGAGGACGGGATCGTCGTCCTCGAGTCGCCCTCCAGCACCCTGGCGCTGCGCAACCAGCTGCGCCTCTCGCGCCCCGGCAGCTACTACTTCAGCGCCGGCGGCGGCCTCGGCTTCGGCCTCGCCGCCTCGGTCGGCGTCCAGCTCGCCCAGCCCGACCGCCCGGTGATCTGCGTGCTCGGGGAGGGCTCGGCCCAGTACGCGATCACCGCCTTCTGGAGCGCGGTCGCCCACCGGGCGCCGGTCACCTTCCTCGTCCTGCAGAACCAGGAGTACGCGATCCTCAAGTGGTTCGCCGAGGTCGAGCAGGTCGCCGGCGCCCCCGGCCTGGACCTGCCGAAGCTCGACGTCGCCGCGGTGGCCGAGGGCTACGGCGTCAAGGCCCACCGGGCGCGCGACCGCGACGAGGTCCGCAGGGCCCTGGAGGCCGCGCTCGCCTCCTCGCAGCCAGAGCTGGTCGAAGTGCCGGTCGCACCCGGCATGTCCCTTTTCTAGCGGTGAGAGCCGGGGGAATACTCGCCGGAGCAACAGCGGGGAGGCTCCGTCGAGCATCCCCCCGGCTCTCGTCTCCGCCCAGCCAGCCGGTCGCCGACCGAGCGCCTGACGAGCTTGCCAAGGGCGTCGCCGAACCGTTGCGCGGCGAGCTCGAGCAGCTGCTCGGCCCTGGGCGCCTCCTGGCCCGGGTCAGCGACCTGGTCAGCTACGCCTCCGACGCCAGCCCCTACCGCCTCTTCCCGCAGGCGGTGGTGATGGCGCACGACGCCGGCGACGTCGCCAAGGTCCTCGCCCACGGCCGGGAGAAGGGGATCCCGGTCACCTTCCGCGCCGGCGGCACCAGCCTCAACGGGCAGGGCCAGACGGCCGGCATCCTGGTCGACGTGCGGCGCCACTTCCGCGGCGTCGCGGTCGAGGAGGACGGCGCCCGCGCCCGGGTCAAGCCCGGGACGATCCTCGGCCACGCCAACCGCGTCCTCGCGCCGCTGGGCCGCAAGCTCGGCCCCGACCCGGCGAGCACCGACGTCGCCACGGTCGGCGGCGTCGTCGCCAACAACTCCGGCGGCATGCGCTGCGGGGTGACCAAGGACTCCTACTCCACGGTGCGCTCGCTGACCTTCACCCTGCCCTCCGGGACGACGATCGACACCGCCTCCCCCGACGCCGCCGAGCGCTTCGCCGCCGCCGAGCCCGAGCTGGCGCGCGGCCTGGCGGAGATCCGCGACGAGATCCGCGCCGACGCCGAGCTGAGCGAGCGGATCCGCCGCAAGTTCGCGATCAAGAACACGACCGGATACCGCCTCTGCGCCTTCCTCGACGCGGAGGAGCCGCTGGAGATCTTCCGCCGGCTGCTGGTCGGCTCCGAGGGGACGCTGGCCTTCGTCTCGGAGGTGGTCTTCGAGACCGTGCCGCTGCCCTCCCGCACGACCACCGCCTGGATCCACTTCCCGAGCATCGACGACGCGATCGCCCCGGTCACCGAGCTGGTGCGCAGCGGCGCCACCGCGGTCGAGCTGATGGTTGCGCCGGCGCTGATCACCGCCGCCTGGAACATGGTCGGGGCCCCGGAGGAGTGGAAAGAGCTGCCGCCGGAGTCGGCTGTGCTGCTGGTCGAGTACGGCGGCGAGAGCGAGGAGGAGCTGGCCGAGCAGGTGGACGCCGCGGGCGAGATCCTCGCCGCGCGGGAGACGATCCGGCCCCTCGACTTCACCCGCGACCCGGAGGCGATCGAGCTGGCCTGGCGGGTGCGCGAGGGCCTGCACGGGCTGATCGGCCGCCTGCGCCTGCCGGGCACGGCGCTGATCGTCGAGGACGTCTGCGTGCCGCCGGAGCGGATCGCCGAGGGCGCCCGCGACCTGCAGGCGCTGCTCGGCGAGCACGGCTTCCTGCCCGGCGTCGCCGGCCACGCCTCGGCGGGGAACCTGCACTTCATGCTGACCCCGGACTTCTCCAAGCAGGAGGACCTCGACCGCTACGAGGCCTTCATGAGCGGCCTGGTCGAGCTGATCGTCGAGAAGTACGACGGCTCGCTGAAGGCCGAGCACGGGACCGGGATCAACATGGCCCCCTATGTGGAGCGCGAGTGGGGCGAGCGGGCGACGGCGCTGATGTGGCGGGTGAAGGGCCTGGCCGATCCCGACGGCGTGCTCTCGCCCGGGGTGGTCCTAAGCCGCGATCCCGGCGTCCACCTGCGCAACCTGAAAACGACCCCGGCGATCGAGGAGTCGGCGACCACCTGCGTGGAGTGCGGGTTCTGCGAGCCGGTCTGCCCGAGCCGCGACCTGACGACGACGCCGCGCCAGCGGATCGTCCTGCGGCGCGAGATGGCGCGCCAGCCGCAGGGCTCACCGGTCCAGGAGGCCCTGCTGG
>DASVWP010000131.1:0-34239 GCA_036393155.1 Solirubrobacterales bacterium | reverse complement strand
CGTCGCGCTCGGCCCCGAGACCGGCGACTGGCAGACCGGCCTGGCGATCCTGGCGGCGATCTCGATCGTCGTCGGCAACGTCGGCGCGCTCGGCCAGGACTCGCTGAAACGGCTGATGGGCTACTCCGGCGTCGCCCAGGCCGGCTACATGCTGGGCGGGATCGTGGTGGTCAGCGAATCGGGGGTCAGCGCCCTGGTCTTCTACCTCGCCGCCTACGCATTCATGAACCTCGCCGCCTTCGCGGTGATCGTCGCCCGCGAGCGGGAGACCCCGTGGGGCGACGACATCCGCGCGGTCCGGGGCCTCGGCGCCGAGCGCCCGTGGCTGGCGTGGCCGCTGACGATCTCGATGCTGGCGCTGGCCGGGCTGCCGGCGACCGCGGGCTTCATCGGCAAGCTCTACCTGATCGAGGCCCTGGTCGAAGGCAGCTACACCTGGCTGGCGGTGTTCATCGCCGTCGGCACGATGATCTCCCTCGCCTACTACCTGCGGGTGGTGGCGGCGATGTGGATGCGCCCGGAGGGCGAAGCCCCCAAGGCCAGGCCGGCGATCGCCGGCGCCTCCCCGGAGGCCGACCCGGTCGATCCCGAGGCGGGCCGGCGTCCCTATCTGGTCGCCCCCGCCGTGCTCGCCGCCGCGGCGGCCGTCTTCTTCGGGGTCATCCCGCAGCCGCTGGTCGACTTCGCCTCGCACGTCGGCGCCTCGCTGTTCGGCTGACCCGCGAGGTTGGCGCCGGTGGGCCCGGCGGCAGCCGGTAAGGTCGGGAGATGACCGCTCGGCCACGCGCGCTGTCCGCATCGACGATGTGCGAGGCCTTCCAGATCACCGCCGAGGAGTGGGCCGACAGCCCGGCCCTGCGGCTGAAGGACAGCGACTACGAGGCGAGCTTCGCCGACTACGCGGCGGCGGTTCGGCGGCGGGCCGCCGGGTTCGCCGCGCTCGGGGTGAAGCGCGGCGACACCGTCGGCTTCATGCTCGTCAACCGCCCCGCCTTCCACCTCTGCGACTGCGCCGCGATGCACCTCGGCGCCACCTGCTTCTCCGTCTACAACACCTCCTCGCCCGAGCAGGTCGAGTACGTGGTCGGCGACGCCGGCTGCCGGACGATCGTCACCGAGCAGGCGTTCCTCGACCGCGTGCTGGCGGCGCGCGAGCAGGTCGAGGGCCTGGAGCAGGTGGTGGTCGTCGACGGCGAGGCCCCTCCGGGCACCATCTCGCTCGCCGAGCTGGAGTCGATGGGGGAGCCGGGCTTCGACTTCGAGGCGGCCTGGCGGGCGGTCGAGCCCGAGGACGTGCTCTGTCTGATCTACACCTCGGGCACCACCGGGCCGCCGAAGGGGGTGCAGCTGACCCACGCCAACATGGTCGCCCAGTGGCGGGCCTGCGACGCGGTCTTCGAAGCCGAGCCGGGCGGGCGCAGCATCTCCTTCCTGCCCAGCGCCCACATCGCCGACCGCTGGGCCCAGCTCTACGGGCAGATGATGTACGGCAGCTGCGTGCACTGCTGCCCGGACCCCAAACAGATGGTCTTCTACTCGATCGAGGTGCGGCCGACCCTGTGGGGCGGGGTGCCGCGGATCTGGGAAAAACTGAAGGTGGCCCTGGAAGGCATGTTCGCGGCCGAGGCCGATCCGGCCAAACGCGAGGCGACCGAGCGGGCGCTGGAGGTCGGGCGGCGCTACGCCGCCGCCAACCTGGCCGGTGAGGTGCCGGCGGAGCTGCGGGCGGAATGGGAGCGCGCCGACGAGGAGGTCTTCTCCAAGGTGCGGGAGATGCTCGGCCTCGACCAGGTCAGGGAGTTCGCCGTCGGCGCCGCGCCGACGCCGCCGGAGGTGCTCGAGTTCTTCCTCGCGATGGGGATCGAGATCTGCGAGCTCTGGGGGATGTCGGAGACCGCGGCGGTGGCGACCCTGAACCCGCCCGGGCGGGTGCGGGTGGG
This sequence comes from Solirubrobacterales bacterium, assembly GCA_036393155.1. Lineage (GTDB taxonomy): Bacteria > Actinomycetota > Thermoleophilia > Solirubrobacterales > 70-9 > VAYN01. The sequence goes on along the minus strand of DASVWP010000131.1, from coordinate 32,299 downwards.
GACCGTCGGCCCGCCGCTGCCGGGGATCGAGGTGAAGCTGGCCGAGGACGGCGAGGTGATGGTCCGCGGCCCGGTGGTGATGAAGGGCTACCGCAACATGCCCGAGCGGACCGCCGAGGTGATGACCGAGGACGGCTGGCTGCTCAGCGGCGACGTCGGCGAGTTCGACGAGCACGGCTACCTGCGCATCGTCGACCGCAAGAAGGAGCTGATCATCAACGCCGCCGGCAAGAACATGTCGCCGGCCTCGATCGAGGCGAAGTTGAAGGCGGCCTCGCCGCTGATCGCCCACGTCGTCGCGATCGGCGACCGCCGCCCCTACAACGTCGCCCTGGTCGTCCTCGACCAGGAGGCGCTCGCCGCCCGCGGCGCGGCAAGCGGCGATCCGGAGATCGCGGCCGAGCTGGAGCGGGCGGTCGAGGCCGCCAACCAGCGGCTCTCGCGGGTCGAGCAGGTGAAGCGCTTCAAGGTCCTGGAGGGCGAATGGGCTCCCGGCGGGGAGGAGCTGACCCCGACCCTGAAGCTGCGGCGCCGACCGATCGAACGGCGCTACGAGGCGGAGATCGAGGCCCTCTACGCCGGCTGAGCGGCGGTGGGCCGCGTCGCCGCGGTCAAACCGATAGGCATCAGGGGATGGGCGTCCTCCTCACCACCGCCGCGATCGTCGTCGCGGTCGCCGTCGGCGTCTGGTCGGAGCGGCGCTGGCCCCGGGCGGCGGCGCACGCGGCCCGCCGTGCCCTCGTCCTGCTGCTCTACGTCTTCCTCCCGCCGGTCATCTTCTTCAACCTGGCGAAGGCGGAAATCGATCTCGCGCACGGGGTCGGGCTCGGCCTGGCGCTGATCGCGGTCGCGGCGGCCGGCCTCGCCACCTGGTGGGTGGCGAGCCGGTTCCTGGGGCTCTCCCGCCCGCGCACCGGAGCGGTCCTGGTGGCCGTGCTCAGCGTCAACACCGGCTACCTCGGCTATCCCCTGACCGTGGCGCTGCTGGGCCGCCACCAGCTCTCGACCGCGGTGCTCTACGACGTCCTGGTCACCGGCCCCTCGCTGCTGCTCGGGGCGTTCGCGGTCGGCGCCGCCTTCGGCACCAAGGCGGGGGAGAGCCCGCGCCAGCGGGTCCGCGCCTTCTTCACCCGCAACCCGCCGCTCTACGCGGCGATCGCCGGCCTCCTCGCGCCCGCGGCGCTGGCGCCGAGCGTCCTGGTCGACGCCTCGCAGGCCCTGGTGGCGGCGATCCTGCCGATCGGCTTCTTCGCCGTAGGCGCGACCCTGGCGGAGGGGGCCGAACACGGCGACCTGCCGCTGCCGCCGCCGCTCACCCGCCCCGTCGTGCTCGTCCTGATCGCCCGTCTGGCGGTCGTGCCGGCGCTGCTGATGCTGCTTGCGGCGCCGTTCATCCACCTCCCCGCCGCCTACCGCCTGATGTCGGCGATGCCCTGCGGGCTGAACGGGATGGTCGTCTCCCACGCCTACGGGCTCGACAACCAGGTCGTCGCCGAGGCGATCACCTGGTCGACCGCGATCGTCGTCCTCGCCTCGCTGGCCTCGCTGCTGTTCTGAGGCGCTGGCGCGGCGGCGCTCAGGTCTGGGCGATGATCAGTCCGGCGAGGCCGACGAAACCGGTGGTCATTGCCACCGCCATTGCGATGAAGCCGTGGGCCATGGTCTGTTGGAGGCTGTCGATCCTGCTGTTGACCGCTCGCAGCTCGCCGTCGACGCGTGCGAATCCGGCCTCCATTCGGTTGCCGAGATCGTCGACCCGCCTGTTCAGGTCGTCGAGCCGCTCGTCAGTCCAGGACGTCCGTATCCACCTCAATTCCAGCACCCCTTCAAGCTAGCAGACAAAAGATTGCGCCGTTGGGCGCCGTACGGAGCCAAGGTCCGCGCTGCCATAACCTCGCCCCCGTGCTCCATCACGTCGGAATCGAGGTCGCTCCCGCGGACGTCGAGCGCGCCGCCGAGCTGTTCGAGGCGCTCGGCTTCCGGCGCGTGGGGGTGCCGTCGAGCCTCGGGGAGGGGTTCACCTGGCTCGAACGCGAGGGAACCCAGGTCCATCTGATGCACGAGGACGACCCGGTCGCGCCGCCGCGCGGGCACCTGGCGGTGGTCGTGGGGGACTTCGAGGCGACGCTGGCCTCGCTGTCCGAGCGCGGCTTCGCGCCCGAGCGCCGCCGCGAGCACTGGGGCGCGCCGCGGGCCCTCGTCCTCGCCCCGGGGGGACATCGCGTCGAGCTGATGGCGGCGCCGCCGCCCGCGCAGTAGCCGGGCGGGACTAATGCTGCGTCGAGCGCCCGTCGCGCTTGGCGGCGAAGAGGTCGAGGTCGGCGAAGCCCATCAGGTCCTCGACCGTGGTCCCGTCGGCCGGGTACATCGCGAAGCCGCTGGCGGCGCTGACCTGGCGCGTCTCGTCGGTGCCGTAGCCGCGCCTGGCGATTCGCTGTCGCAATCGGGTCGCCACTTCGCCGGCCTCCTCGGCGTTCGCCTCGGGGACGATCACCGCGAACTCGTCGCCGCCCTGGCGGAAGACGGAGTCTTCGCCGCGCACCTCGTCGCGCAGGGCGGTGCCGATCTCGGCCAGCAGCCGATCGCCCTCGAGGTGCCCGAAGCGCTCGTTGACCGCCTTGAAGCCGTCGAGGTCGAGGAGGACGAGGGCGAACTCGCGCCCGTGGCGCTGGTGGCGCGCGACTTCGCTGGCCAGCCGCTCGTAGAGCGCCCGGTAGTTGCCGACCCCGGTCAGCTCGTCGCGCCGGGCCAGCGACCAGAGGGCTTCGTGGCTGGTCCGCAGCCGGCGCATCAGGATCACGATGCCGATCGCCACGGCGACCAGGCACGCCGCCTCGACCAGGGCCAGGATCAGCGCCTGGCGGTTGGAGAAGGAGCCGACCAGCAGCGGCGCCAGCAGGCCGACGCCGACCGCGACGAGCGCCGCCAGCAAAACGGTCGCACTCAACGGCAGCCGAGTGGCCGAACTCGGGGTTGATTCAGGATCGGTCATGTTGTGGAGATCCGGTGTCAGGCGGGATTATGGACGCTGGGGCGGCAGTCCCGGCCAAAACTTCCAGCCCGTCTCGTAGCGTCACTACGATCAGCCGGGTTGCGTTATCCGAGCGAAGATTTCTCTGCCGAGGAGCGGGCCATCCTCGCTCCGCACTTCAGCAACCTCGACCAGCCGGTTTTTGCGTTGCTCAACATGCCGGAGGCGATGAAGGGGGCGCTCTTCGCCCGCTACTCGCGGTATCCCGGGACCCTGCGGCGGCTCTTCCTGGAGGAGTTCGCCGCCGACGTGCCGGCCGGGGGTCGGCCCTTCGACGAGGAGGAGGGAAGGCGCGCGGCGGAGCTCTACGAGCGGGTCTTCGTGGGCTACGGCGACGACTCGGTCGCCCAGGTCGGCGGCGCCCATGTGGCCTGCGAGTGGGTCTCCAACGTCGTCACCAAGCAGCTGCAGCGGGGCCGTCTCGCCGCCTACCTGGAGCAGTCGACCCGCTACATCCCCTATGACCGGCCGCTGCCCGGCGGCGGCTGCCGCCACTACCGCGACGCCGAGCTCGGGCCGCGGTTCGACGCCGCGATGGAGGAGCTGTTCGCGATCTACTCGCGCTCGCTGAGGGCCGTGGAGGAGTGGGCCGCCGGGCGCTGGCCGCGTGGCGACGGGGAGCCCGAGGGGGCCTGGCGGCGCTCGATCCGGGCCAAGGCGCTCGACCTGCTGCGCGGCCTGCTGCCGGCGGCCACGCTCAGCCACGTCGGCATCTATGCCTCCGGGCAAGCCTACGAGCAGCTGGTCATGCGCCTGATGTCCTCGCCCCTTCCCGAGGCGCGCGAGTACGGCGGGATGATCCTCGCCGAGCTGAAGCGCGTGATGCCGAGCTTCGTCGCTCGGGTCGAGCGCCCCGACCGCGGCGGCGAGTGGATCTCCTACCTCGAGGCCCGGCGCGAGCAGACCGAGCGCTGGGTCGCGCGGCTCGGCCTCGATCGCCGCCGCCAGGCGGACGATGGCCCCTCGGTGGAGCTGGTCCACGTCGACGGCACGGAAGTCGACCTGCTGGCGGCCTGCCTGTTCGAGCAGGCGGACGCGCCCCAGACGGAGATCCTCGCCCGGGTAGACGTGCTCGACCGCGAAGAACGAGTCGAGCTGCTGGCGGCGCTGGTCGGCGAGCGCGTGAACCGGCGCCATCGCCCTGGCCGCGGCTTCGAGGCGGTGCGCTACCGCTTCGAGATCGTCTCCGACTACGGCGCCTTCCGCGACCTGCAGCGGCACCGGATGCTGACCTGTCAGTGGCAGCGGCTCGGCCCCGATCTCGGCGCCGGGGTCCCGGAGGAGCTGCGCGACGCCGGCGTCGCCGCCGAGTTCGAGCGCGGCCTGGAGGTCTCGCGGGCCGAGCACGACCGGCTGCTCGCCGCCGGCCTTCCCGAGCTGGCTCCCTACGCGCTCAGCCTCGCCTTCCGGATCCGCTACACCCTCGACCTCAACGCGCGCGAGGCGATGCACCTGATCGAGCTGCGCTCGCACCGCGAGGGGCACCCCGGCTACCGGGCCGTCGCCCAGGCGATGCACGAGCAGATCGCCGCGGTCCACCCCGGCGTCGCGGCGGCGATGAGCCACGTCGACAGCTCGGCCGAGCCGCGCCTGGAGCGGATCATCAGCGAGATCCGCACCCACCGCCGGCGCATGCGGGCGGCCGAGCAGGCGGCGCCGCCCGGCCTCAGCCCGCTGGGCTGACCTGGGGGATAGCGAACTAGTCGCGCTGCTTGCGCTTGCGTTTCGGCTCGCCGCCGGAGCCGTTGGCCTCCGGCTCCGCGGACGGTTCGCTCGGTTCGAGTTCGGCGGCGGCTTTCTCGCCGGGGGTCGGCCAGGGGACGGCTTCGCCCGCGTCCCAGGCGGGCGGTTTGCCGCCGGGCACCGCGCCGAGGAGCAGGAGACCGAAGTAGGCGAGCCAGACCAGGGCGACGATGGTCAGCGGGCCGAGCAGAACGGCGACGCCCGAAGCCATTCCCAGCGAGCCCCAGAAGCGGCTGAGCAGGCCGGTGCGCATTGCCCAGAGACCGGTGTAGAAGAGGGCGACGGCAAGGCCGAGCGCTCCCGCAAGGAAGAGGCCCGAGGAGATCGGCGCCAGCGAGGCTTCGCTGCTCGCGTTTTCGGCTTCGTCTTCTTCGACCTTCTGGCGCTCGCAGGCCGACAGGGGGGTCTCGCCCTGGCGCGGTTCGAATTCTTCGCGGAATTCCTTGGCGTTTTCTTCTTCCTGCTTTTCGGTGCACTTTTCGTGCGCTTCCTTGGCCGAGAGCGTCGACTTGGCTTCGCCGTTGACGAACTGCTTGGCGGCTTCGCTGCGCGCTCCGCCGGTGAGGCCGCTGGCCACCGCGAGGAACAGCGGCGCCGCGACCATCAGGCCGATCAGCTGGGCGCGGACCCGGGGGCTGCGGCCCTGCACGGCGCGAAAGAGGAAGAGGACCGGGAACAGCAGCAGCCCGAAGCCGACCGCCTGCAGCAGGCCGGTGAAGACCACGGAGCCGCTGTGTTCGTGCACCGAGCGGAGGATCTCCGCTTCGTTTTCACCGCTGACCTGGGTCAGGAGGGTGGAGGCGAGAATCAGCGCCACGGCGAAGAAGGTCGCCAGGGCCACCGGGGTGGACCAGCGGGCCTCCCGCTCGAGCACGTCTTTCTTTCTGTCCAACTACGGCCTCTCTCGTGGAAGTGAACGGGGCCGTACGCTACCGCCCATGAGCACTGAAAGGGCAGTTTCCCCCCGCACCCCCGTAGTTCCCCTGGAGGCCGGCGCCGGTCCCGACAATCCGCCCTGCCCGGCCTGCGGCGAGCCGCTGTTCGGCTGGCTCGGCGAGCGGCTCGGCCTGCGCGGCCCGGTCCGCCGCTGCGAGAGCTGCGGGCTGGGGGTGGTCGGCGCCTCGGCGGGGCCCGAGGAGGCCCTGCGGGAGCTGGACCGCAGGCGGCGGGGCGAGAGCCCCCGGATCGTCAACCGGGCCGGCTTCGCCTGTTCTCTGGGCAGCGCCGGCTGGGCCGGCCTGGAACCCGGCGCCCACTATCTGTTCACGGTCGAGTCGGCGCGGCGGCTGGCCGCGCGCCGCGACCAGGTGGTGAAGCGGGCCCGCTGGCTGCCGCTGGCGAGCGTGGCGACGACCTGGCAGACCCTGCTGAACAGCGTCACCTTCGGCCACAACGTCGCCGTGGCGGCGCTCGGGGGCGCCCAGGCGGTACCGGCCCGGCGGCCCTGGCAGCGTCGCCTCGACGCCCTGATCAGCGTCGTCCTGGCGATCCCGGCGCTGGCGATCGCGCTCCCCGTCGAGCTGGCCGGGGCGGCATTCCGCCGTGGCGCCGTCTACTCGCTGCGCCTCGAGCTGCTCTAGGCGCTCAGCTCAATCCTTCCCGAGCCTCGCGCACAAGGGTCACGGCCTCGGGGAAGAGGACGCGGATCGCGTCGCGGACCTGCATCGCCTGCTCGTCGGCGGAGCCGGTGAGATCCAAGCGGTTGATCGAGGCGACGGTCATCTCGACCGCCAGCTTGATCGCGTTGTCGGCCCAGGCGACGCGCTGGGAGGACTGCATCTGCTCCGAGAGCTCCTCCATGCGGGCGCGGAACTCCTCCGGGTCGCCAAACAGGTTGAAGGGGCTGCCCTCCATGTCTCCATGAAAGCAGAACGGTGACCTCGCCGGCGCAAATCCTCGACATCCTGCGCGCCATCGGTGCGCCGCGGCCGCCTAGCGTCGGGCGGCGATGGCGAGATCGAGGGGACGAAGAAGAGGGCCGGTAGAGGCCGGCGAGGCGCAGCGGGGCTCGGCGACGGTCGAGCAGGCCGGCCTGGCGGCGCTGATCGCGCTGCTTGTGATCGCCGCCGTGGCGGCGATCGCGGCGGGCGGCGAAGTGAGGTCGGGCCGCGATCTGGCGCGGGCGATCGGCCGGCGGCTGGCCTGCGCGCCGCACGCCCCCGACGCCTGCCGCCACCACCCGCTGGTCCCCGCCTACGGCTGGCCCCTGGCGCGGCTGGCGCGGGCCCTGGCCCCCGAGCCGGAGGCCCTGCGCGGGCCGTCCGGCCTGCCGCTCGTGCCGGTCGACTTCCGCCGCTGCCGGCGCGAGAGCTGCGCGGTGGCGGCCGGCCCGCACGTGACCACGGCGCGGCGCCGGGTCGCCGAGTTCACGCAGCTGCTCGACCACCGCCGCGACCGCGGCTGGGTCGCGGTCGTCTACTGGCTCTACCGGCCGGGCCTGGGCTGGCAGCGGATCGAGCGCCGGGCGACCCAGGCCGACGTCGAGGCGGCATCCGGCGTGCCCGTGCTGCTCGGCGACGATCCGGCGCTGGTGCCGCTGGAGACGCTTCCCGGCCGCGACTACTACGACTTCCCGGCCGGCGAGGACCCTCCCTGGCGCTGGCGGGTGGAATCCCGCTATCCCGGCTGGTCGAGCTAGGGAGTTCGGGTCGGCTGCGGCGTCCAGGTCTCGCCGCGGCTGACCCGCTCGAAGCCGATCCAGACCGCGTTCATCGCCGTGGCGACGACGCGCTCGCGGGGCACCTCCGGGTGGTCCGCCCACCACAGCGCCAGTCCCTGGAGGACGCCGCGGAGGACCACCCAGGCCATTTCCAGGCCCTCGGTCTCGAGCGAGCCGGCGAGGTTCTCCGACCCCGGCTCGGCGGCGAAGAGGGGCATGATCTCGGCGCTGCTGGCGCCGGCGACCTCGGCGTGCACGGGGTCGAGCTCGGGGTCGCCTCCGAGGTGGCGGAAGAGCAGGCGGGCCGCGTAGGGGTGGGCCTCCAGGTAGGCGAACCAGGCGTCGATCGAGCGGCCGATCCGCTGCTCGGCCGGCTCCTCGCCCGGGAAATCCCGGCGCCACACCGCTCGCAGCTCGGCGTAGTGGCGCTCCAGGAGCTGCCGGTAGAGCTCGCGCTTGGAGGAGAAGTGGTCATAGACGACCGGCGGAGTGACCCCGGAGCGGCGGGCGATCTCCTCGATCGAGGCGCCGCGGTAGCCGCGCTCGGCGATCAGCTCGCTGGCCCGCAGCTCGATCAGCTCCCGTCGCGCCGCCGCGCTCATCCGCGTGCGGCTCGTCCTGCGGCCGGTCCCGGTTGACAACCTAATTCTCCCTAAGTAGCGTTCCCAGCAGTTTCCTAATCGCAACTAGGTTAGCCGCGAAGGCAGACGGGAGGACCGATGATCGTCTCAGTGCAGATCGCCGACCTGGGGAAGCGCAAGGGGCTGGGGGTGCTGGCGCGCCCGCCGCGGCCCGACCGCGTGCCGGGCCTCTGCCACGCCGAGGCCGTCTTCACGGCGCCGATGAGCGCCAGCATGCTGCCGCTGCCCGACGTCGGCACGGTGGGGCTCGTCGCCGCCTGGGAGGACGACGCCGCCTTCGAGCGCTTCCTCGCCACCCATCCGCTCGCCCGCCGCCTCGCCCAGGGCTGGCAGGTGCGCCTGGAGCCGCTGCGCATCTTCGGCGCCTGGCCCGAGGTCCCCGACCTGCTCTCAGGCGGGCAGCGCCCGGTCGACGACGAGGAGCCGGTCGTCGTGCTGACGATCGGGCGCACCAAGCCGTGGCGGCTGCCGCCGTTCCTGCGCGCCGCCGCGGCCGCCGAAGGCGAGGTCGTCGAGGCCCCGGGCCTCTTGGCCTCGACCGGCTTCGGACGCCTGCCGCGCCTGGTCTCGACCTTCTCGGTCTGGCGCAGCGCCGCCGAGATGCGCGACTACGCCCATCGCCGCGGCGGGCGCCCACCAGGCCGCGGTCGCCGCCGACCGCGCCCATCCCTTCCACTTCAGCTCCGCCTTCATCCGCTTCCGCCCCTACGCCTCCAGCGGCAGCTGGGGCGGCGGCGATCCGCTGGCGGCCGCCCTCGCCGGGGTCCCCGGCTAGCCCGACCCGGTCCTCGCGGGAGTTCGCCCTCAGCCGGTGCCGGCCGGCGAGGCCTCCGGGGTCGGCGGCCCCTTGCCCTCCTCGCGGTCGGCCTCCTCCTGCGCCTGGCGCATCAGCCCTCGCCAGTCGGTGGTGCGGAAGACGAGCAGGATCGCGGCGAAACCGAGCACCGCCGACCAGGCCGCCATCGCGATCTGGGTCCCGACCGAGAAGGAGAGGACGGCGGTGCGGGACGGGCCGCTGAGGGTCGCGACGAGCAGCGCCTGCTGAGCGCCCGCGCCGCCCGGCGTGAACGGGATCACGTTGGCGATCCCCTGCACGCTCATCACCAGCATCACCTTGCCGATCGAGCCGCCGATCCCGAAGGCTTCGAGGAAGAACCAGAAGGCGGCGAAGCGGAAGAGCCAGCCGAGCGCCTGCCAGGCGGCGACCTGGCGCATGTAGCGGCGCGGCTGGGCGAGGATCGCCAGGCCCTGGCGCACCCGGGCCCAGAAGCGGCGCACGTGGTGGGCGAGGAAGTAGATCCCGACCGCGGTGAGGAGCAGGAGCGCGCCGGTGACGATCGCCAGCGTCTTCGGGTGGCCCACCCAGAAGGAGATCTCGAAGGCCGGCAGGTCGGGGATCTTGGGCAGCGGCGGCAGCAGCCCCTGGGTCAGCGCGTAGAGCAGGACGAGGATGCCGACGCTGGTGTCGAACACCGTCTGCACGAGGAAGGACGAGGTGACGGCCGGGTAGGAGGAGCCGGGGATCTGGCGCTTGACGAGGAAGACCTTGGTCACGTCGCCGGCGTGGGCGGGGACCACGGCGTTGATTCCGGCCCCGGCCAGGTAGGCGGCGCTCAGCGGGACGTAGGGGATCCGCTTGTCCGGGTAGGCGGCGCGCAGCACATTGCGCCAGGCCCAGGCGCGCGCCAGCTGCATCCCCAGCAGACAGAGCAGGGCGACTCCGAACGGGGTCCAGTGCACTTCGGAGAGATGGCGGAAGAATTCCGCCGTCGCGTTGGCGAAGTGTTCGAAGCTGCTCTGAAGGTCGCCGATCGGCATCACAGCTAGACTAGCCCGCTCGTGCCGGAACCCGACACGCACACCCTGCCGCCCCAAGCCGCACCCGATCCCGCCGACGTGGCGATGTGCGACCGTGCCCGCGAGCGCTACACGGCCGACCGCAAAAGCGCCTGGCGCCGGCGCCGCAAACGGCATGCCGAGCTGCCGAACCTGATCATCATCGGCGGCCTCAAGTGCGGCACGACGAGCATCCACCACTACCTCGGCCTGCACCCGGAAATCCAGATGTCCAAGCCGAAGGAGCTGAACTTCTTCGTCGAGGAGCTGAACTGGGACCTCGGCCTCGACTGGTACGCGAGCCGCTTCGACGACCGCTTCAAGGTGCGGGGCGAGTCATCGCCCCATTACACGAACCTGCCGCGCTACCAGGGTGTCGCCGAGCGGATCAAGAAGAGCTGCCCCGACGCGCGGCTGATCTACATGGTCCGCGACCCGATCAAGCGGATCCTCTCCCACTGGGTCCACGCGACCGGGGCCGGCTATGAGACCGGCGAGCTGGTGGAGGTGCTCTCGCGGCCGGACACCTCCTACATGAACCGCTCCAAGTACTGGATGCAGCTGCAGCCCTACCTGGAGCGCTTCGACCGCGAGCAGATCGTCGTCATCACCCAGGAGGAGCTGCAGACCGAACGGGAGGAGACGATGCGCAAGGCCTTCGCCTTCGCCGGCGTCGAGGAGAGCTTCACCTCCGAGCAGTTCGACCGCGAGTGGGAGAAGTCGAGCGCCAAGCAGGGCGACAAATACCAGTTCATGGAGAAGCTGATCAAGCTGCCGGGCTTCCGCTCCTTCGATCGCAACTTCGACCGCTTTCCCGAGTCCCTGCGCTGGCTGGTCGAGAAGGTCGTCCACGATCCCGAGAAGCCGCCGGCGCCGAAGCCGAAGCTGCCCAACGACCTCTTCGAGACGGTTCGCGGCCGCTTCACCGAGGACGTCGCGGGGCTGCAGAAGTTCGCCGGCCGCGAGTTCGCCGGCTGGCACGACTACTCCTGAGTAAGGCGAGCGCCGCAGGGTAGGCTGCCGCCGATGCTCCGGCGCCTCCTTCCCGACCCCGGCCAGACCACGGTCGACGAGCAGCTCGAGGGCTACCGGCCCTGGGAGCGCGAGCACGAGGACCGTCCCTTTCTGGCGGTCAACTTCGCCACCACGCTGGACGGCCGGGCGACGATCGAAGGGGTCTCCGGGCCGATCGGCTCCGACACCGACACGGCGATGCTGGCGCGCCTGCGCACCCGCTTCGACGCGGTGATGATCGGCGCCGGGACGATGCGCGCCGAGCGCTACGGCCGCCTGGTCTCCAAGCAGGAGACCCGCGAACGGCGCGAGCGGCTGGGGCTTTCGCACGACCCGCTGATGGTCCTCGTCAGCGGCCGGCTCGACCTGCCCTGGGACGCGCCGCTGTTCACCGAGGGGGGCCGGGTGCTGATCTTCACCTACTCCGACGCCGAGCCGCCGGAGACCGAGACCAGCGTGCGGGTGGTGCGCCACGAGGACCGCGTCGACCTGGTCGAGGCGATGCGCTATCTGCGTCGCGAGCGCGGCGTGCGCGCCCTGCTCTGCGAGGGCGGGCCGCACCTCCACGGACAGCTGGAGGCCGAGGGGCTGGTCGACGAGCTGTTCCTGACGATCGCCCCGAAGCTCAACGGCGGCAGCGGGCCGCCGAGCCTGGTCGAGGGCGAGCTGCCGCGGGTGATCGACCTCGAGCTCCTGTGGCTGCTCGAGGAGGACGGCGAGCTGTTCGCGCGGTACGGGCGGTCCTGAAGTAGCGTTGACCCGCTAACCAGGATCAGGAGAGGACGAATGGACTTCACTCCCACCCCCGAGGTCGCGACGCTGCGCGAGCGGATCCTCGACTTCATGGACGCCGAGATCTACCCCGCCGAGCGGGAGATCATGGAAGCGATCGACGCGGAGGTGGGGCCCGGCGTCCCCTACCCGGCGAACCTGAACGCCGTCCGCGAGAAGGCACGCGCCGACGGTCTCTGGAACCTGTTCATGCCCGACGAGCGGTTCGGGCCCGGTCTCAGCAACTGGGAGTACGGGCTGCTCTGCGAGGAGATGGGCCGCAGCCCGATGGCGGCGCCGATGGCCTTCAACTGCTCGGCGCCGGACACCGGCAACATGGAGATCCTCGCCGAGCACGGGACCCCCGAACAGCGCGAGCGCTGGCTGGAGCCGCTGCTGGAGGGCCGGATCCGCTCCTGCTTCTCGATGACCGAGCCCGAGGTCTCCGGCTCGGACCCGACGCTGCTGCAGGCGAGCGCCGTGCTCGACGGCGACGAGTGGGTGATCAACGGCCACAAGTGGTTCACCAGCGGCGCGGTGGGGGCCGAGCTGGCGATCGCGATGGTCGTCACCGACCCCGAGGCGCCGCCCTACGCCCGCGCCTCGATGATCTGCGTGCCGACCGACAACCCCGGCTTCGACCTGGTGCGACCGGTGTCGGTGATGGGGCACTCCAAGGGCCCGGGCCACTGCGAGATCCGCTACGAGGACTGCCGCGTCCCGGCCGCCAACCTGCTCGGCGAGCGTGGGGCGGGGTTCGCGATCGCCCAGGACCGGCTCGGCCCGGGGCGCATCCACCACTGCATGCGGGCGATCGGCAGCGCCGAGCGGGCGCACGAGATGATGTGCCGCCGCGCCAACGAGCGCGTCGCCTTCGGCGGCCCGCTGGGCGACAAGCAGTTCGTCCAGGAGGCGATCGCCGCCTCGCGGATGGAAATCGACCAGGCCCGCCTGCTGACCCTCTTCGCCGCCTGGAAGATGGACACCGACGGCAAGCGGGCGGCGCGCCAGCAGATCTCGGCGATCAAGGTCGTCGCCGCGAACATGGTGATGAACGTGCTCGACCGGGCGATCCAGGTCCACGGCGCGCTGGGGATGACCGACGACACCCCGCTTGCCGCCCTCTGGCGCTTCAGCCGCATGCTGCGGCTCGCCGACGGCCCCGACGAGGTTCACAAGATGGTCCTCGCCCGCCGCGAGCTCAACCGCTGGGCGAAGCGCGACGAGGCGGCGGCGGCCGGCGAGCTCGATCCCCGGCACGCCCCGCGCATGGTCTAGCGAACCGCGGGACGACTCGGGGGACGGGCGGCCTGTGTGGACACCGCGTCCCCCCTGTCGTCATGCCCCCCGCTCGGCCAGGGACGGGCGGCAGTCTGGTGGGTGGCGTCGGAGAACCCCCTGGCTACTCAAAGGTTCCAGAGCGGGAGCCCCTAGTCCATACCGATTTCTCGAAAGGGAAATCCCTGACGTTCAGGGTTCCGGTTGGGCCGGAGGATTAGGGGAAGTGCGACTGCGGGGAAAGCCCAACGAAGTCACGACAATCGACTGCGCCTCCTCGCCGCTGCTGGCGCGACGAGCGGTCGACTCCGCCTCTATCTCCTGCAGGCGGGCCCACGAGCGCGCCATCTCGTCGGCGATGTCCTCTCGGCCTTGGGCGTCGACGTTGAACCATTTCCAAGCCATGAACGCCCGATAGTCATTGGAGATCTTGCCGGCCCAGAACGAGGCCATTGCCTCGGCCATTGCGGCTCGTAGGACGACTGCGTTCAGTTCTTGGCGCGCCCGGTACGGCAGCGCCGCCATTTCCTCGTCGCTGAAGTACGTCGATTCCATGGCGCGGTAGAAGTTCTGCTCGATGTTTCGTACGCGCTCGGTCCGCGCGATCTCGATCGAGTCCGACTTGAGCAGTTCTTCGATGTGGTGGCTGACCGTGCTAAGCGGCTGACGGACGATTCGAGCCAGTTCGATCGAGCTGTAACTGCGTTCGTTGAGGGCGGCGAGGATTTCGATGCGAATCCGGTGCCCGAGGGCATAGCTGATCGCCTCCTCGATGCTCCGTTCTTTCGTCGCCTTTGCCGTCCTTGGCACCACTGTCCCCCTGCTTGTTGCTCAGCGTATGCCGAGCATAAAGGCAATTTCTATCCGCCGCACTCCGAATGCAAGGGATTCCCCTAATACTTAATTGCGTTTTAGCAATAGCAGTTGAACCCAGCGGTTCCGCTGGGTCTCGAGGAGGGGGAGGGGGTGAGGCCCGTGGTGATCACGCTCGTCGAGGCAGTCATGTCGACCGTCCACGTCAACAAGCACGCCTAGCTGTATGGCAGGCTCGGGGTCCCCTGAAGGATCCCCGGGCCTGCGATTCGCCCCCTACCTGCGCTCGAACTCGAGCGCGCAGCCGTTGATGCAGTAGCGCTGGCCGCCGCGGTCGCGGGGGCCGTCGTCGAAGACGTGGCCGAGATGGGCGTCGCAGTGCTTGCAGGCGACCTCGGTGCGGCGCATGAAATGGCTGTTGTCGGGTCGCAGCTCGACGTGCTCGAGGTTGGCCGGCTCGGTGAAGCTGGGCCAGCCGGTGCCGGAGTCGAACTTGGTGTCCGAGGAGAAGAGCTCGGTGCCGCAGCAGACGCAGCGGTAGGTGCCCTCGGCCTTCTCGTCCCAGTGGGGACCGGTGAAGGCCCGCTCGGTGCCGGCCTTGCGGGTGACCTCGAACTGCTCGGGGGTCAGCTGCTCGCGCCACTCCTGCTCGGACTTGTTGATCTTCGTCGCCATCTTTCTCCTTTCGCGTCCTCCCAAGAGTACGCCGCAGGCCTTACGAGACTGTGACGGCGGCGTTCCCGAGACGAGTTCGTCTCAGTGTCAGATATGCGGATGCGGGGACAAACTCGCGGGACTACTCTGAGCGGGTGCGGAGAACTGGGCTCGTGGTCCTGCTCGTTGCGGCTGTCGCCGTGTCGGTAGCGCCGGGGGCGCGGGCCGCGGGGCTCGCCGGGCTGATCGCGCCGACCTCTATCTGCGCGGGTCAGAGAAGGGCCGGTGCCGCGGCGGCGGTTCAGCTCAAGGCGATGCGCTGCCTGACGGACTACGCGCGCGGCGCCCGTGGCCTCGCCCCGCTTGGCGACGCCCGGGCGCTCGACCGCGCCGCCGCCCACAAGTCCGCCGACATCCTCGCTTGCGACGAATTCAGCCACGAAGCCTGCGGGCGCACCTTCACCTACTGGATGCAGCGGTTCGGCTACATCCCGCGGGAAGGCTGCTGGAGCGCCGGCGAGAACATCGCTTGGGGAACCGGTGGCTACGCGACGCCGCGGGCGATCTTCAGCGGCTGGGTCCACTCGCCGGGCCACCTGCGCAACCTTCTCGGCCCCTACCGGCAGCTCGGGATCGGGCTGCGGATCGGCACCCTGGAAGGACATGGAGGCGCCCACGTGTGGACCCAGGACTTCGGCAGCCGGGAATGCTGAGGGCACCTAGGATGCGGCCGTGCCCGACTCCTTCTACGAGCCCGACGACGAGGGCTTCCGCGCCACGGAGCTGACCCGCGGTCCCTGGGATCGCGACTCCCAGCACGCCGGGCCGCCGGCGGCCCTGCTGGGCCGGGCGCTCGAGCGGCTGCCCGGCGCCGAGGGCTTCCAGGTCGGCCGCGTCACCTTCGAGATCCTGCGGCCGGTGCCGATCGGGCCGGTGCGGATCGCCACCCGGTTGCTGCGCCCGGGGCGCCGCGTCCAGCTCGTCGAAGCGGAGCTGAGCGCCGAAGGGGAGCCGCTGATGCGGGCGACCGCCTGGCTCGTCCGGGTCGCCGAGATCGACCTGCCGGGGGAATCGCCGACCGAGGTGGCGCCGCCCCCGGGCCCCGAGCGGGGAAGCGGCGCCGGCTTCTTCCCGACCGAGGAGGAGCACGGCTACCACAGCGGGATGGAGATCAGCTTCATCTCCGGCGGCTTCATGGAGCAGGGCCCGGCGACGGTCTGGCTGCGGATGCGCTCGCCGCTCCTCCCCGGCGAGGAGCCGACGCCGCTGCAGCGCCTGCTGATCGCCGCCGACGTCGGCAACGGCGTCAGCTCGACCCTCGACTTCCGCCGCTTCCTCTTCCTCAACGTCGAGCTGACGGTCCACCTGGAGCGCTTGCCGGAGGGCGAGTGGGTGGGGCTCGACGCGGTGACGCTGCCGCAGCCCAGCGGGGTCGGGATCGCCGAGTCGGTGCTGTTCGACGAGCGCGGCCGGCTCGGCCGCGCCGCCCAGACGCTGCTGATCAGCGAGCGCTAGGCGCGGCGGCCCGCGCCGGCCGGTGCAGGGCGGTGAGGATGACCAGGGCGGAGGAGGCGACGATCGCCGTGGCGAGCAGGAACGAGCCCTCGTAGTCGGTGAGCGCGGCGGCGAGGCCGGCCAGGGGCGCGCCGAGCCCCACCCCGGCGTCGAAGAAGGCGGTGAAGGTGCCCATCACGGCGCCGCGGGCGCTCTCGGAGACCTGGGAGACGGCGAGCAGCATCAGCGAGGGGTTGAGCAGCGAGAACGCGGCGCCCATCGCCATGCCGCCGAGCAGCGCCACCGGCAGGCTGTGGGCGAGGGCGATCAGCAGCAGCCCGACCGCCTCGCCGAGGGTCGCCGCGATCGCCACCGGGGCCCCGCCGAGGCGGTCCGGGAGGTCGCCGGCGAGCAGCCGGGCGATCACGATCATCGCCGCGAAGGCGGCGAACACGGTGGCCCCGTGGCCGACCCCGCGCGCTTCCAGGTGCAGGACGATGAAGGTGGCGACGGCGGCGTAGCCGACCGAGGCCATCGCCACGGCGATTCCCGGGCGCACCGCCTCCGGGGCGATCAGCGGGTGCGGTTCGGCGTGGGGAAGCGGCTCGAAGGGGTCGGGCACGCGGGCGGCCAGGGCGGCGCCGAGCAGCGGCATCGCCGCCGCGAACAGCCAGACGGCGTGGAAGCCGGCGGCGTTGTAGATCGCCTCGCCGGCCAGCGGGCCGACGCTCAGCCCGCCCCAGACCGCAAGCCCGTAGAGCCCGAGCACGCGCCCGCGCCGCGCCACCGGCGCCAGGTCGACGATCCAGGCCGAGCCGGCGGTGTAGACGGCGCCCTCGCCGACCCCCAGCAGCAGGCGGGCGAGGACTAGGCCGGCGATGCCCAGGTTCGGGACGTAGAGCAGGCCGCTGACGGCGAGCACGATCGCCCCGAAGAGGACCATCGGCTTGCGCCCCCGGGTGTCGGCGAGCCGCCCGGAGACCGGCCGCAGCAGCAGGCCGGTGATCGCGTAGGAGCCGACCACGAGCCCGACCGCGACGTTGCCCTCGTGCAGCGGCCCGTGGACGTAGCGTGGCAGCACCGGCAGCACGGCGCCGACCCCGAGCAGGCCGCTGAAGGTGACGGCGAAGATCCCGGCGAAGGCGAGCCCGGGCCGCTGGTGCCTCACGTGAGCAGGCCGGCGAGGTTCTCGAGCACGTGGTCGGGCCGCGGCTCGGCCGCCGCGGCCTCGGCGCGGTCGCTGGTGCCGCTGAGGACGAGCACCGTCGCCAGGCCCGCCGCGCGGCCGCCGGCGACGTCGGAGGAGACCCGGTCGCCGATCATCGCCACCCGCGGCGGGTGGCCGATCGCCTCCAGAGCCATCTCGAATAGGTGGCGCTCGGGCTTGCCGGCGATCTCCGCGGTGCGCCCGGAGGCGGTCTCCACGGCGGCGAGGACGGCGCCGGTGCCGGGCCACTCGCCGCCGGGCATCGGCATCGTCGGATCGTGGCTGGTCGCCACCAGCGCCGCGCCCCCGTCGAGCGCCAGCTTGGCGGTCAGCAGCTCCTCGTAGTCGAAGCCGCGGTGGCCGGAGACGACGACCACGCGGGCGCCCCGGGCCTCCTCGCCCTCCAGGAGCGGCGCCCCGGCGGCGGCGACCATCTCGTGCAGGGAGCGGGCGCCGATCACGAAGGCGCCGCCGCCGTCGGCGGCCGCGGCGGCCATCCGCGCCACCACCATGCCGGCGGTGACGATCTGCGCCTCCTCCACCGGCACCCCCAGCGAGCGCAGCCGCTCGGCGTAGGTCGCCGGGTGGCGGCCGGGATTGTTGGTGACGAAGGCAATCCGCTTGCCCGCGGCGAGCAGCGCCGCCAGCGTCTCCGGCGAGCCCGGAACCGGCTCTCGCCCGACCCAGACCACCCCGTCGAGGTCGACCAGGAAGCCATCGAAGTCGTCGGCGAGGCTCATCGCCCGGAGACGATACGGTGCCGGGGGTGACGAGTAACGGACAGGTTGTGGTTGCCACGGCCCTGACCCGTCGCTATGGCACGGGCGACGCGGCGGTGGACGCTCTGGCGGGGGTCAGCACCGCCTTCGAACGCGACCGCTTCACCGCGATCATGGGCCCCTCGGGCTCGGGCAAGTCGACGCTGATGCACATCCTCGCCGGTCTCGACAAGCCGACCAGCGGCACCGTCACCCTCGACGGGGTCGAGATCACCGCCCTCGACGACGCCGAGCTGACCAAGCTGCGCCGCGACAAGCTCGGCTTCGTCTTCCAGTTCTTCAACCTGCTGCCGGTCCTCACCGCCGAGGAGAACCTGGTGCTGCCGCTCTCGATCGCCGGCCGCAGGGCCGACGAGGAGTGGGTCGACCGGCTGATCCGCACGGTTGGCCTCGAGGACCGCCGCACGCACCGGCCGGCCGAGCTCTCCGGCGGCCAGCAGCAGCGGGTCGCGGTGGCGCGGGCGCTGGTCTCGAAACCCGCCGTCGTCTTCGCCGACGAGCCGACCGGCAACCTCGACTCGAAGGCCAGCGAGGACGTGCTGCGGCTGCTGCGCCAGGCGGTCGACGAGTTCGACCAGACGGTGATCATGGTCACCCACGACCCCGCCGCCGCGGCCCATGCCGACCGCCTGATCACCCTGCGCGACGGCAAGCTGGTCCA
Source organism: Solirubrobacterales bacterium (assembly GCA_036393155.1). Classification (GTDB taxonomy): domain Bacteria; phylum Actinomycetota; class Thermoleophilia; order Solirubrobacterales; family 70-9; genus VAYN01. The sequence goes on along the minus strand of DASVWP010000131.1, from coordinate 13,718 downwards.
CGACGAGAAACCCGGCTCGGCGGACGAGGTGATCGAGCTGATGAAGCAGATCGACTAGGCGGTGACGGGTCTCGCCCTCAAGAGCCTGTGGGCTCGCAAAGCCCGGGCGCTGGCGACCAGCTTCGCGGTCGTCCTCGGGGTCGCCTTCGTCGCCGGCAGCTACATCCTCACCGACACGATCTTCGCCGCCTTCGACGAAATCTTCAGCGAGTCGCTGAGCGGCACCAGCGTCGTCATCACGGCCAAGAACCCGGTCAAGCAGGAAGGCGGCGAAATCGTGGCCGTCCCGGCCTCGCTGCTGAAGACGGTCGAACGGACCCCCGGGGTGAAGCTGGCGTCCGGCGCGATCTTCACGCCAGGCGGCCTGTTCAACGCCAAGCGGGAAAAGATCGGCAGCAAATTCGCCCCCAAGTTCATCTCCTCCACCATGCCCGACGGCCTGGAGGCGCTGACCTATGTAAAGGGGCACCCGCCGCGCGGCCCGACCGAAACCTCGATCGACGAAGCCGCGGCCAACGAATCCGGGCTGCGGCTCGGCGACAAGCTCGGCATCGTCGGCCAGGCGAAGATCCGCTTCTACACCCTGGTCGGCTTCACCCGCCTCGGCAACGCGTCCTTCGGCGGCACCAGCATCGCCCAGCTGACCCTGCCCGAGGCGCAGGCGATCACCCACAAGCGCGGGCGCTTCGACCAGATCTCGGTCGCCGCCGAAAACGGCGTCTCGGCGCAGGAGCTGAAACGGCGGATCGCCGCGCGGATGCCGGCGGACATCCGAGTCGAGACGGCGCAGGAAAACGCCGATCGCGGCTCCGAAGAAATCCGCGAAGGCCTCGGCTTCCTGCAGACCTTCCTGCTCGTCTTCGGCTTCATCGCCGTCTTCGTCGGCTCCTTCCTGATCTTCAACACCTTCTCGATCACGGTCGCCCAGCGGATCAGCGAGTTCGGGATGCTGCGGACGCTCGGCGCCTCGCGCCGCCAGATCCTCACCTCGGTGCTGCTGGAAGCGGTGGCGATCGGGTTGGTCGGCGCGATCATCGGGATCGGCGGCGGCTTCCTGATCGCCCTGGCCCTGAACGGGCTCTTCGAAGCCTTCGGGATCGACCTCCCGACCACCGGGCTGGTACTCGAGTCGAGGACGGTGATCGTCGCGATCGTCGTCGGAGTGCTCGTCACCTTCGCCGCCTCGCTGGTGCCGGCGCTGCGCTCGACCCGGGTGCCGCCGATCGCCGCTCTGCACGCCTTCTCGCCGGCCCCGACCCGGCGACGCCGCCTGGTCACGCTCGGCCTCTCGATTCTGCTCGGGGCGGTCGGCCTGGCGATGGTGGTGCTCGGCCTGGTCGGGGGCGAGAGCGCGGGCACCGCCGCCGGCCTGGTGGGGGGTGGGGCGGCGGTGATCATGTTCGCGGTCTCCCTCTTCAGTCCGCGCCTGGTGCCGCCGCTGGCCGCCGTCGCCGGCTGGCCGCTGGAGCGGCTGCGCAGGCTGACCGGGCGGCTGGCGCGCGAGAACGCCCAGCGCAACCCGAGCCGCACCGCGGTGACGGCGGCGGCGCTGATGATCGGCCTCGCCCTGGTCACCTTCGTCACCGTCTTCGCGGCCGGGCTGAAGAGCACCGTCGCCCAGATCGTCGATGAAAACTTCGCCGGCGGCCTGGTGATCCAGAACAGCAACGGCTTCGGGCCGATTCCCGCCGGCGCCGCCTTCGCCGCCGGAAAGGTGCCGGGCGTGCAGCGGGTGGAGACGCTGCGCGAGGCGCAGGCGAAGCTGCTCGGCAGCGGCTCGACCCTGCGGGTCACGGGGCCGAGCCCGGGGATCGGCAGCGCCGTCAACATCGAATGGAAGCAGGGCGGTCCGGCGACGCTGCGCAACCTCGCCGACGGGGAGGCGATCCTCGCCGATGACTTCGCCTCCGAAAACGGGCTCGAAGTCGGCGACCGCTTCCGGCTGCTCAGCCAGACCGGCGCCAGGCCCGAGTTCACGGTCGCCGGCACCTTCCACTCCAAGCTCGGCGTGTTCGGCGACGTGCTCGTCACCCAGCCGGTGATGGCGCGGGAGTTCGCACAGACGCAGGACCGGGTCGACTTCGTCGAGACCGAACCCGGCGCCGACGAAGCCCAGGTCCAGGCGATCCTCTCCAAAGGCGTCGAATACGCCTTCCCGACCGCCGAAGTGCTGAACCAGGGGGAACTGAAGGAAAGCCGCGAAGAACAGATCGACGGCCTGGTCAACCTGGTCTACGCGCTGCTCGGCCTGGCGATCCTGATCTCGATCTTCGGGATCGCCAACACCCTGGCGCTCTCGATCCACGAACGGACCCGGGAGCTGGGGATGCTGCGGGCGATCGGGATGTCGCGGCGCCAGGTGCGGACGATGGTCCGCTACGAGGCGGTGATCACGGCGCTGATCGGGGCGATCATCGGGATGGTCCTGGGGATCGTCTTCGCGGCGCTGATCGCCCAGCCGCTGAAGGACGAAGGCTTCACCCTCTCCTATCCGATCGGCACGCTGATCGTGCTGCTGGTCCTGGCGTCGCTACTCGGCATCGTCGCCGCGATCCTCCCGGCGCGCCGCGCCTCGCGGCTCAACGTCCTCCAGTCGCTGCAGTACGAGTGAGCCAGAGGCTCTCGCGCTGGCCGGGCGGCAGGTACTTCACCGCCTCGCGGTAGGTCACCCCGGAGGCGCGGCCGGCCCGCGGCAGCAGCCACAGGTAGACCTCCTCGGGACGCGACTTCGAGGCCTCGCGCAGCACCCAGCCGATCGCCTTGCGGATGAAGAACTCACGCTCCTCGAGCATCGCGTCGGCGTAGCGGAAGAAGCGCTGGAGCGACCGGCCTTCCCGGGCGGCCGGGAGCTGGGAGAGCAGGGCGGCGCGGCGGACCCAGAAGTCGCGGTCCCGCGCCCAGCGGTCGATCCGCTCGGCCGCCTCGGGATGGGCGAGGAGCAGGGGCCCGACGACCGAGGCGGCGAGGACGTCGACCAGGGCCCAGGTCTCCGCCTCGCGGATCAGCCGCTCCAGCAGCGCCAGGTCGGCCGGCGCCAGCAGCTCGGCCCGGGCTTGCAGCAGGTAGGCGGCGCAGCAGCGACGCTCGTGCACCGGCGAGTCCCAGAGCGCCCGCGCCAGCGCCGTCAGCTGGCGCCGGGTCGTGACGCTCTTCGCCGTGGCCCTGGCCTCGCGGCGCACCTCGGGGACGCGGACGCCGAGGTGCCGGCGCTCGCTCTTCAGGTAGCGGGCCTCGTTGGCGGCGCGCTCGGGGTCGCCGAGCGCCCGCAGGCGAGCCTCGATCGCCGTCGCCTCGCGCTGCGGGTCGCTCATGCGGGGACGATCTTGCCGTTTCGCAGCGCCAGGACCTCGTCGAAGCCGGCGAGGTCGTGCAGCTCGTGGGTGATCACCAGCACGCCCGGCCCGCCTTCGGCGGCGAGCAGGGCGAGGTGGCGCTGCAGGTCGGCGGCGCCCTCGGGGTCGAGGTGGGCGGTCGGCTCGTCGAAGATCAGGAAGCGGGCGCGCTCGGCGAGCAGCAGGCGGGCGGCGGCGATCCGCTGCCGCTGGCCGCCGGAGACGCGGGCGCCGGCCTCGCCGAGCTCGGTCCCCAGGCCCTCCGGGAGGGAGTCGAGCCACTCGCCGAGCCCGGCGGCGGCGAGGGCCCCGGCGATCTCCCCGTCGCCGGCGCCGGCGCGGCCGACGGCGACGTTCTCGCGCAGCGTGGTCGTGAACAGGTAGGCGTCCTGGGGCGAGAGGCGGACGGCGGCGCGGACCTCGCTGCCGGCGGCCTCGCGCAGGTCGACGCCGCCGAGCGCGACGCTGCCGGCGCTCGGGTCGCGGAAGCGGACGGCAAGCTCGGCCAGCGTGCTCTTGCCGCAGCCGCTTTGCCCCGTCAGGGCGACCGCGCGACCGGGCGCGAGGCGCAGGTCGACGCCGGCGAGGATCCACGGGCCCGCGCGGTCGTAGCGGAAGCGGACGCCGCGCAGCTCGAGGTCGCCGGGGGGGAGCGGGCGCGGCTCGGAGGGCTCGCGCAGCGGCGGCTCGCGGTCGACCACGGCCTCGATCCGGGCCGCCGCGGCACCGCAGGCGTCGAGGCTGGCGGCGGCAGTGCCGAGCGGCGCCACCGCCTCGAAGGCCGCCATCGCCAGCAGCGCCAGTGCGGCCAGCAGGACCCCGGCGAGGGCGCCGCTGGAGACCGAGGGGATCGCCACCGCGGTCAGCAGCACCGCGCCGCCGGCGGCCAGGGCGCTGGCCAGGCCGACGGCGAGGCCGCCGCTGAGCGCGTCGCGGCGCTGGATCCGCGCCAGGCGCGCGCTGGAGCGCTCGGAGCGCTCGATCCACTCCGCCTCGCGCCCGGCGACCGCGATCTCCGCCGAGCCGGCGGCGATCTCCACCAGGTTGGTGCCGAGCTCCGCGCGGGCGGCGGCCTGGCGGCGCCCGGCGCTGCGGGCCGACCAGCGCGTCAGCGCGGGGGCGAGGACCCCGGCCGCGACCAGCACCAGGGCCAGCGCGAGGCCGGCCACCGGCAGGATCAGCGTCGCGACGAGAACCGAGACGGCGCCGGCGAGGACCGCCGCCAGCGGTGGCCCGACCGCCCGCAGGTAGAGGTCCTGGAGCCGGTCGACGTCGCCGACGAAGCGGGAGAGCAGCTCGCCGCGGCCGAGCTCGGAGGTTCCGCCCGGCACCAGCGGCACCAGGCGGGCGAAGAAGCGGACGCGCAGGTCGGTGAGCGTGCGGAAGGCGAGGTCGTGGGAGACCAGGCGTTCGGCGTAGCGCAGCAGCGCCCGGCTGATGCCGAAGAAGCGCACGCCGACGATCGCCACCCCGAGCGAGAGGATCTCCGGCCGCTGGGCGGCGCGGCTGATCAGGTAGCCGGAGGTGGTCAGCAGCCCGACCGCCGCCAGCACCGCGCCGGCTCCGAGCGCCACCGAGAGCGCCAGCAGCCCGCGCCGCGCGCGCGTCGCCTTCACCGCCCGCCACAGCGCGGCCCGAGGCGCATTTGTTCGGCGATCCCGAACAAATGCGCCTTTCATGCCGCCACCTCCAGCGCCGGGGCGACCGGGTGGACGAGGCCGTCGCGCAGCTCGACGACGCGGTCGGCGCGGCGGGCGAGCTCGCGGCGGTGGGCGACGAGCAGCGCGGTGCGTCCCGCCGCCAGTCGCTCGACCGCGGCGGCGACCGCGAGCTCCGTCTCCTCGTCGAGGTGGGCGGTCGGCTCGTCGAGCAGCAGCAGCGGCGCGTCGCGCAGGAAGGCGCGGGCAGCGCCAGCCGCTGCGCCTGGCCGGCGGAGAGCGGGCGACCGCCCTCGCCGACCCGCGTCGCGAGGCCGTCCGGCAGGCTGCCCACCAGCTCCTCCAGCCCCGCCTGGCGGATCGCCGCGATCACCCGCCAGCCCGAGGCCTCGGGCTCGGCGAGGAGGACGTTCTCGCGGATCGTCCCGGCGAAGATCGTCGGCCGCTGCGGCACCCAGCCGATCTGCCGCCGCCAGGCGGCGGGGTCGACGTCGCGCAGGTCGACGCCCCCGCAGGCGATCGAGCCGGCGCCGGGGTCGGCGAGGCGCAGCAGCAGCGAGAGCAGCGTCGTCTTGCCACCCCCGCTGGGGCCCACCAGGGCGACGGTCTCCCCGGGCTCGATCTCGAGCTCGACCCCGCGCAGGACCTCCGCGCGACCCGGGTGCGAGAAGCGCAGGCCGCTCAGCACGAGGCTGCGGTGCCGGGGGTCGGGCGCCGCGACCGGCGCCTCGGGCGCCGCGACCGCGGCCGGCTGGTCGAGGATCTCGAAGATCCGCTCCGCCGCCGCCATCCCGTCGGCGCTGGCGTGGAACTGGCTGCCGAGGCGGCGCAGCGGCAGGTAGAGCTCGGGGGCGAGGATCAGCACGGTGAGGCCGGCGGTCAGGCCGAGGTCGCCTTCGGCGAGCTGGACCCCGACCGTGGCGGCGACCAGGGCGACGCCGATCATCGCCAGCAGCTCGAGGACCAGGGCGGAGAGGAAGCCGATCCGCAGCGTCTTCATCGTCTCCTGCCGGTAGCGCTCGCCGGCGGCGGCGATCGAGCGCGTCTGCGCCTCGGCCCGGCCGTGCGCCCGCAGCGTCTGCAGGCCGCCGACCACGTCGAGGAACTGAGCGCCGAGCCGCGAGAGCTGGCGCCAGCGCCGGCGCGTGGTGCGCTCGGCGAGGCGGCCGATCAGGACCATGAAGACGGGGATCAGCGGCGCCGTGACGGCGAGGATCGCCGCCGCCTCCCAGTCGCGCGGCAGCGTCCAGGCGAGGATGAAGACCGGCGCCAGCGCGGCGAGGATCGCCTGCGGCAGGTAGCGGGCGAAGTAGGACTCAAGCGCCTCCACGCCCTGCACCGCGGCGGTCGCCAGCTCGCCCGAGCGCTCCGACTGCAGCGCCCCCGGGCGGACGAGCAGCAGGTGGCGGACCAGGCGCGAGCGCAGCTCGGCCATCACGCGCGCCGCGCCGATCCGCCCGGTCGCCTCGAACCCGGCGTCGAGCAGGCCGCGCCCGATTGAGATAGCCGCCAGCCAGAGCAGCTGCGGGGTGACGTCGCCCAGGGTGGCGCCGCCGAGGAAGACGCGGGCGATCACCTGCGCGAGCAGCGTTGCCTGGGCGACGATCAGCGCCGTCGCCAGGACCCCGAGCGCCGAGGCGGTGGCCAGGTGGACGCGCGCCGCGGCGCTGGTCCGCGTCAGCCGCCGCTGGGTTTCCCGCGCCCGGGCCCTAGCGTCCGGCTGCATGCCGGTCGCCGAGCAGGTCGAGCGGGGAGCGGACCTCGCCGAAGTCCTCGGCGGAGACGCGGTGGCGGAAGACCCAGTAGGTCCAGGCCTGGTACACGAGGACGACCGGGACCAGCAGCACCGCGACGACGGTCATCACGACCAGCGTGTAGTGGGAGGAGGCCGACTGGTTGAGCGTCATGTCGAAGGCGGAGCTGGTGCTGGAGACCATCGTGTGCGGGAAGAGGTCGACGAAGAGGGCGAGGAAGAGGGTGAGGATCGCCGCCGTGGTCGCGGCGAAGGCGCGCACCGGGTCGCGGCCGGCCAGCAGCGCCACCGCCACCAGGGCCACGGCGCAGATCGCGGCGAGGATCGCCGAGCCGACGTCGACGCCGCCGTGGTGGGAGGCGACCGTCCAGGCGAGGAAGCCGATCCCGATGACCGCCGCGGCGGGGGCGACCCTGGCGGCGATCGCCTGCGCCCGGCCGCCGATCCGCCCGGCGGTTTTCAGCTCGAGGAAGATCGCCCCGTGGGTGAGGAAGAGGGTCAGCGTGGCCAGGCCGCCCAGCAGCGCGTAGGGCTTCAGCAGGTCGAAGAGGGTGCCGGTGTATTCGAAGTTGCCGTCGATCGGCACCCCGTGGACGATGTTCGCCCAGCCGACGCCCCAGAGCAGGGCTGGCACGAAGCTGCCGACCATCAGCGCGTACTCCCAGCGCGTCCGCCAGGCCTCGGAGTCGACCTTGCCCCAGAACTCGAAGGCGACGTTGCGGACGATCAGCCCGACGAGGATCAGGAACAGCGCCAGGTAGAAGCCGGAGAACAGCGTCGCGTACCACTGCGGGAAGGCGGCGAAGGTGGCGCCGCCGGCAACCAGCAGCCAGACCTCGTTGCCGTCCCAGACGGGCCCGATCGAGTGCAGCACGGCGCGCCGCTCCTCCTTGCTCTTGCCGACCGCGCGGATCAGCATCCCGACCCCGAAGTCGAAGCCCTCGAGCACGAAGTAGCCGAGCCAGAGGATCGAGATCAGGACGAACCAGACGACTTGCAGGAAGGTGTAGGCGTCCATGGTCAGTAGGCGAGCGCCAGCTCCTGGGCCGGCTCCTCGGCTTTGCCCGCCTCCATCGGGCCTTTCTTGACGGCTTTGAGGAAGATCCGCCCGGCGATCGCCGCCAGCACCCCGTAGAGCAGGGTGAAGCCGACCAGGGTGATCCAGATCTCGGCTGGGCCGACGGCCGGAGAGTTGGCTTCGCTGGTCTTCAGCAGGCCCAGCACCACCCACGGCTGGCGCCCCATCTCGGTGAACATCCAGCCGGTCGCGCTGGCGAGGAAGGGCAGGCCGACGGCCGGGACGGCGAGCCGCAGGAACCACTTCGAGTCCCGCAGGCGGCCTTTATGGAGCAGCCACCAGCCCCAGGCGGCGAAGACGAGCATCGCGAAGGCGCAGCCGAGCATCGCCCGCCAGGTCCAGTAGGCGACGGCGACGATCGGGGTGTAGTTGCCGGGTCCGTACTTGCGCTGGTATTCGCGGTTGATGTCGTTGATCCCGCGGATTTCGCCGTGCGGGTAGCCGGTGGTGATCCACGAGAGCAGGTTGGGGATCTCGACGTTGCGGTTCAGCCCTTCGGGGTTGGACTCGAAGTCCCCGGTGGCGAACAGCGAGAGGCCGGCTCCCTTCTTGGTTTCGAAGACGGCGTCGGCGGAGGCCATCTTCATCGGCTGCTGATGGGTCATCAGGATGCCGTTGAAGTGGCCGACGACGACGGTCGCGATCGCCGCCAGGGTGACCAGCGGCAGCGCCAGCCGCATCGCGCCGCCGAAGACCGCGGTCTCGCGGCCCTGGCGCAGGTGCCAGGCGGAGACCGAGATGAGGACCATCCCGGCGGTCAGCAGGGCCGCCAGCATCGTGTGGGCGAAGGCGTAGAGCGCGGTGTTGTTGAACAGCACCGAGGCGATGTTGGTCAGCTCGGCTTTGCCGCCGGCGAGCTTGTAGCCGACCGGGTGCTGCATCCAGGAGTTGGCGGCGAGGATGAAGTAGGCGGAGAGCGCGGTCGAGCCGGCGACCGCCCAGGCGCAGGCCAGGTGGACCTTCTTGGAGAGCCGGCCCCAGCCGAAGATCCAGAGCCCGAGGAAGGTCGACTCGACGAAGAACGCGGCCAGGCCCTCCATCGCCAGCGGCGCCCCGAAGATGTCGCCGACGAAGCGCGAGTAGTTCGACCAGGCCATCCCGAACTGGAACTCCTGGACGATCCCGGTGGCGACGCCGAGGGCGAAGGAGATCAGCATCAGCTTGCCCCAGAAGCGCGTCGAGCGCAGCCAGTGCTCCTCGCCGGTGCGGTGCCAGCGGGTCTGGAAGAGCGCGACGCAGAACGCCAGCCCGATCGTCAGCGGGACGAAGATGAAGTGGTACAGAGTGGTGATGCCGAATTGCCAGCGCGCGAGTTCGAGGGCGGTCACCCTGCCGACCCTAGAATCCGCCTCCGGGACCTCCATCGAGGCGGACCAACATCCTCGGTGGGGTGAACTACGTAGCGGTGGAGCCGCTTAGCCGCCGCCGGCCGCGAGGCCCATTCGCAGGGCTCCGGCGGCCTCGCGCATCGCGCCGAGCGCGGTGCGGCTGACCCCGTACTGGTTGGCGAAGCTGTGGACCAGCCCGGGGTGGCGGCGCAGCGCCACCCGGACCCCGGCCTCGCGCATCCGCAGCGCGTAGGCCTCGCCCTCGTCGCGCAGCGGGTCGAAGCCGGCGGTGGCGACGTAGGCGGGCGGCAGCCCGCGCAGGTCCGGGACCTCGAGGATCGAGACCCGGGGGTCGCGGGCGTTGCTGCCGGGCGGCAGGTAGTGGGACTCGAAGTAGTCCATGTCCGCCCTGGTCAGCAGGAACCCCTCGCAAAACAGGCGCCGCGAGGGCAGCTCCCCGGCCGAGTCGGTGACCGGGTAGATCAGCAGCTGCATCGCCGGCACGGCGCCGCCGGCCTCGCGCGAGAGCAGGCTGACGACGGCCGCCAGGTTGCCGCCGGCGCTGTCGCCCCCGACCGCGATCCGCGTCGGGTCGACGCCGAGCGCCGCGGCCTCGTTGGCCGCCCAGGCGAAGGCGGACCAGGCGTCCTCGACCGGCGCCGGGAAGGGGTGCTCCGGCGCCCGGCGGTAGTCGATCGCCAGCACCGCGGTCCCCGCGGCCGCGGCGAAGAAGCGGCAGACGCAGTCGTGGGTCTCCAGGTCGCCGATCACCCAGCCCCCGCCGTGGTAGTAGACGAGCAGCGGCCCGGGCGCGCTCGCCGGGGCCCCCAGCGGCACGTAGAGCCGGCCGGGGATCGTGCCGCCCTGGCCGGGGATCTCGACCGCCTCGACCCGCGCCATCAAGATCGCCGGCCGTGGCGAGACGGCCGCGGCCTCCAGCCGCGACTGCGTTCGCGCCTCGGCGGGGGTCCTGCCGGCCGCGAAGGAGCCCGCTCCCGACAGCTCCGCCATCCGCAGCAGCGCGTGGGTGTCGCTGGCGAGCGTCTGCCCGTCGATTCGCGGCGGCGGCCCGAACAGCCGGCGCTGGACCCGCGGCGCGAGCCCGCAGACTTTTTTCAGCACCCGGTGCTCGACCGGCGGCGGTAGGCGCGGCAGCTCCCTCATTCCCGGGCCAGGCTATGCGATCGGGACGGCGGCGGCACGGATGCGGCGGTTCCGGAGCACCGCGAAGCCCTTACCCGATGAACGTCACACATGGAACGATCTGACGGCGATAGCGTCCCGGGCGTCCCATGGAGGCGATGGCGACAGCGGCGGCTCCGATGGACGCCCAGGGCGCGGGCGCCGCGCCAGGCCTGCCGCCGGGGCCGCGGATGCCGCGCTCGCTGCAGACCGCGATCTGGGCGCGCAAGGCGCAGTGGATGCTGGAGCAGAGCCGAGCCCGCTTCGGGTCCATGTTCACCCTGCGGATCGCCTACGAGGACCGCTGGGTCGTCGTCGCCGACCCGGAGCTGGTCAAGCAGGTGTTCACCGGCGACCCCCGTGTCTTCCGCGCCGGCGAGGGGAACCAGATCCTGCGCCCGATCCTCGGCGAGAACTCGGTGCTGGTGCTGGACGAGAAGCCGCACCTGAGTCAGCGCAAGCTGCTGCTGCCGCCGTTCCACGGCGAGCGGATGCAGGGCTACGGCGAGAAGATGGCCGAGATCGCCAGCCGCGAGATCGAGCGCTGGCCGACCGGCGTCCCCTACCGGCTGCGCCCGCGGATGCAGGCGATCACCCTGGAGATCATCCTCGAGACGGTCTTCGGCGTCCACGGCGGCGAGCGGATGGGAGAGCTGCGCGACGCCCTGCGCGGGTTCCTCGACCTGACCACCAACCCGCGGATGCTGCTGCCGGTGCTGATGGTGGGGCCGGAGCGGATCCGCCACGTTCCCGCCTTCCGGCGCCGGGTCGAGCGGGTCGACGCGCTGATCGCCCGGGAGCTCGCCGAACGGCGCGGTGCGGAGGACCTGGCCGAGCGCGACGACGTCCTCTCGCTGCTGCTCGGCGCCCACCACGAGGACGGCAGCCCGATGAGCGACGCCGAGATCCGCGACGAGCTGCTGACCCTGCTGGTCGCCGGCCACGAGACCACCGCGACCGCGCTGGCCTGGACGATGGAGCGGCTGAGCCGCCACCCGCGGAAGCTGGAGCGGCTGCGCGACGAGGTGCTGGCCGGCGAAGAGAGCTACCTGACCGCGACGATCCAGGAGACCCTGCGTCTGCGGCCGGTGATCGTCGGCGTGCTGCGCCGCCTCACCGAGCCGGTCGCGCTCGGCGGTTACGAGCTGCCGGCCGGGGTCACGGTCGTCCCCAGCATCCACCTGGTCCATCGCGACCCGGAGATCTACCCCGAGCCCGAGCGCTTCCTGCCCGAGCGCTTCCTCGACAACCCGCCGGGCACCTACACCTGGATCCCCTTCGGCGGCGGCATCCGCCGCTGCCTCGGCGCTTCCTTCGCGCAGTTCGAGATGCGCGTCGTGCTGCGGGAGCTGGTCCGCCGCCACGAGGTCCGGCCGGCCAGGCCGGCGCCCGAGCGTCCGTTCCGCCGCGCGATCACCGAGACGCCCCGACGCGACGCCGAGGTCGTGCTCGGCTGAGCCGCCCGGGCGGAGGTTTTCCGTCCGCTCGCCCCGGGGTGCGGGGACGGCAGTGAAGCCGGGCAGCCACGAGACGATTCCCACCGTCTCCGAGGTGGTTCGCGGCGCGGCGGCGATCTGCGATCCAGAAGGCACCGAGACGGCGGTCACCGCGCTGTTCGAGCCGACTGGCTGGCCGCCCGCGGGGTCGAGCTCTAGTCGGGGCGGACGGCCGGCGTCCGCGACTCAGCAGCGCTTGCCGACGGGGAAGTCGGGGCCGGGGAGGAGGCGGCTCAGCGGTTTCGCCCCCAGTGCCTGCAGGAACCGGGCCATCTCTCGGCCGGAGTTGGTTTCCATGCCGTCGCTGTAGCAGGGGTAGGCGCGGGGGTTGCCTCCGGGGGTCGCCCAGCCCCACTCGGTCCAGGGGTAGCCCGGCAGGGCGGTGGCGATCTGCTGACCGGGAAACACCGTGGTGCCGGCGGGGACGAGGTGGATCAGGTGCTCGGCTACGTAGACCACGTCGCCGGCGTGGTCGCCTTCGAGCAGGCGGTACCAGAGGAAGGCGCCCCCGGGCCAGCCGGACTTCATCGAGGAGCCGATGACTTCCGCCTTTCCGATCGCCAGCACCGGCTCCCTGCGCAGCGGCATGTAGTCGACGCCCATGTCGGTGCGGCTGACGCTCCAGCCGCCTTTGGCGAACGGGTTCACGTAGCCGGCGCTCGCGGTCGGCGGCGGTTCGCTGCCGGGAAGCGAAGCTCCCCCGGGGGCCGCCGAGGCCACGCTGGCCGTCAGCCCTCCAAGTACGACGAACGCGGCAAACGCCGCAATTGCTGCCTTGACCCGCCCTCGCGTCGGCAAATCGATCTCCTTCGTCGGCCTGCGGGGTTAGCTGACGGGCTGGCGCTGAAGAAGCCTGCGCCCCCACACTAGGTGGGTTCGCCCCAAATACCTGGTTTCCCCGCTCCTGGGCGCGATCGCCCGGGACTCGGCATTCCGGTTTGGACGCGAGCAGTGTAGCGGTGCTGCGCCCGGGAAAAGCAAGTGAGTGCTGATTTTTCCTCCCTATAGAGAGGAAAAATCAGCACCCGCCGCGGCTCAGCCGCAGCCGGTGTTATTGCCGCAGCTGCTGCACGTGTAGCAGCTGCCCGTGCGCTGCATCATGCCGCCGCACTGCTCGCAGGCGGGGCCGAGGTCGAGGCCGGACATCTTCGCCGGGACGACCGGCGGCGTGTCGGTGAAGGCGGCCGCGGCCGGCACTCCGCCCGCCGGGGTGGCGCTGCCGTTGGCGGGCTTGGCGCCGCCGTTGGCCGGGCCGGCGGTGTCGGTCGGCGTCAGGCCGAGTCCGAGCTGGGTCGTCTCCGCGTCCCGTTTGGCCCGCACCTCGCTGGTCAGGATCCCGAGGTCCTCGAGGGTGTCGGTGTCCTCGATGAAGCGGCTGGCCAGCCAGCGCATGATGTAGTCCGGCAGCGATTTGGCGAACGGGATCTCCGGGTTGCCGGTGATGCCCTCCGGCTCGAAGCGCATGTAGCTGAACTTGCGCACGAACACCTCAAGCGGGACGCCGTACTGCAGGCCGATCGAGATCGCGGTCGCGAAGGCGTTCATCAGCCCCCGCATCGTCGAGCCCTCCTTGCCGATGTCGGTGAGGAAGATCTCGCCGACCGAGCCATCGTCGTACTTGCCGGCGGTGATGTAGCCCTCGTGGCCGGCGATCGAGAACTTGTGGGTGATCGATTCCCGCTCCTGCGGCATGCGTTTGCGCTCCGGAGCCCTCGCGGCCTCCTCCTCGGCGCCGCTCTCCTCCTGCGCATCGGTGCGGAGCGCCTGCGCCGTCTTCGAACCGTCGCGGTAGATCGCCAGCGCCTTGAGCCCGCCCTTCCAGCCCCGGGTGTAGGCGTCGGCGATGTCCTCGACGGTCGCCGACTGCGGCAGGTTCACGGTCTTCGAGATC
>DASVWP010000130.1:0-14147 GCA_036393155.1 Solirubrobacterales bacterium | reverse complement strand
TACGGGGTTAGCTGACGGGCTCGCGGCCAGTGCCGCTAGGGCCGGATCACCGGCCCACTCGCCCCAACTGCCTGGGTCCCCCGTCCGCCCTCGCCTGAGCGAGGCGGCTCGGAATTGGGTCCTCGACTCGATAACAGCGCTCGGGCAGACCAGTTGCCCTGCGGAACCTAAAAATTGGCCCTGGATGCAATACGCCAGTAGTGGGGACAAAAGCTGCGCCCTTCGTCCCCACCACGCTGTCATCCCTGGCGCCTCCGGGGCGCCTGGCTGACGATCCTCTCCGCCGCGGCCGCACTCCGACCACCAGACGTCGAAGGCCGGCTGGCGGTTGGCATCGAGAATCGATCGAAGCAGCTCAAACCCGGGCGGCGATCGCCTTGATCCGAGGCCTCACAGCCCCCGCCTGCTGCGTGCCTCGCCGCTCATCGGCTCGGGGCCCCAGTGCTCGCCGTCCCGCTGCCGCGCACGTGGCTCCGGTACCAGCGCCGGCCCTGCAGGCGCTGGCTGTGCCAGGCCAGCGCCGGCAGCAGGCCGCGCCGGTGGAGCCAGCGCCGCCGGGGGATCGCCGCCGCCGGCACCCTGCCCAGCTCGACGTCGGCGACCGCGAGTCCTGAGCCCTGCTCGGCGTGGCGCATGGTGAGCACGCGGCCGTCGGCCGAGGCGACGAGCGCACCGCCCTCGAAATGGCCGGCATAGGCGAGGGAGGGAAGCTCCGGCAGCCGGCAGTGGACCGCGCCGCAGATCGCGGCATGGACGACGGGCGCGCCGACCAGCCGCGCGAAGGCAGCAGGAGCGCGGTGCGCCGTGCGGGCGTTCCGTTCCTCCATTCGGCGCGTCAGCCGCTGCGGCGGCCAGGCCGGGACGCTCCACCAGTTGGAGCCTGCGACGACCACATCGACGCGGCCGACGAGGCGCCGCGCCGTCGCGGCCCGCATCAGCTCCCAGCAGACGGCGGCGCCGGCCGCGAAGGGGCCGGCGTCGATCACTCCGTCGTCGGCGCCACCGATATAGAAGGCGTTCTCCCACATCGTCGGCTGGTCCTTGTCGTGGCGGCCGCACAGCTCTCCGCCGGGGCCGGCCAGGAAGAAGGCGTTGCGCACCTCGCCGTCGGCGTCGCGGCAGAGAAAGGACCCGCCCAGCCAGATGCCCGCCTCGGCGGCGACGCGCCGCAGCATCGCGGTCGCCGGCCCGTCCGGCGGCAGGGCCGCGCCGGCGAGCGCGGGGACGAAGGCGACGCCGGTCGTGAAGAACTCGGGCAGCGCCACCAGTTCGGCCCCTCGGCCGGCCGCCTCGCGGGCCAGCGCCTCGCATTCGGCCAGGTTGCGCTCGACGTCCCCCAGCGCCACCTCGAGCTGCACGGCCGCGACTCTCATCGCGAGGGCAGGATCCCCTCATCGCCAGGCGCGCCGGTAAGCTCGGCGCCGAGGGGCAGTGGGCCTGGACGGGCAGTCAGCCAACGATCGACAGCGCGGGCGCAGCGCCGCCCCTCGGCGATTGCCCAGACGATGAGCGACTGGCCGCGCCGCGCGTCGCCGGCCGCGAACACCCCATCCCGTGAGGTGGCGTAGGCGGCGGCCTTGACGTTGCCGCGGCTGTCCAGCTCGACCCCCAGCTGCTCGACCAGGCCCGCGTGCTCGGGGTGCGAGAAGCCGATCGCCACCAGCACGAGGTCGGCGGGAAGGCTGAACTCCGTCCCGGCGACCGGCTCGGCGTCGCTGGTCGAGGTGCCCCGCACCTCGACGGCGTCGACCCTCGCGACGCGACCGTCTGCGCCCTCGATGCTGATCGCCTGGGTGCCCCAGCGGCGCTCGCCGCCCTCGTCGAGGGCGTAGGTCGTGGGCGTACGTTTGGCGGAGAGCGGCCAAGGAGTGTGCGGATAGCGGCCGTCGGGCGAGATCTCCTGGTAGGTGTCGAGGATCGTGACCTCGAGCGCCCCCTCGCGTCGAGCGTTGGAGAGGCAGTCCATGCCGGTGTCGCCGCCGCCGATCACGACCAGGCGCTTGCCGGCCGCCGTGATCTCCTCCTCCGGCTCCGGCGCATGTCGGCTCGGCTCCGTCTCGGCGGCGCGCGCCACGGCACGATTGCGCTGGTAGAGGTAGTCCATTGCCGGGTGGACGCCGGCCAGCTCGCTGCCGGGGATGTCAAGGCCGCGCTGGACCCGGGAGCCGGTGGCGATGACGATCGCGCCGAAGCGCTCGCGCAGCTCGGCGACGCCGAGATCTCGGCCGACGCTGACGCCACAGGTGAAGACGATGCCCTCTTCTTCCAGCACCCTGGCGCGGCGGTCGATCACCCACTTCTCCAGCTTCGAGTCGGGAACGCCGAGGCGCATCAGCCCACCGACGCCCTCGTCGCGCTCGAAGACGGTGACGCTGTGGCCGCGCTTGTTGAGCTCGGCGGCCGCCGCCATCCCGGCCGGCCCCGCGCCGACCACGGCGACGCTGTGGCGCGTCCGCACCGCGGGCGGCTGCGGCTTCACCCAGCCCTCGCGGAAGGCGTGCTCGACGATGCCGAGCTCGAGCTGCTGGATCGTCACCGCGTCGTCGTTGATGGCGAGCACGCAAGCCGACTCGCAGGGAGCGGGGCAGATGCGTCCCGTGAACTCGGGGAAGTTGTTGGTGGCATGGAGCTGGTCGATCGCCTCCCGCCAGCGACCCCGGTAGACCTGATCGTTCCAGTCGGGGATCAGGTTGCCCAGCGGACAGCCGAGGTGGCAGAAGGGCACGCCGCAGTCCATGCAGCGGGCGCCCTGGTCCTGTAGCTCCGGATCGGGTTGGGTCTCGAAGTAGTGCGCGTAATCGCGGATCCGTTCCGCCGGGTCGCGTTTGGCAAAGTCGACCCGATGGAGGCGCAGGAAGCCGCCGATCTCACCCATGGATGCCTTCCCGCGCGCCGCGGGCGCCGACTCCCCCTCGGGCGAGACCAGCTCGGCTTGCTGGGCCAGCTCCTCGAGAGCGCGTTTGTAGTCGCTTGGCATGACCTTGACGAAGCGCGGCAGAAGCTCGTCCCAGCACGCGAGCACACGCTCACCGAGCGTCGACCCGGTGCGCTCGACGTGCTCGGCGACCAGCTCGCGCAGCTCCTCGGCGTCGGTGCCCCCGACCTCCTCCAGCCCGACCAGCTCCAGGTTGCAGCGCGTCCCGAAGTCGCCGCGCTCGTCGAGGACGTAGGCGATGCCGCCGCTCATTCCCGCTCCGAAGTTGCGCCCGGTCGGCCCCAGCACCACGACCCGGCCGCCGGTCATGTACTCGCAGCCGTGATCGCCGACCCCCTCGACGACGGCCAGCGCGCCGGAGTTGCGCACCGCGAAGCGCTCGCCGACGAGACCGCTGAAGAAGGCGCGGCCGGAGGTTGCGCCGTAGAGAACCGTGTTGCCGGCGATCACGTTGCGCTCGGCCGCGTAGCCGGCCACCCGTGGTGGGCGAATCGCGATCGTGCCGCCCGAGAGGCCCTTGCCGGCGTAGTCGTTGGCGTCGCCTTCGAGGCTGAGGGTGACCCCTGGCGCCAACCAGGCGCCGAACGATTGCCCGGCCGAGCCGTTGAAGGCGACCTCGATCGTCCCCTCTGGCAGCCCGACCGCCCCATGACGCCTGACGATCTCGCCGGAGAGCAGTCCGCCGATGGCGCGATCGACATTCTGGATCGGGTAGCGCAGACGCACCGGGCGGCCCTCCTCGAGCGCCGGGCGCGCCCCCTCGATCAGCTGCCAGCCGATCGCCCCGGCGAGCCCCGGCTCGGGGGCGCGCAGGCGGCGGCGCACCGCGCCGTCGGGCAGGGCCGGGGCGGCAAGCAGGGTGGAGAGGTCGACGCGGCGCGCCTTCCAGTGCTCGACCGCGGTGTCGGTCTCGAGCAGGTCGCTGCGCCCGATCAACTCCTCGAAGCGGGCGATCCCCAGCGAGGCCATGATCCGGCGCGCTTCCTCGGCGACGAAGAAGAGGAAGTTGACGACATGCTCGGGCGCGCCCTGGAAGCGCCGCCGCAGCTCTGGGTTCTGGGTGGCGATCCCGACCGGGCAGGTGTTGAGGTGACAGACCCGCATCATGATGCAGCCCATCGCGATCAGCGGCGCCGTCGCGAAGCCGAACTCGTCGGCGCCGAGCAGAGCCCCGATCACCACGTCGCGGCCGGTCTTCAGCTGTCCGTCGACCTGCACGGCGATCCGCGAGCGCAGCCCGTTGCGCAGCAGCGTCTGCTGGGTCTCGGCGAGGCCGATCTCCCAGGGCACGCCGACGTGCTGGATCGAGGACTGCGGCGAGGCGCCGGTGCCGCCGTCGTGGCCGGCGATCGTGACGTGGTCGGCATTGGCCTTGGCGACACCGGCGGCAACCGTGCCGACGCCGACCTCGGAGACCAACTTCACGGAGACGCTGGCTTCGGGGTTGGCGCAGCGCAGGTCGTAGATCAGCTGCTTGAGGTCCTCGATCGAGTAGATGTCGTGGTGCGGCGGCGGCGAGATCAGACCGACGCCGGGCGTCGAGTGGCGCAGCGCGGCGATCTCGGCCGAGACCTTCTGGCCCGGCAGCTGGCCACCCTCGCCGGGCTTCGCCCCCTGGGCGATCTTGATCTGCAGCTGGTCGGCGTTGACGAGGTAGTCGACCGTCACTCCGAAGCGGCCGGATGCGACCTGCTTGATCGCCGAGCGGCGCTCGTCGCGGTAGCGACGCGGATCCTCCCCGCCCTCGCCGGTGTTCGACTTGGCGCCGATCCGGTTCATCGCGATCGCCAGCGCCTCATGCGACTCGGGCGAGATCGAGCCGAGGCTCATCGCGCCGCTCGAGAAGCGCTTGACGATCTCCGCCGCCGGCTCGACCCGCTCCAGCGGGATCGGCTCGCGGTCCCGCCGAAAGCGCAGCAAGCCGCGCAGCGTGCTCTGCCGGGTCGCCTCGTCGTTGACCAGCCGCGCGTATTCGGCGTAGGTCTCGGCCCGATCGCCGCTGGCGCCGCCACCGGAGCGGCCACCGGGCAGTCCCACAGCCTGTTGCAGCTTGGCGACGGTGGCCGGATTCCAGATGTGGCGCTCGCCCTGGCGCCGCCACTGGTAGACGCCGCCCACCGGCAGCAGGCCCAGCTCCGGCGGCGCGGCGAAGCCGCGCGCGTGACGCGCCAAGGCCTCGCGCGCCAGGACGTCGAGGCCGACGCCGCCAATCCGCGAGGCCGTGCCGGTGAAGTAGCGGTCGACGACAGCTCGGTCGAGGCCGACCGCCTCGAAGATCTGCGCCCCGCGGTAGGACTGGATCGTCGAGATCCCCATCCTCGAGATCACCTTCAGCAGGCCCTTGCAGAGCGCCGCCACCAGCTTGCGCTCGGCCTCCTCGGCGCCAACCTCGGCTGGCAGGTGGCCGCGCTCGACCAGCTCGTCGAGCGTCTCGAACGCGAGGTAGGGATTGACCGCCGCCGCGCCGTAGCCGATCAACGCCGCCATGTGGTGGACCTCGCGCGGCTCCCCGGACTCGACCAGGAGCCCGGCGCGCAGGCGGATCCCCTCGCGGACGAGGTGCTCGTGCACGGCGGCGACGGCGAGCAGCGAGGGGATCGCCGCCCGCTCCTCGTCGAGGCCGCGGTCGGAGAGTACGAGGGCACCCATGTCGCCCCTGACGTGCTCGGCCGCCTCGCGGCAGACGCGCCGCAGCGCCGCCTCCATCCCGGCCGGTCCCTCCGCCACCGGCCAGGTGAAGTCGACCGTCTCGACGCGGAAGCCGTCGCGGTCGACCCGGCGCAGCCGCTCGAGCTCCTCGCTGCGCAGGATCGGCTGCTCGATCAGCAGCCGGCGTGCATGCTCAGGAGACTCCTCGAAGAGGTTGCCGCGACCTCCAACCAGCGAGGCAAGGCTCATCACGACCCGCTCTCGCAGCGGATCGATCGGAGGATTGGTGACCTGCGCGAAGAGCTGCTTGAAGTAGGAGAAGAGCAGCGGCTCGCGGTCCGAGACGGCGGCCAGGGCGAGGTCGTTGCCCATCGAGCCGACCGGCTCGACCCCGTTCACCGCCATCGGCTCGAGCAGCACGCGAAGGTCCTCCTGGGTGTAGCCGAAGGCGAGCTGGCGGCTGCGCAGCTCCTCACCGCGGGCGGCAGAGGGCGGTTCGGCCTCGGGCAGCTCGTCGAGGCGAACAACGCCTTCGCGGTACCACTGCCCGTACGGCTGCCGGCTCGCCGCCAACCGCTTCACATCACCATCCTCCACCACCTCGCAGCGCTCCAGGTCGACGAAGAAGAAGCGGCCCGGTTCGAGCCGCCCCTTCTGCTCCACCAGCTCCGGATCGAGCGGCAGCACCCCGGACTCGGAGGCGAACACCACCCAGCCGTCCCTGCCGATCGTCCAGCGCCCCGGCCGCAGCCCGTTGCGATCGAGCAGCGCGCCCACCACCCGCCCGTCGCTGAAGGCGACAGCGGCCGGGCCGTCCCAGGGCTCCATCAAGCACGAGTGGTACTCGTAGAAGCCCCTGGTCTCCTCGCAGAAGTCGTCGCGGCCGGCGTGCGCCTCGGGCATCAGCATCATCAGCGCGTGGGGGATGGAGCGACCCGCCATCGCGAGCAGCTCCAGGGCGGCGTCGAGCGTCGCGGAGTCCGAGCCGCCCGGCGGGATGACGGGCATGAGCTTCTCCAGGTCGGCCCCCAGCAGCGACGAGCGCAGTTGCGATTCGCGCGCGCGCATCCAGTTGCGGTTGCCCATCAGCGTGTTGATCTCGCCGTTGTGGGCGAGCATCCGGTATGGGTGAGCCTGCGCCCAGCTGGGGAAGGTGTTGGTGGAGAAGCGCGAGTGGACCAGCGCCAGCTGGCTGGCGGTGCGCTCGTCGCGAAGCTCGGGATAGAAGCCGGCGAGCTGCGTGGCGGTCAGCATGCCCTTGTAGACGACCGTGCGCGAGGAGCAGGAGGTGATCGCGGCGGCCTCGCCGGCCTGCCGCTCGAAGACGCGGCGGATCACGTAGAGCTTGCGCTCGAAGGCGTCCTGATCGGCCATGTCCTCCGCGGCACCGATGAAGAGCTGCTCGACCTGCGGCGCCGAGCGCAGGGCAGCCGCGCCGGCGCAGGCGAGGTCGACAGGCACGGGGCGCCAGCCCAGCACCCGCTGGCCCTCGGCGGTGACGATCTCGGCCAGCAGCGCTGTCAGCTGACGGCGCTGGCTCGGATCGCGCGGCAGGAAGCACATCGCGACTCCGTAGGCGCCGGGTTCGGGCAGGTCGAGACCGGGGGTGGCGCGGTAGAGCGCATCGGGGATCTGAAGCAGCATCCCGGAGCCGTCGCCGCTCAGCGCGTCGGCGCCCTCGGCGCCGCGGTGCTTCATCCGCTCCAGCACGGCCAGCCCCCGCGCCACGACCTCGTGGGAGGGGTCGGGGTCCAAGCGACAGACGAAGCCGAGCCCACAGCCATCGTGCTCGAAACGCGGGTCATAGAGACCGTGCGCCGCCTGCAAGCCTGCCGCCATGCTGGCTACGATAGATCGTGGTGCGATCTATCGAGGGTCCGCTCAACCCGCTTCAGGCGAGCGACATTTCCCGGGTCGGGCAGGAGCCCTCTGGATGGTGCACGACCCCTTCGGGCAAGGTCCTCCCGGCCTTTGTTCTGCCCCTCGGATTCCCGAGTGGCATTTGATGGACGCCAGCACGCGAGCGGCCTTTCAAGGGCTGATCGCGGCTGCAGCAGCGGTAGGGATCGGCGCGCTACTGGCAGGGGACTTCTTCGGCCGCAGCGGGAGGAGGGACCGCGACGTCGGCTTCACCGTTTTCGAACCATCGAGCCGACGATGCGTCCTGGCAGGGGGTCATCCGGGCCGACACCGGCGCGCTTACGGGCTCGGCGTCCGATCAACTCGTCAACTCGCTTCCGCTGCGGACCTTCGGCGTCGCCTACCGGGATCACCACGTAGTCGCGCACTTCACCCTGGGCGTTGGTGACCTGCGCCGGCCAGCCCCGGCGAAAGGTTGTCTCGCACGAGCGAGTCGTCATCGGGATCGGGGCTCGACCATGATCGCTTGCGTAAGTGGCAGGGGGCGAACGACATCGGCGGGACGCTGGCGGGCAGCCGTGCGGACGGCGACGAGGGCGGCTTGAGTCTCGCCGAACATGTAGTCCTCGGCCCAGCCATAGGTGCGGAGGTTGATCTGCTCGACCTGCCGGGCGTCGACCTCGGCGATCGACAAGCCGGCGCTCGCCGACCCCCGCCGCAGCCGCAGGCAGACTTCGCTGCTCAGGGGGAAGGTCGTTTCGCTGTTCTCCGAGCTGAGTAGAGCCTGCGCAGCCCAGGGGACGGAAGGCGTCGGATCGTGAATCGCATAGCCACGGTCGCAGGTGATGAAGCGACCTTCGGGAGCCCGGAGCAGGGTCCAGTCCGGCACCGTGGGGTAGTTTCACGGATACCGATGCAGGGAGGCCACACATGCGCCCGAAGCTGCCCTGGGCTCTTTGCGGGCTGACCGCTCTCTCCGCCGGACTGATGATCGCGACAACCGCTTCCGCCGTCTCCGCGAGCGTTAGTGGATGGCCGAAGACGCAGCTCGTCTCCCGCGCGAATGGCAGCGAAGGCCCTCCCGGCAACCTTCCGTCATCTGATCCGACCGCTACCGCCAATGGACGCTTCATCTTTTTCACCTCCTATGCGACCAACTTCACTCCTTCGCGGCCCGCTCGCGGCCTCCGACTTTTCCGACGCGACATGCGCACCGATCAGACCACCCTTGTGCCGACCATCGGCTACAACCCACGGAATCCGGCCGTTTCTGCAAACGGCCGCTCCCTCGCCTACGTCTCGACGCTAAATCCACGAAGCCACCACGCCCGAGACGAGATCTATGTCCACGATTTGCGGACTGGGACCACCCGTCTCGCTTCACGAGCCGGCGGATTGCACGGCGCGCCAGCCAACGTTCCACCACCTCACGAGCTCCACCCCTCTGTCGACCGACCGTCCTTATCTGCCAACGGCAGGTTTCTCGCCTTCGTCTCGTCCTCGCCGAATCTATATCCGGGAAGGAGCAGAGACCGAATTCCGCCCGAGATCTACCTGCGCGATCTCAAGACCGGCACGACGACGCTTGTTTCGCGGGCGAACGGTCCGCGCGGGGAAGTCGCGAATCGCGGCTGTGGCGAACCTGAAATCTCTGCCGATGGCCGACACGTGGTCTTCACCTGCTCCTCGACGAATCTTGGACGAACCGGACCTCCAGGTCCGGTCTTCAGCGGAAACGTTTACCTCCGCGATCTCACCGCGCACAAGACGATTGTCGTCTCTCGGCATAGCGTGCGAAGCCGCTTCTACGCCCCGGTGATTTCAGCTAATGGTCAATTCGTTGCGTTCTTCCGCGAAGGGCCGCATTTGGAACAGGTCTTGGAGCGAGACCTCAGTACTGCGAAGACGACGCTCGTCTCGCGAGCAAGTGGAGCCAAAGGCGAAGCGGCGAACGCGTTTACCAGTCAATCCTTCCTCGGAATATCCGGCGACGGCAGCCTCGTTGCCTTTTTTTCCGACGCCACGAACCTTGGCGGGCCACCTCTCCCTGGCGGCTCCGCAGGGAATTTTGGCCTTTACCTCCGTGATTTGCGCACGAACGAAACCACCTTCGTCCACTGGGAAGGCTTCGGCAAGCCTCGCATCGTCGGCCGTGGGCGCTATCTGGTCTTCGGCACCTTCAACACCGATCAGCCAACTCCCAACGGCGCATACGCGATCGGAGATGTATACCGCTACGACTGGGGTCCAGCAGGGTATTAGGCCGCTGCCGAGCCTCGGCGCGGACGATCCGCGTCCCAGATCGGACTTGGTGACCTCGATCAGGCCCTGACGGGGGCTCTTGTCGGGATGAGGACATCGTCGTCGCGACCGTTCTATTTCCTGCCTTCTGTAAGAAGAACGCCCGCAGGAGATTGACCGATGCGGAGGTCGTCACCCTCTGCGTCGCCCAGGCGATCGTGGGAGTTCCCTCCGATGCGCGCTTTGCCCGGATCGCCGCCAAGCGCCTCGGGCATCTGTTCCCGGGCCTGACCAAGCGCTCGGGCTTTCATAAGCGCCGGGACCGGATGGCGCTGGTGGCGCTGGCCTTCGCGGTGCTGGAGATCGGGGGGTCGGCGTCGGAGGTGGGGCTGGTGCTGGCGGCGGGGACGTTTCCGCTGGTGGCGACGGTGCTGGCGGGAGGGGTGGTGGCCGACCGGGCATCGCGGCGGGCGGTGATGATGGCCGCCGACTTGGTGCGGGTGGTGAGCCAGGGGGCGTTGGCGGCGTTGCTGATCGCGGGGGTCGCGAAGGTGTGGATGCTGGCGGCCCTGGCCGGGGTCGGGGGTGCGGCGACCGGGTTCTTCGGCCCCGCCTCGACCGGGCTGCTGCCGGAGGTCGTGCTGGCCGAGCAGCTGCAGCCGGCGAACGCGCTGCGGGCAAGCGCGACCTCGACGGGCGAGATCCTCGGCCCGGTCGTCGGCGGGGTGCTGGTCGCCGCCGCCGGGGCGGGCTGGGCGATCGGGGTCGACGCGGCGAGCTTCGCGGTGAGCGCCGCCTGCCTGGCGATGCTGCGGCTGCCGGCGCGCGCGGCGGCCGTGCCGAGCTCCTTCCTCGCCGACCTGCGTGAGGGCTGGGCCTCCTTCCGCTCGCGCCGCTGGGTCTGGACCTTCGTCGCCTACTTCGCGATCGGCAACCTGCTCTGGGGCGCCTGGGGCACGCTCGGCCCGATCGTCTCCGCCCGCGAGCTCGGCGGCGCCGCCGCCTGGGGCACCGTCCTCGCCGCGATGGGCGCCGGGGCACTGGCCGGCAGCCTGCTCGCGGTCCGCGCGAAGCCACGCCGCCCGCTGCTGTTCGCGGCCCTGGCCGACGGCCTCTTCGCCCTGCCGCTGGCCTTGCTGGCGGCGACCCCGCCGGTGGTGCCGATCGCCTGCGGCGCCCTGCTGTCCGGGGCCGGGACGGCACTTGGGCTCTCGGTCTGGGAGTCGACCCTGCAGCGCCACGTCCCCGGCGAGTCGCTATCGCGGGTCAGCTCGTACGACTGGTTCGGCTCCCTCGTCTTCTACCCGTTGGGCCTCGCGATCTGGGGACCGATCGCGGCCGCGCTCGGGACCGGCACTTCGCTCTGGCTGACCTTCGGGCTCGGCGCTGCCCTGACCCTGGCGCTGCTCGCCGTCCCCGACGTCCGCCACCTGCGCGCCGCTCCGGCCGAGGCAGCCCCGGCCGAGGCAGCCCCGGCGCCCTAACCGACGTCCCGCCTCCGATGCGGCCCAGCCGCTCAGAGACCGCTCCTATACTCGGCCCGTGCCGCTTCCAGTCGAAGCTCGCCGGGCACGGGCCGACGACGCGCCCGAGCTGGCGCGGATGCTGGCGCGCGCCTTCGACGACGACCCGGTGGCGACCTGGTCCTGCCCCCGGGACACGGTGCGACCGTGGATGCTGGAGCGCTTCCACGCCGCGCGGCTGGCCCACCTGCTCCCCCACGAGGAGGTGTGGGTGGCACCGGACAACCGCAGCGCCGCCCTCTGGGCGCCGCCGAAGCGCTGGAAGACGACGCCGCGCGAGGACCTCCAGATCTCCCGCTGCATGCTGCACCCGCGGCTGCTCTGGCGAGCGCCGATGGTCGGCTTCGGGATGCACGGGATCGAGCGCAAGCATCCACCCCACCCACCGCACTGGTACCTCGCCACCCTCGGCACCGACCCGGCCGCGCAGGGGCGGGGGCTCGGCACGGCGGTGCTGAGACCGGTGCTCGAGCGCTGCGACAGCGAGGGGCTCGGCGCCTACCTGGAGTCCTCGAAGGAGAGCAACCTCGACTACTACGCGCGCTTCGGCTTCCGCGCCGAGGAGCCGCTGCGCCTCCCCCGCGGCCCCCTGGTCTGGCCGATGTGGCGCGAGCCGCTCGGCTGAGCGGCGCATCCAGCTTCGACCGATAGTCGCCGCGGCGAACCGCGAACCCACGTGTAGGCTCATGGGGCGGCTTGGTCCTACGGCAGGAAAGGGAGAGATGTTCGGCTTGGGTCGTTTCGCGGGGGTCCTCTCGGTGGCCGCCGTCGCCATGCTCGCCGTGGCCTCCAGCGCCGGCGCCGCGATCACCGCGTCGCAGGTCAGCTCGCCGGCCAGCCCCGCCTTCGCGATCTGGAGCGTCAAGGAACCCAACTCGATCGAAGTCGCCGGGACCGCGAGTGGCGGCAGCCCGGGCGACAAGGTCGACGTCGACTGCTTCACGGGAGGTGAAGCCCGGGTGCTGGAAGGCGGCGTGCCGGTGGCGGCCAACGGCAGCTTCTTCGTCGTCGCCGGCCTGGAAAAAGCCGCGGGCCACGTCTGCCGGCTGCGAGCGGTCCCGGCGGGAACGACGCCGGCGGACCCGGCCCCGTTCGCCGGGCCGCTGCTCGCGGTCGGGCAGCGCCAGCTGGAAACCACCACCGTGGGGGCCGAAGTCAACCGGCCGGCCGGCTTCATCCTCAACGCCCCGCAGCTCAGCGCCGGCTACGGCTACCACTCGGTCGGACGCTGCGGCGTCAGCGGCTTCCTCAGCGACGCCGCGCTGTCCCAGACGACCACCACCTTCGTCTGCGGCGACCGGCTCTGGCGCTTCGACGACTACGACGAACCCGGCAGCTCAACCCGCTCCCAGATCCGGATCGACGGTGCCGACGCCTACACGGCGGCCTCGGTCAACGAAATCTGGGGAGGCGTCGAACACTTCCCGGCGATCGCCTTCTCGGCCTCGCAGGACCCGGCGACCGGCGACGTCGTGGCCCACGACAACGAGACGTTCGACCTCTGCCCCTCGCAGACCTACCCGGGCACCACCTCCACCTGCTTCGTGCCCAGCGGCGTTCGCGACGAACGCACCATCGAACAGACCTCCGACGGGCACCTGGTCACCGTCACCGACCGCTACTCGAGCGTCGACGGCCAGGCCCATGAACTCGACCTGCTGCCCGACAACGTGCAGCGATTCGCCCCCACGGGCGGCAAGCACGCGCCCGCGATCGCCTACCGCTTCCCCGGCCAACAGGCTTTCTCCACCCACGTGAGCGGCGACGTCGTCTCCTTCCCGGACACGACTCCGGGAGCGGTGATGATCCGCGTCGAAGGCTTCCCCGACGGGGACCAGAGCAGCGGCCAGGGGGCGATCGTCTTCGACCGGCCCGCCTCCCCCGCCACCTTCAACCTGCTCGAAAACGAAGAATTCAGCGGCTTCGAGTTCCACCAGACCGCGACCGTCCCCGCCTCCGGCTCGACCAGCTTCCGCACCGCCTACGTCCAGGGCTACACGAGCGCGGAAGTCGAATCCCTGGTCGCCAGGGCCGAGGCCGCCTTCTCGCCCGCCCCGCCGGCGCCTCCCGCCCCGCCCGCCGGCCAGCCTGCCCCGGCGCCCACGATCAAGCTGCTGCGGGCGAAGCTCGACAAGCGCCACGGCACCGCCACCCTGCTCGTCCAGGTCTCGGGGCCGGGGCGGCTCGACCTGACCGGCAAGGACGTCGCCGAGGCGACGGCCGCCTCTCACGGCGCCGGTGTCGTCAAGCTCGCCGTCCGCGCCAAGGGCAAGGCTCGGGTCCGCCTCAACCGGCACGGCAAGGCGAGGGTGGCGCTGACGGTGGCCTTTGCCCCGACGGAAGGCGGGCCCGCGGTGAGCGCCGCCAGCTCGCTCACGCTGAGGAAGGCGCCGAGGCACCGGCACGCTCGGCACTAGCGGTCGGCTCGACCGGCGGTTCCTTCGGCCGCCGGCGCTAGGGTCGTCGGTGCTATGGGGGCGCGGGATCGGTTTCAGGGGCCGGGCGAGCGGAGCTGAACGGCGATGCGCCTGCTCCTCACCGACGACCTCCAACGCAGCCGCGGCACGGTCTTCTTCCGCCTCATCTTCGGCATCCCGTTCCTCATCTGGATGGCCGTGTGGGGGGTCGGGGCACTGTGCGTTGCCCTCGTCAACTGGGTGGCGACGCTCTTCGCCGGCAAGCCCGACGCGACCCTGCACGACTTCCTCGCCAGGTTCGTCCGCTACGTGACTCAGGTCCTCGCCTACCTGCACCTGGTGGCCGAGCCGCTGCCGGCCTTCGACGGCAAGCCGGGATACCCGGTCGACCTGGCGATCGAGCCAGCCGCGCGACAGAACCGCTGGACCGTCGGCTTCCGGCTCGTCCTGGCGCTGCCGGCGCTCGCCTTCCTCACCGTCTTCACCGGCACCGGCGGCTTCGCCTACAACCTCCTCTGGCCG
>DASVWP010000129.1:0-6691 GCA_036393155.1 Solirubrobacterales bacterium | reverse complement strand
GTCCGGTGACCCCTCCGGCTCAACTTTTTTGTGGATCGCCGAGGGCCGTCCGAGATTCTGGTCTGCAAAAAAGTACAAGCCGCCGGAGGGGTCACCGGACCCTCCTCTCGGTCCGGAACCGCTCAGGGTCGAGACGCTCGGTCAGGCTCGCGCTGAAAAAGCTTTCAGGCGAAAGTTTGAGCCGGGAGGGGTGAGCGACCCCGCCCCGCCTCAGCCGCCAGCCGTCCTTCCAGCCGTCAGCATGTCCGCGATCCCCCGCACCTCCCGCAGCAAACCGTCGAGCATCCGCTCGGTGTCGCTGTGGATGCGGACCTCGGCGGCGGCGCGGTCGGCCTCGACCTGGTCGATCCGCTGCTCGAGGCGCTGGGTGCGCTCGTCGATCCTCTCGACCTTGCGTTCGAGCTTCTTCTCGCTGCGGCGGACGCGCTTCTTGACGTAGAGGCGGGTGTCCTCGCGGAGGTTGTCGAGCTCGCGGCGCAGGTCGGCGTCGAGGGGCTGGTTCTGCTCGGCGAGCATCTCTTCCACGCCGAGGCGGACCCGCTCGATCTCTTCGTGCAGCTGGGCGCGCGCCCGGTCGGCGGCGGCGGAGATCGAGGGCTCCTGGGGCGGGCCGGGTCGCCCCGGTGGCTCTAGCGGGCTGGGCACAGCGTTCACCGCGCCCCATCCTAGGCTCGGCGGTGGCCGGAACCGCTAGGCGCGCAGGGCGTAGAGCTTGAAGCGGCCGACGGCCAGCTCGTCGCCGTCGCGCAGGGTGCCCCACTCGAGCGACCGGCCGTTGACGAAGACGCCGTTGAGGCTGCGGTCGTCGAGCACGCGCAGCTCCTTGCCGGGCTCGGCGACGATCAGGGCGTGGCGGCGGGAGACGCTGGGGTCGTCGAGCCGCAGGTCGGCGGTCGTGCTGCGGCCGATCCGGGTCCAGCCGCGTTCGATCCGGAAGCTCTCGGTCGGCCCGTCCTCGTCGCGGTAGACGAGGTAGTCGCCGGGCGCCGTCAGCGCCTGGCGCGCCTCCTCGAGCCACTCCGGAACCCCGCCGGGCTCGGGGATCGGCAGTTCGGTGGTCGTCGCGCTGTGCTCCTGCATCGACTCGAAGATCGAGTCGCGGCGGAAGCGGGAGCCGTGGCAGCGGGGGCAGGCCGGGAGCTGCTCGCTCTCGTCGAGGGAGAGCTGCGAACCGCAGCCAAGGCAGAAGAACGTCCCGGTACCGGGGATGAAACCGGTTCTGAAAGTGTCGTCCAGCGGGCTGCTGCTGACGCTGTCGAAGATGGGGGACCTCCTTCCTGCGTCCGCTCCGATCCTAGCGGTTGCCCGCCGCAGCGTCACCCTAATTTTGATGATCCTGCGGCCTCGCCCGGCGGACGAATAGAATCGCCGCCGCCGATGGGACCGATCCGTGCCGAGACCGAGATCGACGCGCCGCGCGAGCGGATCTTCGCGGTGCTCTCCGACCTCTCCCGGCGACCGTCCTTCACCGACCACTTCCTCACCGGCTTCCGCCTGACCAGGCTCGATTCGACCGGCGTCGGCGCCGGCGCCCGGTTCCGCGTCCAGGCGCCGCTGCGCTCCCCCTGGGAGGACACGACGATCGTCGAGGCCGAGGAGCCGTTCCGGATCGTCGAGCGCGGCCGCTGCGGCCGCGCCAACCGGATTCCCACCCAGACGGTGTGGGAGCTGACCGGCGCCTCCGGCTCGCTGCTTCGCGTCCGCCTCACCCACTGGACCGAGCCCGGCAACCCCCTCGACCGCGCCGTGGAGATCGCCAGCGGCGCCTCCTTCTGGCAGGCGCGGGGCTGGCGGGAGGCGCTGCGACGGCTCCGCGACCAGATCGAGTCCGACGCTCCCGCCGCGGCGCGGATCGCCGTCGCGGGGGGCAACCGCTACGCGACCGGCGTCCCTTAATAGACTCCCGCCCGCCGATGTTCCAGAACGCTCGCAAACTCGTCCTGCCGCTCCTCGCCGCCCTGATGCTCGGCGCGCTCGCCGTGGGCGTCTCCGCCTGCGGCTACTCCAGCGACTCCAAGGAAGTCTCCGAGGGCGAATCGGTGAAGCTGGGCGACCTGCAGTTCAGCGTCGTGTTCTCGCGCTACCTGAACCCGAACGACCACGAGGACGCCGCCTACCTCGTCGGCCAGCCGGAACCGCCGCAGGGCTCGACCTACTTCGGGATCTTCTTCCAAGTCCACAACGAAAGCAACGAACCGCAGAAGTTGCCTTCGACGCTGTGGATCACCGACGCGGCGCACGAAAACTACGAACTGATCCCCAGCGAAAGCCTCTACGCCTTCCCGTTCGGCGGCGAAGTCGAATCGCAGGAACAGATCCCGATCCTCGATTCGACCCCCCAGCAGGGCCCGATCGAGGGCTCGCTGGCGCTCTTCCTGTTGCCCGCCGAAGCCGACAACAACCGGCCGCTGACGCTGCACATCCCCGCCGCCGACGGCGAAACCGCCAAGGTCACGCTCGACCTCTAGCGGGACCGGGCGCGCGCCGACCCGGTTCGTGCTGACTCTCTGAGTCTCTAGCCGAAGCCCGCCGAGAGGACTTCGGAGGCCGCCGGGGCCGCCACTTCGCCGCCCGCCGCTTCGGCTTCGACCAGCAGCACCCCGATCGCCAGCTTCGCCTTCTTCGCCGGTGCGAAGGCCGCGAACCAGGCGTCCTTGCGCTGTTCGGGATTCGGCTTGTTCTCCTGGCCCGGCTTGGGACCGAGCTCGGCGGTGCCGGTCTTGCCGGCGACCTGCGCCTGCGGGATCGCGCCCGCGGTCCCGGTGCCTTCGGTGACCACGCCGATCATCAGTTCGGTCAGTTCGTCGGCGACCTTCTTCGACATCACCCGCACCGGCTGGGCCTCCGGGCGCAGCTTCTTGTTCTGGACGATCGAGGTCGGCATGCGGACGCCGCCATTGCCGATCGTCTGCGCGACGCTCGCCATCTCCAGCGGGGTCGCCAGCACTTCGCCCTGGCCGATCGCCGAGACCGCGAGGTCGATTTCTTCGCCGATTTCGGTCGGGATGGTCGATTCCGCCGGTTCCACTTCGCGGACGATCCGCGAGGAGTAGAGGGTGGGCGGGGAGTTGAAGCCGAACCGTTCCGCCGTCGCGACCAGGTCGTCGTTGCCGATCTGCGGCCCCAGCGGGGCGAAGTCGGCGTTGCAGGACTCGGCGAAGGCCTGGCGGAAGGTGCCGCCGCAGTACTCGCCGTTGGCGTTGCTGATGAAGCGGCCGCCGACGTTGACGCCGTTGGTGATTTCGAATTCGTCGTCCAGCTTGACCAGGTGTTTCTGCAGCGCCGCGGTCGAGGTGATCATCTTGAAGGTCGAGCCGGGCGGCTGGGGCGCGGAGAAGGCCTGGCCGGCGAGGGCGCGGACGTCGCCGTTGCGGGCGTCGAGCAGGGCGATGCCGCCGACCCGGCCGGCGAGCGCCGCGACGGCCGCTTCCTGCAGGGCCGGGTCGATCGTCGTCTTCACCGGCGCTCCCGGCTTGGGCTTGCCGTGCGCCAGCACGCGCACCTTGCCGCCGGAGGAGTCGACGGCCAGGAGCGAGCCGCCCGGCTTCCCGGCCAGGCGGGCGTTGAAGGCCCTCTCGAGGCCGCTGATCCCGACCGGCGTGTCGGCGGAGAACCCGCGCCGGGCGAGCTTTTCGACTTCTTCTTCTTCGGCGGTGCCGACTTCCCCGGTGACGTCGATCGCCGCGCTGCCGATCGGGTGTTCGCGTTCTTCGGCCGGTCCCTCGGCCAGCGGCGTCCCGTCGGCGGCGAGGATCGGCGCCCGTTCGGCGAGTTCGATCTGGTTCTCCAGGTGCTCGCCCTTGCGCAGGCCAGGGAAGACGAGGCTCGGGTCCCAGGCGATCCCGCCTTCGGCGACCGGCAGGTCGATTTCGTCTTCCACGGTGCCGAAGGCGACGGTGGCGATGTTCAGCGGCACCGGGACGACCTGGTGGCCTTCGGCGCTGCTCGGGTCATGTGCGGAGCCCGCCTCCAGTCCGCGCATCGTCGCCACCTGCGCCGCTTCGCGGTAGGCGGTGCGGAATGCGTCGAGGCTGGTCGTTTCCCGCGAGGCGTCGTTCAGCTGCCGGTACATCGCCGCGTAGTCGCCGGCCGCCCAGGCGGCGGCGAAGCGGTTCGCGGTGTCCTTCTCCGGCGAGCCGGGGATCCCGACGGCGGCGCCGACGACGAAGGAGACGATGGCGACCATCGCGAGGGGGAGAGTGCGGGTGACGAGGCGACGGCGTCGCTCCACCTCGGATGGCAACTTACTCACCGCAGGAAAGGTAATAGAGCTTTCTGCGACATGCTTTATTTGATCGGTGACCGTCCTCGACTTCGCGATCGTCGCCTTCACCCTCGCGCTGGCCCTGTGGGGTTACCGGCAGGGGCTGATCGTCGGGGCGATGACGCTGGTCGGGTTCGCTGCCGGCGCCTTCGCCGGCAGTCGCATCGCGCCGATGGTCCTCCACCGCGGCGCCGAATCCCCCTACGCGCCCCTGTTCGCGGCGCTCGGGGCGCTGGTGGCCGGCGCCCTCAGCGCGGTCGCGGTCGAGAGCATCGCCCTCGGCCTGCGCGAGAAGCTCCTCCGCAGGCACTTCCTGCACCTCGCCGACGGGGCCGGCGGCGCGGCGCTGATCGCCTCCGTGGCCCTCGGCCTGGTCTGGGTCTTCGGCGCGGTGGCGCTGCACGCGCCGGCGACGGCCCGCCTGCGCGCCGACCTGCAGGACTCGCTGATCCTCCGCAGCCTCAACGAAGTCCTGCCGCCCTCGGGCCCGGTGCTGAACGCGCTCGACCGCGTCGACCCGGCGCCCTCGGTGATCGGCCCGGCGACCCCGACCCAACCTCCCGATCCCGCGATCGCCCGCGACCCCGACGTCCTGCGCGCGGGCGACTCGGTCGTCCGGGTGCTCAGCACCGCCTGCGGCCTCGGGGTCGAGGGCTCCGGCTGGGCCGTCGCGCCGGGCCTCGTGGTGACCAACGCGCACGTCGTCGCCGGCGCCACCGACACCACGGTCACCACCCGCAGTGGGGTCGAGCTCGACGCGACCGCGGTCTACTACCGGCCCGACCAGGACCTGGCGCTGCTGCGGATCGGCGCCAACCTGCCGACGCTGAAGATCGCCCCCAGCCGGCAGGTCGGCAGCGACGCCGCGGTCCTCGGCTACCCGGAAAACGGGCCCTACGCGGTGGAGCCGGCGCGGGTCGGCGAGACGCGCGAAACGGTCAGCGAGGACTCCTACGGGAACGGGCCTGTGGACCGCACGATCACCGCGCTGAGCGGCGACGTGCGCAGCGGCAACTCCGGCGGCCCGATGGTCGACGCTCGGGGGAAGGTGGTGGGGACCGTCTTCGCCGCCACCACCAGCGGCCCCCACGGCGGCTTCGCCGTTCCCTCCGAGCTGGTTTCCGAAGCGCTCCACCACACCCGGGAATCGGTCAGTACGGGACCCTGCACGGGCTGATTCCCAAGGGCCGACTACTTACGTTCTGTAAGCTCGATTGTCATGGAAGAGGTCACGCCGACCGAGTTCCAGGCCGACCCGGCCCCCAGGCCCCGGGCCGACCCGCCAGCCGCTTCCAGCGCGGTCTGCCCGCATTTCCACGCCGCGATCGAGCTGATCGGCAAGCGCTGGACGGGGGCGATCATCTGCGCCCTGACCGAGCGGCCGATGCGCTTCCGCGAGGTCGCCAGGAGCGTTCCCGGTCTCTCGGACCGGCTGCTCTCGCAGCGGCTGCGCGAGCTGGAGGAAGAGGGCCTGGTCTGCCGTGAGGTCGAAGCCGGCGCACCGGTCCGGGTCACCTACTCGCTGACCGAGAAAGGCCAGGACCTCGACCCGGCGATCCGCGAGCTGCGCACCTGGGCGCGGCGCTGGCGTCACGCCGCCTGAATAGCCTCAGCGGCATGGATCTTCCCGGGCCCTTTCCGGTCGGCCGCTACGCGCGCAAGCTGCAGGAGGAGATGCGCAAACGGGCGCGCGTGCAGCTGATCGGCGAGGTGACCGGGATCGGCCGCAGCCGCGTGCAGGCCTACTTCGAGCTGCGCGACGGCGAGGGCGCGGTGCCCTGCGCGATCTGGCTCAACGACCTCGAGAAGGCGGAGCTGCCGGAGGGCGGGCTGCGCGACGGGGCGGAGGTGGTGATCGGCGGCGGGCCCGACTACTACCCCGGCGGCGGCCAGGCCTCGCCCAGCTTCTGCTTTCGGGCCACCCACGTGCGACTGGCGGGCGAAGGGGACCTGCTGGCCAGGCTGGAGGCCCTGCGCAAGCAGCTGCGCGCCGAGGGGCTGTTCGAGCTGCAGAAGCAGCTGGCGCGGCCGGCGCTGCCGCGGACGATCGGCGTCGTCACCGCGGAGACCGGAGCCGCCCGCCGCGACCTGCTGGCCGGCCTCGAGCGCCGGGGCTGGGGCGGGACCGTGGTCTGGGGCTTCGCGCCGGTGCAGGACCGCCACGCGGCGCCGGCGATCGCCGCGGCGCTGCAGGGCCTGGCGGCGCGGCCCGAGGTCGAGGCGATCGTCGTCACCCGCGGCGGCGGCAGCCTGGCCGACCTCTGGGCCTTCTGCGACGAGACGCTGTGCCGCACCGTGGCGCTGCTGAGGGTGCCGGTGATCAGCGCGGTCGGCCACGAGCGGGACACGACGTTGCTCGACGACGTCGCCGCGGTCGCCTGCTCGACGCCGACCCACGCCGCCGAGGCGGCGGTGCCCCTCGACTGC
>DASVWP010000128.1:0-2237 GCA_036393155.1 Solirubrobacterales bacterium | reverse complement strand
GAGGGTGATGAAGAGGTCGATGACCAGCGGCGGCAGCGGCACGATCATCATCACCACGACCATCACCACGGCCACCGCGGCGACCAGGTCGGCGTGGGCGAGCAGGCGTTTGATCCCGGCGCTCATGCGGCCCTCGCGATCGGCGTCCTACGGCGGGCGGTGCGGTAGACGAAGGCCAGCAGCTCGGCGATCGCCCGGTAGAGGTGCTCGGGGATTTCCGCGTCGAGCTTGACCGAGTCGAACAGCGAGCGGGCCAGCGGCGGGTTCTCGACCACCGGCACGTCGTTTTCCTCGGCGACGCGGCGGATCGCAAGCGCGATCAGGTCCTTCCCCTTGGCCACGCAGACCGGGGCGGGGCGGGTGCCGTCGTACTTCAGGGCGACCGCGAAGTGGGTCGGGTTGGCGACCACGACGTCGGCGCCGAGCACCGCCGCCATCATCCGCCCGCGCGACATCTGCGCCGCCTTGCGCCGCTGGGAGGCGCGCAGCTCGGGGGAGATCGACTCCTCCTTCTGCTCGCGCCGGACCTCCTCTTTGTGCATCCGCAGCTGCTTGTCGAGGCGGTGGCGCTGCCAGAAGAAGTCGCCGATCGCGATCAGCAGATAGGCGGCGCCGGCCTTCCAGGCGATCCCGGCGATGCCGCCGGCGATCTCCGTGCCGAGGGCCGGCGGCTGGATCCCGACCAGGGCCGCCAGGTTCTGCAGGTTCGGCAGCAGGGCGAGGGCGGCGATCGCGCCGACGACCGCCACCTTGCCGCTGCTCTTCAGGGTCTCGACCAGGGCGTTGACGCCGAAGACGTTCTTCGCGCCCTGCACGGGGTTGAGGCGTTTGGGGTCCGGCTTCAGGCCCTCCGGCGCGATCCGCAGGCCGACCTGGACCACATTGGCGCCGAGGCCGGCGAACAGGCAGGCGAGGGCGACCGGGGCCAGGGCGGCGAGGATCGCCAGGCCGGCGGCGCTCATCAGCGGGCCGATGCCCTGGGCACTGACCTTCGAGGGGTCGGCGGTCGCCGCCAGCATGCCCCGCATCGACCCGGCGAGCCCGTCCATGATCCCGGGCCCGAAGGCGCTCAGCGCCGCCAGCGAGCCGAGCAGCACGGCGGCGCCGCAGAGGTCGGCGCTGCGCGCGACCTGTCCTTTCTTCCGCGCCTCGGCGCGGCGTTTGGGAGTTGCCTTCTCGGTTTTGTCGGCTTGTGACATGGCTAGCCGAGCCTCAGGCTTCCCAGCGCCGATTCGACGCTCAGCTGCAGCTGGTCGGAGAGCCAGCCGCCGACGAAGGGCAGGGAGACGCCGACGACCAGCAGCCCGACCACGATCTTGATCGGGAAGCCGACGGCGAAGACGTTGAGCTGTGGCACCACCCGCGAGACGACGCCGAAGGAGACGTCGGTGAGCAGCAGCGCCAGGATCACCGGCGCCGCCACCTCGAGCGCCGAGACGAGGATGCCGGCGAACTCCGAGACCGCCCCGGCGGTCAGCGCGCTCAGCGAGGGCATCTTCAGCAGCGGCACGATCTCGTAGGTCTTGGCGAGGCCCTGGATCACCCAGGCGTCGCCGTCGATCGCGATGAAGACCGCGATCGCGACCATCGAGTAGACCTGGACCATCTGGCCCGAGGCGACGTCGGTGATCGGGTCGACCAGCGAGCCGAAGCTGAAGCCGATCGTCGTGTCGAGGATCGAGCCGGCGGTGGCGAAGGCGGCGAACAGGCAGGCCAGGGCGAGCGCGAAGCCGAGGCCGACGAGGACTTCCTTCAGCGCCAGGCCGGCCAGCACCAGAACTTCGCCGGGGACGCTCTGGCCGCGCAGGGCGACCGGCGCCAGGCCGATCGCGAAGGCGACGGCGATGATCCCGCGCGCCCGCGCCGGCACCATTTTCGAGGAGAAGGGAGGGGCGAGCAGGAACAGCGGGCTGACCCGCGCCAGGACCAGGATGAAGCCCGCCAGCTGGTTCTGGCCCAGCTGTTCGACGGCGTTCAATGCTTCTTCACCATCCCGGGGATCGAGTGGTAGAGGTCGCTGGTGTAGCCGACCATCTGGTCGAGCATCCACGGCCCGGCGACGATCAGCACCACCGCCACGGCGAGGATCTTCGGGATGAAGGAGAGGGTCATCTCCTGGATCTGCGTCACCGCCTGGAAGACGCTGACGATCAGGCCGACGACGAGCCCGGCGAGCAGGATCGGCATGCCCACCTTGAGCCCCAGCATCAGGGCGTCCATCGCCAGCTTGATGACCT
>DASVWP010000127.1:0-3025 GCA_036393155.1 Solirubrobacterales bacterium | reverse complement strand
CGAGTTCGTCCTCGGCGAGGTACGGGAGCGCGGGCCGCTGCGGACCGCCGATCTGAAAGCGCCGGCGCGGAAACGGAAACCGGGAGAGATGTGGAGCTGGAGCGAAGAGAAGACCGCGCTCGAGTACCTCTTCTACGCCGGGCGGCTGTGCGCGGCGCGGCGGGTCAACTTCGAGCGGCTCTACGACCTGCCCGAGCGGGTCCTGCCGCGAGCCGTCCTGGAGGCGCCGACGCCCTCCCAGGAGGAGGCGCAGCGCCGGCTCGTCCTGGTCGCCGCGAAACGGCTCGGCGTGGCGACCGAGGCCGACCTCGGCGACTACTTCCGCCTCCCCCGCGCCGAGTCGAAGGCCCGCGTCGCCGAGCTCGCCGAGGAGGGCGCCCTCCTTCCCGTGCGGGTCGAGGGCTGGCGGGCGCCCGCCTACCTGACGACCGAGCGACCCGCCGGCACGCGCCGCGTCGCGGCCGCGCGGGCGCTCCTCACCCCCTTCGACTCCCTGGTCTGGGCGCGCGAGCGCACCGAGCGCCTCTTCGGCTTCCGCTACCGGATCGAGATCTACGTGCCGGCTCCCAAGCGCGTCTATGGCTACTACGTCCTCCCCTTCCTGCTCGGCGACCGCCTGGTCGGCCGGGTCGACCTGAAGAGCGACCGCCAGGCCGGCGTGCTGCGCGTGCGCGGCGCCTACGCCGAGCCGGGGGCCGACGCCGCCGAGGTCGCCGAGGCGCTGGCCGCCGAGCTGCGCTCGCTCAGCGAGTGGTTGGAGCTCGAGTCCGTCTCGGTGCTGCGCAGGGGCGACCTCGCGGCGGCGCTGCGGCGCGCGGTCGGCTGATCGGGACACAGGCGGCCCGGCGGCGACCGGCGCCGACTTCGGCGATTCCGCTCCTCACCGGTGTGCAGGCCCCGGATACGGGCAGCGCTCCCTGCCATCAGGCTGGAAGCATGCGAAACCCCGCCCTCCCCGGCCGACGGGCCACGATCCTCGCGATCGCGGTCGCCGCGGCGCTTCTCGTCCTCGCGCCGACGGCGCGAGCGGCGCGACCGCCGGTCCCCGCCCCGGTCTCCGAACTCGTCGGGCCGCACTTCGTCATCCATTACACCTCCAGCGGAGGCACGGCCGCCGATCGGCTCAGCCCCGAAGGCGCCGCCACGGCGCTGGCCAACGCCGAAACCGCCCTCTCGTGGTACCTCTCCCAGGGCTACCCGCCGCCGATGAGCGACGGCGACGGGAAGACCGACATCTACGTCTTCGCGGTGCCGATCGGCCCTGCCGCCGGGCGCGACGACGAATCGGCCGACCAGACCTCCGGATTCATCCTGCTGACGCCGAGCACCACCAACATCTACGCGGTCGCCCACGAGCTCTTCCACGTGATCCAGTTCGGGATCTTCGCCCACAGCGGCTTCTTCTCGGAGTCGAGCGCCGAGTGGGCCGGCCAGGCGGTGACCGCCGCGACCGGCGGCAGCCCGCCTCCCAATTGGTTCCCCGACCCGTGGCGGCCGCTCGACTGCCTGGGCCCCGCCTGTGGCGACGCCGCCGGCGGGTACCGCGGCTCGATCTTCTGGGAGTACCTGAGCGAGCGCTACGGCACCGGCATCGTCCACGAAGCCTTCAGCCGCGAGGCGGCGCTCGGGTCCGCCGACCACCGGGCGCACGACCTGCAGGCGCTCGAGGAAGTCCTCGGCGCCCACGGCAGCTCGCTGGCCGCCGCCCTCAACGGCTACGCCCTCGCCGCGGTGGCCGGCCAGATCACCCGGCCCGGCGTCCTCCCGCATCTCCCGGCGCCGTCGCTGAGGCTGATCCCCGAACAGGTCGGCATCTACGCCCCCCTGTCAGTCACGGTGAACCACCTGGCGATGAAGGTGGTCTCCTTCGACGGCGCCGCCGACAGCGCGGCGCCCTGCACGCGGGCGACCCTGCAGCTACAGGTCGACCTGCCACCCGGGGTGCCGACCCAGCCCGTTTTCGTCATCTACCCGTCGAGCGGCCTGCCACCGGCCAGCGGGATCTATCCGCTGGCGATCTCCGGGGGCACCGCAAGCGCCGAGATCCCCTGGGCGACCTGTGCGGCCGCCATCGGCGCTCTGGCGCTGCCCAACGCGAGCGCCACCGCCGACGGCCAGGTCTTCACCGTCCACTTCGGCGTCGGCGCAGGCTCCGCCGAGCACCGGAAACCGCGCCCCCGCCTGTCCGCCAAGGCCGTGCAGCGCGTCGGCAAGCTCGCGATCCAGGTCCACGTCTCCGAAGCGGCGACCCTGCGGGGCCAGGCGATGGTCAGCCTGCCCCGCGTACGCGGCGCCCTCCTCTCGCGAGTGGCGAGCGCTCGCGCGACGGCCAAGCGGACCGTGACCCTGCGCTTCAAGTTCTCGCCGGCCAAGCTGCGGCGGATCCGGGCGGTGCTCGCCCAGCGCAGGGTGAGGGCGAAGCTCGTCGTCCACGCCCGCAATGCAGAAGGCGAGACCGCGACCGTCTCCAAGTCGGTCAGGTTGAAGCGCTGATCTGGATCGGTGCCGCAAGGCGCGGATGGGCGCGCCGCCCGGCTCAGCGCTTCAGCATCACGGAGACCCGGTTGGTGCCGAAGTTCGTGACCGCGAGGTCGAGCCGGCCGTCGGAGTTGAGCCTGCCGAGCGCCACCGAGGCCCGCGGGCAGTGACCGGTTCGGCGTTCGGCGTCGCTGCAGACGGGCTGGGTGCCGACCGGCACGCTCGACGGCGGGGCGAAGGAGCCGTTCCCCTTGCCGCGGAGGATCGCCACCCGTCCCGCGCTGCTGGCGCCGGTCAGGGTGACGGCGAGATCGGGCTTGCCGTCGCCCGTGACGTCGCCGATCGCCACCGCCGAGGAGCTGGTGCCCGGGTGGGGGCTCCTGCCTCGGTTGACCGGGAACTCGGTCCTCGCGCCGAACGTGCCGTCGCCCTTCCCGAGCAGCACCGACACGTGCCCGGGCAGCATCTGGTTCTTGGGGCCGCCCGCGATCGGTGAGATCAGGTCGGCGACCGCCAGGTCGGGATTGCCGTCGCCGTTGAGGTCGCC
>DASVWP010000126.1:0-26068 GCA_036393155.1 Solirubrobacterales bacterium | reverse complement strand
CGAGGCGCCGCGGACGAAGCGCTCGCCGAGCCGCAGGCTGGCCTCGTACCAGATGCCCGGCATGCTCGGGGGGAGGTGCGGGTCGCCGGCGATCAGCGGCGCGCCACTCGCCGTGCGCGAGCCGCTGACCGCCCAGTTGTTGGAGCCGCTGGCCTCGGTGGCCAGGCCCATCGAGCGCCGCACGGCGTCGATCTGCTCGACGATCGCCATCCCGTCGCCGCTCCAGACTTCCTGGTTGACGATCGGGTTGTCGGCCGGATAGGCGGGGTCGAGGCGGGCCGTCAGCTCCGGGCCCAGCTCGCGCAGCATGTCGGCGCGCAGCAGCTCGCGCTCCCAGTTGGTCGAGAGACCGAAGGCGAGCAGCTTGCCGAGGCTGAGGATGTCGACCGGCCGCCAGGGCTCCCACTTCAGGCGCAGCAGCTGCATCTCGAACGGCGGCGCCGGGGCGGCCGCGGCGGCGGCGTTGACGCCCTCGCAGAAGCGCTCCAGCAGATCGCGCAGCTGCGGGTCCAAGGCCGCTTCCTCGGCCAGGGCGACACGGCGGATCCCCAGCGTGCGCATCAGCCGGTCCAGCGGCAGCCCCTCGCGCCCCGCCATCTCGGAGACCCGTCCCTCGACGACGCGGCGGTAGAAGTCCATCTGCCAGAGCCGGTCCTGGCCGTGGCAGAAGCCCTGGGCGAAGTAGAGGTCGCGGCGGTCAGTGGCCTCGATGTGCGGGACGCCCCAGCGGTCGCGGCGTACCTCGACGGTCCCCTCCAGCCCCGGCAGCTCGATCCGCCCCCGGTGCTTGGGCAGCGGCCGGCGGGCCAGCCAGTGCCAGGCGGCGGCGACCGTCGCCGCGGCGAGCCCGGTGCCCGCCGCCCCGGCGAGGATGCCCACCTGCGCGACCTTCTGACCCTTCCCCTTGCGCCTCTTCCCGTGCCTGGCCATGCGGAGTGTTTATCAGACTGGCTGCCCAGCCAGTTCCAAGGTGCAACCGCTGGCAAACCGCGACGTTCGCAGCAATCCCTGCGGCTCAATACGGAGGTTGCATGGAATTTCCCTGAGGAGCTTCGATGGCGTGCCACCCCGACGCGTGATCGGAACCCTCGCCGTCGCCATCGCCGTGCTCGCGCTGGCGGTCGGCATCGCCGCCGCTCGGCCCGGCCCCAGGCACCGGCACCCAGCCCGGCTAGACCCCAGCTTCGGCACCAACGGGCGGGTGATCGGGACGACGTTCACCAAGGGCTACCTGTATTCGGCTCTCGCCGCCGCTTCTCCCGGCGATTCGATCGTCGCCATGCTGGGGGAAACGATCAGCCGCTTCCTGCCCAGCGGGCAGCTCGACCCGAGCTTTGGGCAGGGCGGGTCGGTCGAGCTGCCGAACCTCGAAGCAAAGGGGGAACTCCTCTTCCCGGCAGGTATCGCCGTCGATGCGGAGGGACGCGTCCTCGTCGCCGCGACGAGGTGGAGCGGCGAGCACGCGACGCTTCCAGGGCTGCCGTACTTTCTCGAGAACCGGGAGCTCGCCACCGTCATCCGCTACCTGCCCGACGGGCAGCTCGACCCGAGCTTCGGGCAGGGCGGCATCGCTAGCACCGACTTCGGGCTGCCACCTGCCTACAAGGCCTCCGCCCCGAGCGAAAGGCTTCCCTGGCCAACGCCGCGCGTAACGGGCCTGGCGGTGGACCCGCAGGGGCGGATCGTCGTTGCCGGCGTCTACGCAACCGGCGTGCACCAGGGCTGCAAACCCGGTCCGCGCGCGACTGCTGGCGCCTTCGTCGGCAGGCTGACGGCGAGCGGCCTTCCGGACCCGACCTTTGCCGGTGGCGGCGCCGCCACCCTCAGCAACCTGGACTACGGCTTCGCCACGGTGGCCACCGGGCCGCGGGAACAGATCGTCCTCGGCACCCAGCACCCGGACGTGTTCTTATGCTTCCCCCCGTCCGAAGGCAAGGGACGCAGCCTCGGCTCGATCGTGCGAATCGGCCCCGCCGGGGGAATCGACGGTCGCTTCTCGGGGAACGGCGTGCTGAACACCGACGGCTCGGTGAGACAGCTCGCCCTCACCGGCTCGGGCCGGATCCTGGCGCTGATCTCGCTGGGTGACTACTCCTACCCCCGCTCCGGGGAAGCCGAAGTGCTGCGCCTACAGCCAAGCGGCGCCTTCGATCGGCGCTTCGGCCAGCGCGGCCGGGTGAGGCTTTACGGGGCAATCGACGCGCTTGCGCCGGGCGGCCACGGTCGCGTACTCCTCGCTGGAGCCACTGGAATCCGCGAAGCTCCGGCCGACTTCCTGCTGATACGCCTGACGCGGTCGGGCGCATTCGACTCGAGCGTCGGCGTCAACGGTCAGGTCGTCGCCGGGTTCGGGAACGAGCAAGCGTCGGCAAACGACCTCGTGCTCGACGAACGGGGCCGGCCCATCCTGGTCGGCACCATCAAGGAACCGTCGACGGCGATCACCTTCCCGACCCTGGCCCTCACCCGCCTCCTGCTGCCGCGCTGAGACGCGGACCTTCCTGCTCGCGCGGGATGAAGCCGAAGGGCAGCTTCGACCGCCTACTCGGTCAGGTCGCCGGGCAGGCGGCCCTCTTCGGAGAGCTTTTCGAGGTGGGCCTCCATCGCCATCGCCGCCATCGGCAGCAGCTCCAGCGGGACGTCGTCCCAGACGGTGCGCAGGAGCGCGGCCCGGGAGCGCTCGCCAGCCTCCAGGGCGGCCAGAAGCCCCAGCTCGCGGGCGGTGCGGTGCTCGACGTATTCGGCCAGCTTGCCCTCAGGCTCGGTGATCCAGGGGCCGTGGCCGGGGGCGATCAGGTCGATCTCCTCGGCCCGCAGGAGGGCCAGCGAGTCCATGTAGGCGGCAAGGGCGCCGCCGCCGGGCGGGACGATCGTCGAGCCGAGCCCGAGCACGAGGTCGCCGCTGAAGCAGACCCCCTCGGCGATGAAGGAGACGTGGTCGTCGGCGTGGCCGGGGGTGGCGAGGACGCGCAGGCCGGCGTGGACCTCGCCGTGCTCGGGCAGGATCACCTCGACCGCGAGCTCGGCGGCGCCGGTGGTGTGGTCGGCGTGCGAGTGGGTCAGCAGGACCATCCCGATGCCGCCGCGCTGCGCCGCCGCGGCGCGGATCGCCTCCAGGTGGGCCGGATCGTCGGAGCCGGGGTCGATCACCACGCAGGGGTCGGAGCCGACCAGGTAGGTGTTGGTCCCTTCCAGGGTCATCGGCCCCGGGTTCGGGGCGACGATCTTCAGGACCTCAGGGTGGCCCGGGGCCTGCTCGGTCAGCCCGCGACCTCTTTGGCGATCGCCTCGCGGGCGTCGGCGGGCTCGAGGACGACCAGGTCGCCGGCGCCGCGGAGGATCTCCCGGACCAGCCAGGGCTTGCCGGCGTAGGGCAGCTCGACGACGACGGCGCCGTCGGCCAGCTCCTCGACCACGGTGCGCTCCTCGCGCAGCCAGCGCGCCCGCTCCGGGGAGACCCAGACGCGCGCCACCTCGGCGGTCGGCACCTCGCCGTGGGTCATCCAGCCCTCGACCCCGGCCAGCTCCTCCACCTCGGGCCGCGGCTCGAAGGGCTCCTCGGAGAGCTTGGCCTCCTTGACCCGGTCGAGCTTGAAGTGGCGGACCCCGCCTTTGGTCAGGTCGTAGCACTCGACGTACCAGCCCTCGCGGCCGTTCTCCAGCCGGTAGGGCTCGACCCGGCGGTCGGTGAACTGGTCCTCGTTCTCCTTGTAGTAGCTGAGCTCGAGCACCCTGCTCTTGGCGATCGCGTCGTTGACGAGGCGCGCCACCTCGGCGTCGCCGCCGCCGGCCGAGGCGATCTCCAGCCCCTCCTCGGAGGGATCGTGGCCGAGCGCGGCGACGATTTTCTTCCGCGCGCTCTGCAGGTCGGACTGCGGCAGGTGGTCGCCGAAGAGGTCGATCGCCGCGACCAGCGCCTTCGCCTCCAGCGGCAGCAGGCGCGCCGGGCGGGCGAAGTTGTCGCCGTAGGGCTCGGAGTCGACCTCGATCTCCTCGCCGAGGATTTCCGCGTAGAGGACGTAGGTGCCGCCGCCGAAGTTGACGACGTTGAGCAGCTCGACGTCCTCGCGCAGCTCCTCGTCGGTCAGTTCGAGGCGGTTGCGCAGGTCGGCGATCTGCAGCCGTTCCCCCTTTTTCGCCGCTTCGATCAGCAGGCCGGCGAGGGTGACCAGGCGGGCGAAGCGCTCCGGCCGGATCGCCGCCTCGCCGCGGCCGTTGCCGCGCGCGCGCCGCGGCTGCTCGCGCAGCGGCCGGTCGACCACGTCGGCCGGCTGGAAGCCGTTCTCGTGGCGCTTGCGCAGCAGCGCCAGCCGCCCCTCGACCTCCTCGCGCAGGTCGTCGGGTGCCAGCACCTGGGCGTTCTGCCGCCAGCGCAGGACCCAGGCGATCAGCTCGCGCTCGGAGGCGTAGGAGGTCTCGAACACCCGCCCCTTGCCGGGCGCGCCGTCGGAGCGCTTCGCCTCCCGCAGCTCCCCGTAGTGGCCGAAGTCCCGCTCGATCAGCCAGGCGATCCGCTCGCGGATGAAGATCTTCGCCGTGCCCTTGGTCTCACCCAGCTGCCAGTCGGCGCGGCTGCCGTAGTCGCGGCGGTCGAAGTCCTCGGGCGGCGAGAAGTCGTGCTCGGCCTTGGACGCGTATCCGACCTTGCCCTGGATCCGCGAGAGCCGGAAGACGCGGACCGCATCGCGCTCGTGGGAGTGGCCGATCAGGTAGAACTGGCCGCCGCGGAAGACCAGGTGGTAGGGGTCGACCTTGCGCTTCGCGGTCTCGCCCCGCTCCATCGTGTAGTAGGTGAACTCGATCGTCTTGCGACGGCTGATCGCGGTCTCGATCTTGGAGAGCCGCTGGGAGAGCTCGCGGCCGCCGGCGGAGGCGGTCATCGCCATCTCGACCGGCGCGCGCTCGCCCTCGTTCAGCGGGTTCGGATGGCCCCAGGCGACCTGCTGCAGAGCCAGCCGCAGCGGCTCGGCGTAGGCGAAGCCGCCGTCGGTGAGCAGCATCAGCGCCGTGCTCAGCGCCGCCAGCTCGTCGTCGGAGAACTTGATCGCGTCGAGGTAGAAGTTCTCCGGCGGCAGCGAGTACAGCT
Organism: Solirubrobacterales bacterium; assembly: GCA_036393155.1. GTDB lineage: Bacteria > Actinomycetota > Thermoleophilia > Solirubrobacterales > 70-9 > VAYN01. Next base: position 20,982 of record DASVWP010000126.1, on the reverse strand, counting down.
CGGCCTCGAAGAAGCCCTCGCCGGGCTTCTCGACCCCGAGCTGGATGCCGAGGCTCTCCAGCTCCGCCCGGTCCGCGTAGAAGCGCCGCGCGAACGCGTCGTCGTTCATGTCGCTGTAGCCCTCCACCTCCCGCTTGATCTCGAGCGCCGAAACCGGCCTCCCCTGAGCCATCAGGAACGAGATCAACGAGAGCTGGCGAATCAGCTTCTCGGTGTCCTTCGCCACGCCCCGCAGGATAGTGTGCGCTCAACGGCATGGATATCTTGCGCAATCTTTTCGGGAGCCTGACTTCCGGCGTTATCCGGCTCTTGGTCTCGGTCGGCATCCTCGCCGCGGCCTACTTCTTCATCGTCAAGCCGGTCCTCCACACGACCGACAACGCGATCAACTCGGCCGACAAGAGCCTGGAAAAGTCCTTCGGGACCGAAGTCAACCTCGGCGACATCGGCAAGACGATCGAAGCCGTCAACAACAAGGTGCAGCGGGAAATCCGCCGCTCCTTCCACCAGGCCAAGGCGCACGGCGCTGGCAATCCCCAGAAGCTGGTCAAGTGCATCCAGCACGCCCACGGCGACGTGCACCGGATCCAGCGCTGCACCGTCAAGTACTGACGGGACGCCGGCCGGCGCCGACACGCGGCGCGGACCGGCGGGCCTTGGGTGGCAATCAAAGCTGGGTCGCGAAGACGCCGAGCAGGGCGGCGAAGATCACGCCCATGCTGCCCATCAGCACATAGGTCAGCTGGGCGAAGCGATCGAGCATCGCGTCGAAGCGCTCGTTGACCCCCTCCAGCTGCCTTTCGACGTTTTCGAAACGGCGGTCGACGCTTGCTTCGAAACGAACGAATCGCTCGTTCACTTCGTCAAAGCGCTTGTTCACCTCGTCGAAGCGCCTGTCGACGTCCCCTTGGAAGCGGTCGAACCGCTGGTCTACCTGGACGAAGCCCCGGTCCACCTTCGTGTTGAGGTCGTCGAGGCGCTCGTCGGTCCAGGAATCGCGGGCCATCGTCCGCATGATCGCACCGTAACTTTCCGTCTGCAACGGAACAAGTGGCAAAGGTGCCGACCTGCAAGCAAAATTGGATCGAAAGAGAAACGGCCCAGGTTGAGGCGCTTCCCGAGTAGGGTTGGAGGCGGTGGGAGTTGGGCGCTCCAATCGGGTCGGGAGGACGATCCGCCTAACGATGGCGGCGTTTGCGGCTGTCGCCGTACTATCGCTGGCCGCCTGCGGCTCCTCCTCCTCGGGCGGAGAAGAAACCCTGCACGCCGCCTACAACTCCGCTCCGGACTACCTCGACCCGGCGCTCTCCTTCACGCTCGAAGGCTGGACGGCGATGTACGACTCCTACATCCCGCTGCTCACCTTCGCCCACCGCGACGGCGCCGCCGGGACCACGGTGGTCCCGGGCCTCGCCAAAGCGCTGCCGCAGATCACCGACGGCGGGCGCACCTACACGCTCTACCTGCGTCCGGGGCTGCACTACTCCAGCGGCCAGCCGGTTCGGGCCTCGGATTTCAAGCACGAGATCGAACGCGTGCTCACCCTCAACTCGGCCGGCTCGCCGTTCTACACCGAAATCGTCGGCGCCGAACGCTTCGCCAAGCGCAAGCATGGCGGCATCCCGGGGATCGTGACCGACGACCGCAGCGGCAGGATCGTCATCCACCTCGAGCGGCCCCGCGCCACCTTCACCGACGAGCTGGCGCTGCTCTTCGCGGCCCCGGTCCCCCGCGGCACCCCGGCCGAAGACCTGACCGCGCACCCGCCGCCCGCGACCGGCCCCTACGAGATCGTCGAATCGCAGCCGGGGCGGGGCTGGCGCTACGTCCGCAACCCCGCCTGGAGCAGGTACAACGCCGCGCACCTGCCGCAGATCCCCGGCGGCAACGTGGCGGCGATCGACGTCAGCGTCGTCCGCAACGCCTCGACCGAGGTCAGCGACGTGGAACGGGGCGAGTTCGACTGGATGCAGAACCCGCCGCCGCCCGATCGCCTGCCGGCGCTGAAGCAGAAGTACAGCGGCACGCAGCTGCGGATCTTCCACCAGCCCAGCGTCTTCTACTTCTGGATGAACACCCGCCGGCCGCCGTTCGATGATGTCCGCGTGCGGCGGGCGGTCAACTACGCGCTCGACCCGCGGGCACTGGAACGGATCTACGCCGGCACGATGACCGCCACCCAGCAGGTGCTGCCGCCGCAGCTGCCGGGCTACCACCACTTCGAGCTCTACCCCCACAACCTGGCCAAGGCGCGCAAGCTGATCGCCGAAGCCGACCCGAAGGACCGGTCGGTGACCGTCTGGACGGACAACGCGCATCCCAATGACGAAGCGGGCGAGTACTACGAAGGGGTGCTGCGCGAAATCGGCCTCCAACCGAAGCTGAAGGTGGTCAACGCGGCCAACTACTTCTCTCTGATCGGCAACGCCTCGACGCCCGAACTGGACACCGGCTGGGCGAACTGGCTCGAGGACTATCCGCACCCGCTCGACTACTTCCGTCCCCAGCTCTCCTCGGCGGGGATCGCCGCGGTCGGCGCCACCAACTGGGCGCATTTCGCGCAGCCGCGGTTCGACGCGGAGATCGAACGCCTGGCCGGTGAGCAGCTGGGCCCGCGCCAGGAAGCCGCCTACGCCAGGCTCGACCGGGAAATCATGAAACAGGCGCCGTGGGCGCCGTTCGGCAACCTCAGCCTCGCCACCTTCGTCTCCTCCGCGGTCGAACTGGACAAGATGGTGATCAACCCGGTCTACGGCGTCGACCTGGCGACGCTATCCCTGCGCTGACCAGCCGGCGGCCTCCGGCTTGTCAGAGCTGGGTGACGACGATGCCGAACATCGCGACGATGATCCCGCCGCCGAGCTGGAAGAGGGTGCGGTTGAGGGCATAGAAGCGGTCCTCGAGCATCTCGATCCCGCGTTCCATCGCTCCGAAACGCTCTTCCATGCGTTCAGACCGTTCTTCCATGCGGTCGAACCGGGTATCGATGTGGGCGAAGCCGCGATCGACCTTGGCATTCAGGTCGTCTAGGCGCTCGTCGGTCCAGGCATCCCTCATCATCGTCGTCATGACGTTACCGTAAGTTTTTGTCTGCGACAGTGCACATGGGGCGCGCTGCCTGAGGGGCCGCTAGGCAAGGACGCAGGTCGCGTGGCGTGCGCCGCACGCGAGCGACCGAGGACGCCGCATAGCGGTTCCTCAGGCAGCGCGCTGGGAGAAGAAGGCTGCGCCTGAGAGCGCCCGGTCAAAGCCCGACCAGGCCTCGCCCTCCGGCAGCTGGCGCTCGAGGCGATCGAAGCTGCCGAGGCGGCCGCCGAGGTTGTCGATCATGTGCACCAGCACCGCCTCGCGGGTCGAGGGGACGACCGGCGAGCCATGCTCGAGCGAGCCGTGGTGGCTGAGGATGATGTGGAGGATGCAGCGGGCGAGGCCGGGGTCGAAGCCCGGGATCTCCTCGATCTGGCGGCGCACCGCGTAGTAGCCGAGCGGGATCTCGCCTTCCAGCCGGCCGGCGTCGGTGAGGTCGATCGCCAACGGGTCGTCGTTGTAGGCGACGGTCTTGCCGATGTCGTGCAGCAGCGCCCCGGCAACCGCGACTTCGCGGTCGATCCCCGGGAAGAAGCCGGCGGCGGCGTTGACCGCCTGGGCCACGGAGAGCGAGTGCTCGAGCAGCCCGTGCCGGTAAGCCTGGTGGTAGACCTTGGCCGCCGGCGCGTCGCGGAAGCGGTGCCAGGTCGGCGAGAGCTCGCCGAAGAAGTAGTCGAGCAGCTGCCGCAGGTGGGTGTCGGCGATCGCCTCGTCGAGCAGCCCGCGCAGCTGCGCCTCCAGCTCGTCGGCATTGACGTCGGAGGCCGCCGCCAGCTCCTCGGCCGAGAACTCGTCCGGCTCAGCCGCGCGCAGGGCGGAGATCTTGATCTTCGCCCCCCAGCGCTCGCTGATCTCGAACACCCCGGAGACGTGGACCGCCGAGCCGGAGCCGCAGACCGCGTAGAGCGCCTCGGCGTCCTCCCAGCAGACCGCCTCGGCGCTGCCACTGGCGTCACCGACCTCGAGCCGCAGCCACGGCTCGCCGTTGCGCTTGCGCCGCAGCTCGCGGCCGCGCACCGCGTAGACGCCGCGCACCCGCTGGCCGTCCTCGAGCTCCTTCAGAGGGACCCGCACCGCCGGCCCCGCCGGCTCGTCCGCGACCCGCGCCGATTCCATCGGCGCCGGAGCAAAGGCCTCGATCTGCGTTTGCCCATCCATCGTCATCCAAGGTAGAGACGGGGGCGGACAGTTCGGATTACTTCAATCCGACCGCCCGGGGAACCGTCTCCGCGGTCACCAGGCCGGACTCGGCGGTCAGCTCGGCGGCGATCTCGAGCCAGCGCGCCGCGCGCTCGGGAGCGTCGAGGAAGTTGACGACGATCGGGACGTGGCGGCGCAGGGCGAGCAGGCGGTCGCCGTGCGGCGCGTGGTCGCCGTGGTACCCCCAGACGCCGCGCAGCGCCGTCGCCCCGGCGGCGCCCTCGGCGCGCAGGCGGCGGATCAGCTCCAGGTAGAGCGGGTGGCCGGCGTGCTCGGAGCGCTCCGAGCAGTAGAGGCTGAGTTTGGTCCACCCCTCCCCGGGCTCGAGGGAGCCCAGCTCGGCCCCGTCCCGGCGCAGGACGCGGACCGCCTCCAGGGTGGCGAGCGGCGGCGCCCCCTCCTCGGCAAGCTCGGCGAGGGCGGCGGCGATCCGCTCGCGCTCGCCGACCGCGACGACAATCGCCGGCACCCAGCGATTGGCGCCGAGGAAGCGCGCGCGCAGGCGGCGGCCGGCGGCGGTGCCGTCGACGCCGAGCAGCGCGGTCGCCCCGGCGACGCCCTGGCGATGCAGGGCCGCGACCACGCCGACGTGGGCGGGGACGCCGGCGAGCCGGGCGTGGCGGCCGGTGTAGACGGTCAGCTTGACCTCGCGGTGGGGCTCCGCCTCAGCGGGGCGGTCGCTCCCGGCGAAGCGGGCCCGTTCCAGGGTCAGCAGGCCGCGGGCGCCGAGCCCCGCCAGCTCCTCGGCCACCGCCTCGATCCGCTCGGCGCGGTCGACCGCGACCGCGACCAGCGGCAGGTCCTCCGAGAGCGAGAGCAGGCGGTCGGTGCGCAGCAGCTGGGCGCCGCCGAAACCCTCCGCCCCGCGCAGCAGCACCGAGGCGGCGAGGCCCGCTCGCTCGAAGCGCTCGAGGGCGGCCTCGGAGAGGAAGCGCCCGCCGTGCCGGGCGTGCTCGCCAAAGTAGAAGACGAGCTTCAGCGCGTCGCCCCCGCTCACAGCAGCCCGCCGATCCAGTGGCCGAGCGTCACCGCTGCCAGGCCGGCGAGCAGCGAGCCGGCGACGTTGAGCCAGAGCGTGCGCGCGTCGCCCACCTCGCCCAGCCGGTGGGACTCCAGCATCCAGGTGGAGAAGGTCGTGTAGGAGCCGAGGCCGCCGCCGGCGACGATCGTCAGCGCGGCGCCGTGCAGGGCGGCGCCGGCAACGAGGCCGAGCAGCGTGGCGCCGCTGAGGTTGACGACCAGCGTGCCGGCGGGGAAGTCGCCGGCGAGCCGCTCGGAGATCGCGGCGTCGAGCAGGAAGCGGGCCAGCGCCGCGGCGCCGCCGACCAGGGCGACCCCGATCCAGGTCGCCGCGCTCACCGCACCGCCCTCGTCCGCCTGGTCGCCGCGGTCGCCAGGTGCACGCAGGCGAAGCCGCCGGCCAGGCTGGCCGCCACGTAGCCGGCGGCGAGGCCGATGCAGCCGGCGTCGAGCATCCTGAACAGCTCCAGCTGCAGGGTCGAGAAGGTGGTGAGGGCACCGCAGAGCCCCGTGCCGAGAAACGGCCGCCGGTAGCTGGAGGGCGGCAGCCGCTCCTGCAGCCTGGTGACGAAGTAGCCGAGCAGCAGCGCCCCGGCCATGTTGGCGGCGAAGGTCGCCCAGGGCCAGGAGCCGACCCCGTGCGGCGCCGCCTCCGAGAGCCCCACCCGGGCCAGCGCCCCGAGGACGCCGCCGGCGTAGATGGCGAGCAGCTCGCGGGGGTCGAGGCGGGGCATGGCGCGCAATGTTCTCAGCCGGGCCCGCCGCTCGGCTCGGCGCAGCCCCTCAACCGCGGTCGGCGGCGGAGGGGCTGCGCCCTGAGCTCACCCGCGGGCCCGGCAGCCGGCCCGCAGCGGCGGTCGTGCCTCGCTCAGCTTGCCGTTGTGGCCTTCGAATTCGGCGCTGGCGCGGGGCCTGGACCGACAGAGGTCGGTGCTGTTGACCAGCAGCCCCTTCGACCCGCCCTGCATCGTCAGCACGAACCTGCTGATCGGCGCGTCGGGAACCGCTTCGAAGGTGGTGCGCATCCGCCGCTTCACCGAGTCGATCCGGCCCGCCAGGTCGACGTGGATCTGCCCGTCGAGCGAGGCCACCAGGTCGGGCAGCCCATGGTCGCTGGAGCGCAGGTAGACCGGGCCCTGCAGCGGCCGTTCGAGCAGCGGGCTCCAGGCCTTGGCGTGTCCGTAGATCGACGCCTTGGGGCAGTGGTTCGCCGCGTACTGCACGCGGGTGCAGACGGTGCGGATGTGGGCGTTCTCGAGGAACTCGCTGCGCGGCAGGGTCACCGCCGCCCGGGAGATGTCCGCTTCGCCGGGACGCGAGCGGACGACCGCCTGGAAGCGCGGGTGCCCGGTCCGGCGCGTCTGGCCAAAGACCCGCAGCGAGAGCCGCGGCGCGAAGCCGAGCCCCCGGCAGCCGCCAACCTGGAAGCGCTGGGCGAGCGGAGCCGCCTGACCCAGCAGGGAGACGGCCTGGCCGCCGAACGCCAGCTGCGCGCAGGAGGTCGGGTTGCGGGTGAAATGCCGCCGGTCGACGTCCACGCGCAGCGAGCGCAGGTCGAGGGGGATGCCTTCGAGGATGCTCGGCAACGGGTCGCTGTGGACCGAGACCTGGGTGGTAACCGGGTCGACCTGCAGCGCCGCCCGCACGACCACGGTGCCGAGGTCGAACGGCCCGGCCAGCGCCGGGGTGACGAAGGCCAGCGACAGCGGCGCGCCCTTATAAGGACCGGCCAGATAGGCGTGGCCCTGGACCTGGAACGGCTGGGCGCCGGCGCCGGCGGCGACCGTCACCGTGCCGACCTGCGAGGCCGCCGGGCAGGACGGGCTCGCGGCCTCTTCGGTGCCGCTGCGGTGCGCCGCGGCGGCGATCTGGGAATCCGGGCAGTAGGGGATGCCGGCGAGCCGGCCGAGCAGGCCCGGCGGCAGGGCCACGTCCACCGCGCCGAGGCGCTGGGAGCCGTCGGGCCGCGCCAGTTCGACGACCAGCGGCGAGTCGGCGCCGGCGTTGGTGAAGGCGGTGCCGGCTTCCAGGGACGGCGAGTTGGGTTCGGCGGCAGAGCAGGCACCGCCGCTGGCGGCGTGTTCGACCCCGAAGGAGTCGGTGACATGAGCGGTTTCGCCTTCGGGCGCGCTCCACGGCGTCAGCGTGGCGGCGGTGGCGTAGGTGCCGCAGCCCTGCGGCGTCTTCAGCGCCGAGCGCGGGCCGCCGAAGAGATTCAGCTTCACGTCTTCGAACGGCAGCTGCGGGTTTTCCGGCACCGTCACGGTCAGGCGGCCGGTGGCCGGATCGGGGTCGACGCGGGCCGGCAGCTTGACGGTGATCCCGGTCACCGGGTCCTCGACCGCAAGGTACATCGCCAGCAGCGTGCCGAAGGGGTTGCGGTGCGGCGTGGCGACGTAGACCGACCCCGGGAGCGGATGGTCGAGCAACGGCGAATCGATCTCCACCGTGCCGATCTTGGCGCTGTCCGGGCAGCGGGCCGGAGCCGCGCCGTGCGGTTCGAACTCCGCTTCGCTGCAGGCGCCGAGCCCGCCGGCGCCGGCCGGGTTGACGACCAGGCCTTCGGGCAGCGTGACCGTCGCCGCCTTGAGGCCGGCCGAGGTCAGGTTTTCGGGGTCCTGGCTCTGCGGCAGGTGGAGGTCGACGTCGAGGCCGGTGGGGCTGTCGGCGTTCTCGTTGCGGGGCCGCAGGCGCAGCGAGGGCGCGAACGGCAACTGGTCGCAGCCGGTCCAGGCGGTCGGCGCGGAGAGCGCGGTTGCCGGCGCGGCGCCGGGCGCCTGGTAGAAGGTGCTCGCGGCGCCGGTCGCCAGCGGCGAGCCGCAGGCGGTCGGGTTGGAGACGAAGGGCAAGGCCGGCGTGCCGCTGCCGTTGTACCTGGTCGGCACTCCGTAGAACATCGTCTCCGAGCCGTAGATCGAGGCGGCCTGGGAGTTCGGGCCGCCGCTGATCGTCAACCCGTAGTCGCCGCCGCTGCGAATGCTCGCTCGCAGGATCACCGAGACGGTCAGCACCTTGAAGCCGAACTCGGCCGGCACGCCGGCGGGCGGGGTCAGGTTGTAGAGCGGCAGGCTGAAGAACATCGGTGCGCCGCCCGGTTCGTAGGAGCCGATGACGGACATCTGCACGGTCTCGATCCCGACGATGCTGCTGGCGGGACAGCCTTCGCCGGCGAACTGGGCGAAGCTGCATTTCGGCGCCGCCTTCGTCGAGCCGATCAGGCCGGGCGGCGTTTCGACCTCGATGTCGCGCAGCGAGCCGGCCGGTTCGATCAGTTCGACGCCGTTGGCTTCGCGGTGGCGCTTGGTGGTCAGGGTGAAACCGACCGCGGCGTTGGGATGGGCGCCGGCCTGAGTGGTGGAGACGGTGGAGAAGAGGGTCCCGGGCGCGATCCCCGGCGCCGCCGGGGCGGCGCCGACCGGCACCGAAGCCGACGTCAGCGCTTCGCCGGCCCCACCGCCGGTGAGCTTCGCCTGGCTGACCAGCGTCCCGCTGGCCCCGCCGGCGACGTTGACGAGGATCTGGACGACGAACTCTTCGCCGGGGGCGAGGCTCGCGGTCGTCGAGCAGGTGACGGCCGGCGCCGAGAAGGTGCAGGTGCCGGTTTCGCTGAAGCCGTTGCGCATCGCCGCGCTGACGTAGGTCAGCTGCGAGGGGAGCACGACTTCGACCGTCGTCGTGCCGCTGGTCGGGGCGCCGCCGACGTTGGTGGCGACCGCCAGCAGGCTGTCGTTTTCCTCGCCGGGCTGGACCACGCTCGGCATCGAGGAGAGCGAGAGCGCCCACTTCTGCGGTCCGGCGGCGCCGGGCCCGGCGGCCGCCGCGCTGCCCACACCGGCGAGCAGGCAGCAGACCAGGGCGAGGACGCCGGCGAGGAGCGCCCTGGCGCCTCGTGAGGTGGTGCGCGTTGCGATGGTCATCTGCTTTGCCTCCCTGGTCGTCCCGTTCGTCGATCTCTGTCGGTGGTGCCGCGCGTCGCGCCGGCTCACCTGCCGGCCCCCCGGCGCGAGCCCTTGACGCAGCGCCCGTGGCGGTGCTTGTGAGCACGCCGCCGGGCGCCGGTGCCGCGATGGCCCTTGGGTGCGTGGCGGCCCTTGCGGCAGCGATGCCGCGGCGTGGCGTTGCCTTCGCCGCTGAAGGCGGCGCTGGCGGCCGGCGGGGCGGCGGGTGGCGGCGGGTTTGGGGGACGACAGGAGGATTCGCCTTCGCAGGGCGAGCCCGGGGCGGCGTTCTGCGCCGCGAGGCCGCCGTCGACGCGGGCGTCGTAGAGCTCCAGTTCGGTCCCGGTGTCGGCTGGGACCAGGTTGCTGGCGGTGGCGACGAAGACGTCTTCGCCGCTTGCCGAGACGCCCTCGAGGACCGAGCCGTCGCGGTCCGTGCCGGAGGAGACGAGCGAGACGCAGCCGCCGGAGGCGGCGCTGTAACCGGCGGCCGCCGGCCCGCACCCGCCGGTCCCGGCGCGCTCCCACTCGTAGACGTCGAGGGTGCCGTCGATGTCCTGCGGCAGGAGCTGTTCTTCGGAGACGAAGAAGGCCTGGTTGCCGGCCTCGTTCAGGTTGCGCACGGAGACGCCCGCGGCAAGCGGGGTCGGCCGGTTTTCGAACGTGCCGCTGCCCTTGCCGAGGAAGGCGCCGGCCCGCGCGGGGGCGCCGTCCGGGCGGCAGGAGAGGCAGCGCAGGGCGCCGCTCGCCGCTTCGTAGAGGTAGGCCTCCGATTCGCCGGCGTTGTCGTAGCCGCCGAGTTCGGCGGTGGTCGTGAAGACGTAGCCGGAGTCAGGCGTCGGCCTCGGTTCCCCCTGGCTGGTGATCCCTTCGACTCCGGGGACCGCCCCACCCGCGCGGTCCGCGGTCGGTTCGGTGGCACCGGCCGGCCCGGCGTCGGCGTTGCAGGGCACCGCCGCCACCGGCTTCACTTCACCGGCGTGGAAGACGCTGACGCCGCTGCCCGATTCGCAGAGGTAGAGGTAGGAGAGGTCTTCGCTTGCGGCCAGCAGGCCGCCGTGGCGGAAACCGACGCTGCCCGTTCCCACCGGGGTCAGGAAGGAGAGCGCTTCGGTGGCGACGTCGAAGCTGTAGATGCCGCCGCCGGCCGGCGCCGCTTCGGTCAGCCGGTCGCGGCTGAAGAAGAGGGTCGTGCCGCCATTGGGCGAGGCGACGAGGAAGAGCGCACCGCTCGGCGCCCCTTCGCCGGCGCAGGGCCCGAACCGGCAGAGCGAGGCCTCGGCAGTGGCGCCGTCGCGCCGCACGTAGACCTGGCGCTTGGCCGTCGACGGTTCGAGCGGCGCGGTGAAGACGACGGTCCGGCCGTCCGCGGAGACCGCGCTGCGGTCGGTCGCGTGGCCCTGGTTGACGTTGCCGCCCTGGAATTCGGCGCCCGAGTAGAAGGCGGCGACGGCGCTCTGGCCGCGTCCGATACCCGCCCCGCCGGGGATCAGCGTCCCCGTTTCGTCGACGTTGACGGTCGCCAGCGCGCCGGCATGGTCTTCGTAGACGTTGGGCAGGGTGGAACCGGCGGCGGCCGCGGTCAGCGGCTCGGCGGTTTCGAAGAAGATCCGCGAGAGGTCGGCGGAGGCGCCGCCGAAGGCGCGGTCGAAGCTGGTTTCGTCGGGCAGCGTCGCGCCGTGGCTGACCCATTCGGCGCCCGGCCCGGGGTCGAGCAGGTAGAGGTCGCCGTTGCCCGGGTCGCTGAGGTTGACGTAGGGCGAGGCGTCGCGCGGGTCGAACGGGTAGCGGGTGCCGAGCAGGGCACCCGAGAGGTCGGCGGAGAAGCCCAGCGCCACCGGCTCGTCGTAGGCGTTGGGGTTGCGGCCGAGGAGCGGCGGGTTGAGCGAGCTGGTGGCCCAGCCTTCGGAGGTGCGGACGGCGCGCCATTTGCCGGTCAGGCTGGAGCCGGCGTCGCCGAACACGTTGAGGGTCCCGTAGGCCAGCGCCTGGCCGTCGCCGCGCACGGCGAAGACCTGTTCGACGCCGTTGCCGTTCATGTCGGCCGGCGAGACCATCTCGTAGGCCCGGCAGTCGGCGAGCTGCCGCGAGTGGCCCGCTCGCAGCGCTTCGTTCGGGCAGCCTTCCGCCGCGGCCACCGAGGTGACGGTTCCGAACACGATCACGAGGCCGAAGACGGCCGCTGACGCCGCGGCAAGACCGCGCGCGAGCATTCTCACGAAGCTCCTCCTTGTCCCTGCCTCAGGCCTCCCCTCCGTCCCAAGCGGGTTCCCTGGCGGAGGCCCTCAGCGCTTATTTCCCTGGCTCTGGGAACCCCGCCTTTTCCAAATCGGAGGCCGGCCGATCCCAGACGGCGACAATCAAACACAGATCCGTGCAGCTGTCAAGAAACACGAGTGTCCGAGTGCGGACGCTGCCCGCAGCGGTAGCTTGGGGGGAAAGTCGGGAGTCCATTCAGAGGAGGCGGTATGCGACTACTGAGAAGCAGGCTCACCTACGCCAACGTGATCGCCACGGTGGCGCTGTTCCTGGCTCTGACCGGCGGCGTGGTCTGGGCCGCCCACGGGGGCCACAAGGTCGGCACCAAGCAGCTGAAGGCCAACTCGGTCACCACCGCGAAGATCAGGAAAAAAGCGGTGACGACCTCGAAGCTGCGGGATAAGGCGGTGACCACTCCCAAACTCGGCGAAGGGTCGGTCAGCTTCACCAAGATCGCCCCCGGCACGAACGTGATCGCCAGCGCCAGCGGGACCGTCGGCGTGAGCACGACCACCCCGCTGAACCCGATCCCCGTCCCTCTGAGCGGAACCAGCGCCTTCACCCCCGCGACGGGCGTCACTGATCTGGTCAACATCGAAGCCCGCGCCGTGAACTTCGCCTCGGTGGACCCGAAAAAATCGTGCGCCGTCCTCGTCCAGCCGATGGTCAACGGACAGGTGTTCAGCCTCTCCGGGTGGTTCCCCGAACTCAGCACCGCGACCACCGAAGAAACGTCTCCGACCTCGTCGCTGATCTCGTCAGGATCAGGGCCGATCGGCCTCGGGCAGACGACTCCACAGCAGCTGAGCGTCCGGGTGCTCGGCAACAAAGAATGCTCGGCGACCTCGCAGGTCCAGGTCAACCTCACCGTCACCCAGTTCAAATAGCGCCGCTCAGCCGAAGAGCTCGGCCAGGGCGGCGTCGAAGACCTCGCTGTGCAGGTCGACCTGCTCCGGGCGGGTCGCCGGGCAGAACAGCGCCATGTTGTGGAAGGGCGTGATCAGCACGCCGCGGTTCAGCGCCTGCAGGTGCAGGAAGCGCTCCAGCTCGGGGTCGGCGAGCGCCGCCGCCTCGCCGCCGTTGCGCGGCGGGTCGGGCGAGAAGCGGTACTCGGCCCGGCAGCCCAGTTGGACCACGTGCCAGGGCACGCCGTGGCGCTCGATCGCGGCCTCGACCCCGGCGGCGAAGCGAGTGGCGAGCGGCTCCGTGCGCTCCCAGGCGGCATCCTCGAGCACCTCGGAGAGGGTCGCCCGCGCCGCCGCCAGCGAGAGCGCGTTGCCGGCCAGGGTGCCGCCGACGCCGCCGGTGTCCTCGAGGTCGGCGTCGCCGACGCCGAGGATCCGCTCGCCGAGCTCCGAGCTCATCCCGAAGGCGCCGATCGGGACCCCGCCGCCGACCGCCTTGCCGAGCGTGACCATGTCCGGCTCCAGGTCCCAGCGCCGCGTGCAGCCGCCGGGCCCGGCGCTCAGGGTGTGGGTCTCGTCGATGACCAGCAGCGTGCCGGCGGCCCGGGTCAGCTCGCGCAGAGCCGGGTGGAAGCCGTCGTCGGGGAGCACGATGCCGATGTTGGTCAGGGCCGGCTCGGCCAGCACGCAGGCGACGTCGCCGGCCGCCAGCTCGCGCTCCAGCGCGGCGAGGTCGTTGAACTCGACGACCCGCGTCGTCTCGGCCAGCGGCACCGGGGCGCCGACGTTTCCCTCGCGCGCGGCGACGGTGCCGTCGCGCAGGGTCGCGAAGGACTCGTCGACGGTGCCGTGGTAGCAGTAGTTGAAGACCAGGATCTTCGGCCGGCCGGTGAGGTGGCGGGCGATCCTGATCGCGAAGCGGTTGGCGTCGGTGGCGCTGAGGGTGAACTGCCAGCGCCGCGAGCCGAAGCGCCGGCTCAGCTCCTCGGCCACCCAGGCGGCGTCCTCGGTCGGCAGCATCGTCGTCGCCCCGGAGCCGTAGCGCCGCCGCACCGCCTCGGTCACCGCGGCCGGGGCGTGGCCGGCCATCGCCCCGGTGTCGCCGAGGCAGAGGTCGGCGTAGGCATTGCCGTCGACGTCGTGCAGCTCGGCCCCCTCGGCGCGCTCCAGGTAGACGGGATGGGCGCCGGCCCAGAGCGTCATCCAGCTCATCGGCACCCCGGCGAGCAGGTCGCCCCGGGCGCGCTCGAAGAGCTCGCGCGAGCGCGGGGTGCGCGCGGCGAAGCTCGCTTCCTCGCGGCTCAGCAGCTCGGGCAGCCGTGCGCGGGCGGCGTCGGGGAGGTGGGCGGCCATCGGCTCCGAGTATGGCGGCGCGCCGCGGCACCCTGGGGCGCCGCGGCGGCAGAACTCAGAAGCTGTCTTTGGCCGCCGTGACCTTGGCGTCGGAGCCGTCGGGCATCGTGCCCGGCTTGACGCTCGAGTACTCGCCGCTGATCTTCCCCTTGGAGACGGTGAGCTTGAGGAACCCGTATTCGCGGTCGTCGCCGGCCTCGAAGGTGACACCGTCGCCGACTTCGGCCCCGGCTTTGGTGCCTTTGGCGAACAGGTGGAGGTTGTGGTACCCGGAGTTGCCGAGGACGACGTAGCGAATCTTCTCCCGCCCGCGCTTGCGGGTGAAGCGCTGGTAGTCGTGGACGTGGCCCGACATCACGAGGTCCGGCGTCCGTTTCGAGTCGTCGAACGCCTTGTCGAGGATCGCGCCCATTTCCTCGCTGCCCCCGTGGTGGGAGTCGACGCTGTAGGGCGGATGGTGGAGGGAGACGATCAGCGGCAGCTCGGCGTCGGCGTCGGCCAGCTCGCCGGTCAGCCACTCGATCTGCTGCGGTTCGAGGTGACCGCCGGGCGGCACGTTGGAGTAGATGCCGACGATCGTCACCGCCTCCAGCTGCAGCGTCCAGTCGCAGTAGGGCTGGGTCTGGGTGTGGCGGCCGAACTCCAGCTCCGGGTCGCAGGGCGGGACGCGCGGCTCGCTGTCGCAGAAGTTGGTCATGAAGCCGTCGAGCGGGTCGCGCTCGGTCGTCTTCCCCTTGATGTCGCCGTCGTGGTTGCCGGGGTGGCCGACGATCGGCACCGGCACGTGCGCGTAGGGCTCGTAGAACTGGTGCGGGTACTCCCATTCTTCGCCGTAGAAGTAGACGATGTCCCCCACCGAGTAGACGAAGGAGACGCCGGCGCCGGGCTGCTGCATCGCGTAGGAGACGGCGTTCTGGGGGCCGGGCGCCTTGACCCCGCCGTGGTCCCCGATCACGTAGAAGGAGACGCCGTCGCCGGGATCCTCGATCCCCACGTCCTTGCCCTTGGCCCGGCCCGGTTTGCCTTTCGGCAGCGGCTGGACATCGGACTCGTGCTGCGCATGGCTTCTCTGAAGCTGCCCCGCCGCGGTGACGGGTGCGGAAATCCCGCTCAAACGCTCCATCTCGCAACCCCTCCCCCGCCCTCGACTGCTCGGGCAGCAGTGAAGCAGGTTTAGGAATACTCAGCGTTTATTGATGACGCGTGGTTACGAGCGCGGGAGGACCGCCCCCGAGAAGCACTGCGACTGCCGTCAGCGGATCGTGAACTTCACCTCGGCCGGCGTCGAGTCGGCCTTGCCGGTGGCATCGACCGCCTCCACCGCGAAGGTGTGCTTGCCGGGTTTGAGGTGCGTGTAGGTGACCGGCGAGGCGCAGCGGCTCCAGCGCCGCAGCTTCTTCGACTGGCCGCTGAGCTTGCACTGGAAGTGGTAGGGCGCAGAGCCGCCGGTGCCCTGGAACTGGAAGGTCGCCTTGCGCTTCGCGCGGTCGATCTTCGCCTTCTTCAGCTTGGTGCCGGGGGGCGAGCTGGGAGGCGGCGGTGACGGCGGGACGACCGGCGATTCGCCCCAGGTCGGTTCGCTTCCCTGGGCAATCAGCCGCTCGCTGCCCGGAGGGGCGCTGGCGCCGATCACGTAGATGCTGCCGCCGCGCTGGAAGGCGATCTGGCTGCCGTCGGGGGACCAGGCCGGAAGGTCGTCTTCGGTCCCAGTCGTGAGGTTGCGCTCGAACTGGCCGGTCGCGTAGTTGTAGAGGGCGATGTGGCCGGTGACCGCGCCGCCGATCCCGTTGGCGACGGTGACCGCCAGGGTCGAGCCGTCGGGAGAGACCGCGGGGTCGTAGAGGTCGTTGGAGGGATCGTCGGCCCGCACGTCGCTGCAGGCCTGGTTCACCGCCGCCGACACGTGGCAGATCTCGAGGTTGTAGTTCGGCGCCCCGGCGCTGACGCTGATCAGCAGGTTGCCGTCCGGGGCCCAGCCGGCACTGGGCGTTCCGTAGGGGCAGTTGCGACCGCTGCCGTCGAGGGCGTACGTGCACACCTGGACCGGGGGGCTCGCGAAGGTCAGCTCGAGCTCTCCCACCGCCCCGCCGTCGGGGCGCATCAGCGCCCGCAGCGCGGTGGTCGCGAACGGCGTGCCGCGGTTGGCCGCGTTGGCGTCGGCGACGATCACGTGGCCGGCGAAGGTGAAGGCGAGCTTGCTGCCGTCGCGCGACAGCGACGGGCCGGCGTAGACCTGCGAGGTGCCCGCCTGGCCGTCGCCGGTCAGCTGCGTCGGCGCTCCGCCGGCCGGGTCGATCCGGCAGAGGTTGGCTCCGCACACGTAGACGATCGAGGAAGCTCGCGCCGCCGGCGCCAGTGCCGCGACGAGCAGCGCTGCCGCGAGAGCCGCGACGAGCAGGCGCCCCCTTCTGCCAGGCCCACCGTCTTCCACTCGCCGATCTTAGTCGGGGCGCGCGAGGTCTTGTCGTTCGATCGGGACTTTTCGCTCGGTCGGGCTGCCCTTGCCGCGCTCAGCAGAGCTCGGCCAGCTGCGCTTCGTAAGCCCGGGCCAGCGGGGCGGGGTCGGCGAGCAGCGCCGTGTCGACCATGAAGCCGACCGTCACCTCGCCCGCGTAGCTGAAGATGCTGACCGTCATCCCCAGGCTGCCCGAGCAGGGGGCCCAGACGAGGACGCCGCGAATCGGCGCGCCGGCGAAGCCGAGGCGCTCCCGCGGGCCCGGAACGTTGGTGACCACCATGCTCGCCTTGTCGGTGAAGAACCCGATCAGCCGCTCCTCGACCCAGGGCGGGCTCAGCCCCATCGCGTTCAGGAGCCCGAAGGAGATCGGCGCCTCGTGGGAGTCCTTGATCGACTCCATGTTGCTGGCGACGCGGCGCAGCCGTTCCGCCGTCGGCAGCTCGCCGACCGGCAGCTCGAGCAGGATCAGGGCGAAGTCGTTTCCGAGCTCGGCGGGGACCGGTCGGGCGGGCGGGCGCAGGTTGACCGGGACCATCGCGTGGATCTCCCGCGGTCGCTCGCCGTTGCCGGGCAGCTGCTCGGCCAGGGTCGCGGCGAGCGCGTGGAGGAGCAGGTCGTTGACCGTCACTCGGCGGCGGTGGCAGCAGTCCTTGACCCGCCGCAGCGGGAAGGGGCGCGACCAAGCGACGCGGCGCGAGCCGGCGAGCGGCCGGCGCAGCGCGGTCGGCGGGTCGGCCGGCGAGGCGACGAGCTTGGCGGCGGTGGAGACGTCGCGCAGGGCGCCGGCGGCGAGCTCGGTCAGGTGGCGCGGGTGGGCGAGCGTCGCCGCGGTCTCGTGGACGGCGGCGCCGGCGAGCGTGCGGGCGGCCGCGGCACCCGTTCCCGCCGCGGCGGCGAGGCGGCGGGTGGTGCTCCGCTCCTCGGCGGGCGCGGCGACCAGGGCACCCGCCGCGGCGGCCGGCCCGTCGGTGGTCGAGAGCATCACCTGGGCGAGAGCGATGCCGTCGGCGATGCAGTGGTGGATGCGCCAGAGCATCGCCGCCCCGCCGTCGTAGTTCTCGATCAGGTAGGCGTGCCAGAGCGGCTTGCCGGGATCGAGCGGCGGCGTGATCAGATCGCTGACCAGCTCCTCCAGCGCCGGCTGGTCGCCCGGCGGGGGCAGGACCCGCCGGTGCAGGTGGTCGGCGAGGTCGAAGAAGGGGTCCTCCTCGAAGGCGGGGGCGCGGCCGAGCCGGTCGACCACCCGCTGGCGAAAGCGGGGGAAGCGCGCGACGAGGCGCTCGCGCAGGACCTCGGCGACCGCCTCGACCGTCGGCGTGCCGGCCAGCGAGATCAGGCCGTTGACGACCATCGGGTTGGTCGCGCGGTCCATGTGCAGCCAGGCCGCATCGGCGGCCGGCATCGCGTGGCGAGTCGGCTTTCCCACGGATCCAGGCTAGGCGCGCTGAGGTGCGCCGCCATCGGGGCTGCCCCTCGCCCGGCGGATCGGAAAAGCCGCAGGCGGCGCGGGCCGCGCGCAGAGATCCTGCGGTCCAGTACGGATTGCCCTCGTCAGGGCCGGGCCTAGCCTGGTCCCGACGACGTATACGAGGAAGGAGCCGACGGTGGCAGCAGAGCAGGGGCAGGGACCGCGACGGATCCTCGTCGGCTATGACGGCAGCGAGGGCGGCAAGGACGCGGTGGCGCTCGCCCGGACGCTCGCCGGCGGCGGGGAGCACGTCCTGCTGGTCAACGTCTTCCACCACCGCGGCGCCCCCTCGCTCGCCTATCGGCTGCTGACCGGCGATGAGGACGCGGAGCTGAGCGAGTTCTTCGACCCCGCCGTCGCCGCCCTGCCCGGGCTCGTGGTGGAGACCCGAACCTACGTCGGCGGCTCCCCCGGCCGCATCCTCCACGACATCGCCGAGGACGGCCAGTGCGACCTCGTCGTCCTCGGCACCGTGCAGCCCAACGGGGCCGGACGCGCCCTGCGCGGCTCGGTCGCGCGCTCGCTCCTGCACGGCTCGCCGGTGCCGATCGCGACCGCGCCGGCCGGCTACGCGGCGTCCGATCATCGGTTGACGAAGATCGCCGTC
Organism: Solirubrobacterales bacterium; assembly: GCA_036393155.1. Classification (GTDB taxonomy): domain Bacteria; phylum Actinomycetota; class Thermoleophilia; order Solirubrobacterales; family 70-9; genus VAYN01. The sequence goes on along the minus strand of DASVWP010000126.1, from coordinate 2,687 downwards.
GGCTACGACGCCGGCGAGGAGGCACGGGCGGCACTGCGCTACGCGGAGACGTTGGCGCTGGCGGGCGGGGCCGCGGTCGAGGTGCTGACCGTCGAGCACCCGCGCAACCCGCCGGTCGCCGCGCTCGAATACCAGCTCGACTTCCCCGAGGACCCGAAGTCGATCCTCCAGCAGGCGCGGGCCGAACTCGACCCGGCGCTCGAGGTCACCAGCCGCACGCTCAGCGGCCCGACGACCGCGGCGGCGCTCAGCGAGGCCTGCGACGAGGGCATCGACCTGCTCTGTGTGGGATCGCGCGGCTACGGCGCCACGGCGCGGGCGCTGCTCGGCTCGGTGGCCGCGGAGCTGCTGCGCGAGGCCGCCTGCCCGCTGCTGATCGTCCCGCGCCCCTGATTTCCGCGAGCCAGGTGCCGAGCCAGGCGCATTTGTTCGGCCGGGGCGAACAAATGCGCCACCGGCCGGCCACCGCCGCCGCGCTTCAGCCTTCGGTCAGGCGCCAGAGCCTGCCCATTCCTGCATTCACCCTCGTCAGGCCGGGACCGAGGTGGCGGATGCCGGCTTCGATGGCGTCCAGCGCGCCTTCGCAGTCGTGCCCTTCCCACTTGGAGAACGCCGCTTCGATCCGCCCCATCGCCAAGCGCAGGATGCGGATGCCTTCGCGGGTCCGCTTGACCCCCAGGTTCAGCTCCCCCACCCGCGGCTGCCCCTTCCAGGCCCGCGAGTAGGCGTTCCGCATGACGACGAGGTCCTGGTCGGCGCGCCCGTAGGCGCCGACGATCGCCCGCATTTCCCGGCGGTCGAGTTCCCCCACTATCTGCGAGAGCGTGGTCCAATTCGCCTGCGCCCTGGATTCGTCTCCCCGCGCCGCCGAGCGTTCCCCCAGCCCACAGACCAGTTCGGAGGAGCCGAGGTATTCGGCCAGCTGCGAGGGCCGGATTTCGATCGCGATCCGCAGGTGCGCGCTGGCCCGGGCGAGGTCGTGCTTGAAGGGGCTCGGGGCGGCGTAAGCCGCCGGCGCGGCGAGCGCGACGGCGACGGAGGCAGCCAACAGTGCGGCGAGACAACGCATCGATCGAGAATCGCCGCTGCGAGAGCACCGGTAATCCGGATTCCCCCACCCGACGAACTGTGGTCCCGCCCCCTGGACCGACCAGGAAGCGCCGGAGTCAGTCACCCTGACACGAGGAAAAAGTGGCGAGGGCGGGATTCGAACCCGCGACACCACGATTTTCAGTCGTGTGCTCTACCAACTGAGCTACCTCGCCCGAGGTCGCGGAACTGGCCGCGCAGGGGAAGGCTAGCGGGAGGGAGGGGCTCGGGGCTGCTTGGATTGCGCGGTGGCCTGGGTCCGGGTATCGATCGCGGTGGTGGCCGTGGTGGCGCTGGGGCTCGTCCTCGCCTCGGGCGGGTCGGGGACCGATCCGCGCACGCCGCCGGCGCTGCCGGGGTTACCGGCACCGTTCCTCGGGACCGCGGTCGTGGGACAGGGAGCAATGACGGCGGCGATCGACGCCTACGGCGACGTGGTCGACCTGCGGCCGGCGCCGGCGGGGCCGGCGCTGATCGACAACCCAGCCGCCCGCCAGGCGGCGGGGAGCGTGGCGCCGAACACCGGGATCGTTCCGCGGGTGAGAGTGGGCGGCGGCCCGGCCCTGCCGTTGTGGCGAGCCGACTCGGTCTCCCAGCGCTACCTGCCTGGGACGAACGTGGTGCGGACCGTGGCGAGGTTCCGGGACGCGAGGGTCGTGGTCAGCGCGGCGGTGCTCGGAGGCAGGCTGGCGGTGAGAGCGCGGAGCGAGGCAAGCGGAGGGGCGCGGGTGGCTCTCTCTGCCTCGGTGAACGGGATTGGTGGGTTTCACTGCGCGCGGGGAGTGCAGGGGGGAGAACTCGACCTGCTTTGCGGGGTAGGTCGAGTTCTCCCGCCTGCACTCGCGACCTTCCCCGGCGAGCCGCGGCGACGGGTCAAGGGGGCGATCAGAGGGGCTGCCGCGGGCGATCGGGCGTGGCTTGCTCGTGCGCGGCCGCTCGGCTCGAGCGCGCCGGCATGGGCGCGATCGATGTACGAGCGCTCACTGCTGGTGCTGCGGGCACTGACCGATCGGCGCACCGGGGCCGTCGCCGCCGGCGCCCGTGACGGCTGGGCCTACGTCTGGCCTCGGGACGCGGCGACCGCGGCGCTGGCCTACGCGGCGGCGGGCTATGGGAAGGAGGCCTGCTGGGTCGCCGGCTTCCTCGATCGCCTCCCGCTCGATTCGGCCGCTCGCTTCTACGGCAACGGCACGCCGGTCCCAGGCCGAGCCGCGGAGGGTGACGCCGCCGGTTGGACCCTGGTTGCCGGCCGAGCCGCGAGAAGAGTTTGGGGGTCCATGGACCCCCAAACTCTTGAATCGCGGCGGGCAAGGGGCGGTTCCTGCTCCTGCTGCGCCCGCGCGAAGCGCGCGCCGTGGCGGGGGCGCGCCGACTACCGCGAGGGTGGCGTCGGCGACTACCTCGGCAACGCGATCGCCGCCGGGGCGCGGCTGGCGCCGTTCGAGACGCCGCGCGGCCTCGCCCGCGCCGCCGCCGACCCCGGCTCAGGGCTCGATGCCGCCGCGGCCTGGGCGGTGCGGCCCTTCCCGCGGCCCGCTCTGTACCCCGCGGCTCGTGCCACCCTCCTCCACCTGCTCGCCCGCGGCACGCGCTTCGGC
>DASVWP010000125.1:0-17298 GCA_036393155.1 Solirubrobacterales bacterium | reverse complement strand
CTACAGCTAACGCTGCTGCTCGGTCGGCCGGACCAGCACCTCGTTGACCGCGACGTGGCGCGGCCTGGTCACCACGTAGGCGATCGCGTCGGCGACGTCCTCGCCGGCCAGCCGCTCGATGCCGCTGAAGGTGCCCTCGATCTGCTCGCGGATCTCCGCACGGTTGTGGCTGCTCAACTCGGTCGCGACTGCGCCGGGCTCGATCAGCGAGACGCGGACATGGCGCTCGGTGACCTCCTGGCGCAGGGACTCGCTGAACGCGCCGACGGCGTGCTTGGTCGCGTTGTAGACGCCGCTGCCGAGCCGGGCGACGCGGCCCGCGACCGAGGAGACGTTGACCAGGTCCGCCACCCGCCGCGGCTCCTGCTCGGCTGCCTTCAGGAGGTGGGGGAGGGCGGCGCGGGCGGTGTAGAGCAGCCCCAGCAGGTTCACCTGGACCATCTGGTCCCATTCCTCCACCGGTGCCTCGAGGATCGGCCCGAGGAGCATCACGCCGGCGTTGTTGACCAGGACGTCCAGCCGGCCGAGCTCGCCGACCGCATGCGCGACCGCGCGTTCGGCGGCCTCCCGGTCGCTGACGTCGGCCTCGATCGGGAGCGCGGTCCCGCCCCCGTCGGCGATCTCCCCGGCCAGCTTCTCGAGCCGCTCGGCCCGCCGCGCGACCAGGGCGACCGCCGCCCCGCGCCCCGCGAGCTCTCGCGCGGTGGACTCGCCGATCCCGGAGGAAGCGCCGGTGATCAGCGCGACGGTGCCGTCGAGGTTCTGGAATCCGGCCACGGCGGGCCACCTACCCGCCCGGCGTTCGCCTATTCAGGCCCCGGACTAGGGGGCGAAGTCATCGGCGGTGATCAGGTCGGCGTCGAGCGCGGCGACGAAGGACGCCGTCATCTCGGTCATGTTCGCGTGCTCGAGGGCCCGCAGCTCGTCGGCCAGCTCGTGGGCGCCGAGGTCGAGCTGCTCGTCGAAGGCGTCGATCTCGTTCTCGCCGTGCACGCCCTCGCAGCTCCACTCGCACTCGGGGCAGCGCCGCCAGACCCGCCAGTGGGCGCGGTCCCCGGCCTGCTCCCAGCAGGTCGGCTGGACCAGTCGCGAACCGCAGGAAGGACAGACATGCAGGTCGGTGACCGGTGCGGGTGCTGCTCCGTTGTGGGCTGGCTCGTTCATGTCCCCCACTATCGAACCCCATCCATGTCTCCTTGATCCGTACTTTTCCGAAACTTCGGCGATAAAACCCAATACCGGGTATGTAAAAGCACGAGTCGCGCTGACTAATAAAGCAAGGGATGTTTGACGGGTCGGCGGCGGGGCAAACCGGCCGGACCCGGCGCCCCGGTACCATTCGGCCAATGCCTGGAAACATCGGCCCCCTCGAGATCGGGATCGTCCTCATCATCGCCCTGCTTGTCTTCGGCCCGAAACGGCTGCCGGAGCTTGGTCGGAGCCTTGGCAAGGGCATTCGCGAGTTCAAAGGCTCGATCAGCGGCGAACACGACGACGAGGACGAGCAGCCACGGCTGAGCGCTTCGGAGCCGAAGGTCCCCGCCGATCCAGTCGACACCGAGGCCCTCCGCAACAAATCTGCCTAGGGCGACCCGGATGGCGCGGAGCGTCAGGCCGGTCTCCCACGAGGACCGCCTCACCCTGGTCGAGCACCTCGACGAGCTGCGCACGCGCCTGATCGTCTGCATCGCCGTGCTCGGCGTCGCCCTCGCGCTCTGCTTCTGGCAGAACCACCTGCTGCTGGAAATCGCCAACGGGCCCCTGCCGTCGAACCACAAGCGGCTGATCACCTTCGGGATCACCGAGCCGTTCACGACGACCCTGACGGTTTCCGCCTACGCGGCGATCGTCCTCGCCCTGCCGATCGTCCTCTACCAGCTCTACGCCTACATCCTGCCGGCCTTCAGCCCGAGCGAGAAGCGCACCGTGCTGCCGATCCTGCTGCTCTTTCCGTTCCTCTTCGTCGGCGGCCTGGCGTTCGGCTACTTCGTCGTCATGCCGGCCGCGGTCAAGTTCCTGCTCAACTTCAACGACACCCAGTTCAACGTCCAGGTGCGGGCGCGGGACTACTACAGCTTCTTCTCGATGACCGAGCTCGCCTGCGGCCTGGTCTTCCAGCTGCCACTGGTGATCCTCGCCGTCACCCGGCTCGGGATCGTCAGCGTCGAGCAGCTCTCGGCCAACCGGCGCTACGCCTATCTGGTGATCTCGATCATCGCCGCCGCCCTGCCCGGAGTGGACCCCGTCTCGATGCTGCTGGAGATGGTCCCGCTACTGCTTTTGTTCGAGTTGAGTATCTTGATCGCTCGGGCCTTTGGCCGATCGGGGGCATCACGCGGGGTGGCGGAGCCCTCTACCCAGGAGTAGAGAGAAAGACCATGGCATCAGGCGGCAAAGAGCACAGGATGGTGTTCGACATCAGGGGACGGCGGAAGTACGCCGTCAAAGTCGTCTACGCGATCCTCGCCGTGCTGATGGGGGCGAGCCTCTTCCTGGTCGTCGGCCCGGTCAACATCGGATCCCTGTTCGGTGGCGAATCCGGGGGCGGCAACCCGGCCCAGCTTTACGAAGAACAGGAGCAGCGGATCGAAGCGCGGCTGCGGAAAAACCCCGAAGATCCGGCGCAGCTCCTGGCCCTGACGCGCGCCCGTATCAACGCCGGCAACGCGCTGGTCGAAGAAACCTCCGAAGGCCGCTTTCTGAAGCCCGAAGGGCGCGAACAGCTCGAACTGGCGAGCGAATCCTGGAGCGAATACCTGAAAGCGACCGACAAGCCGAGCGCGACCGCGGCCCAGCAGATGTCGACGACGCTGTTCACCCTCGCCCAGACCTCGGCCCGAGGTAACGAAGCGGAGAACAACATCAAGGCGGCGACCGAAGCGCAGAAGATCGTCGCCGAAGAGAAGCCCAACCTGAACTCGCTCAGCACGCTGGCGCTCTACACGATGTACACGTTCGACTACGCCGCCGCCAACAAAGCCGGCAAGGAAGCGGTCAAGTTCGCTCACACGAAGTTCGAACGCGAAAACTTCGAAAACCAGCTGGAAGAAGTGGAAAAGAAAGCCAAGGAATTCCAGAAACAGCTGGCGGAAGCCGAAAAAGCCTCGAAGAAAGCCGCCAAAGAAGGCGGCCAGAATCCTCTGAACGGCGGCCTTGGCGGCGGGACGAGCCTCGGCGAATAGGCGCCGACCGTTCGAGTGGGCCGTGTAGGGCTCGAACCTACGACCTTGAGATTAAGAGTCTCCTGCTCTACCAACTGAGCTAACGGCCCGGGACCGGCAAGTATAGAAAGGTCGCCGCTTTGGGTCGGCCCGGGCTCGCGGGGCCTATTCGGCGCGGCAGAACTTTTCCACGCTGCCGTCGATGACGGTGCCGTCTTCGAAAGTGAAGCGCCCGTGGGTGCGCAGGATCCCGTCTGAGCAGCGGGCCGAGACGTAGCTGCGCTGCTTGCCGCCGGCTTCGAAACGGCGCCCGACGTCGATCTTGATCCCGCTGATCGCGCCGAGACCGCCGGCGATCGGGGGCACGTCGAAGGTGGCTCGCCAGCGGAATTCCCCTCGCCGCTTTTCGAGCGGGACGAGCACCGCGTAGGTCTGGGTCGCCGGAACCGTGATCTGGGTGTGGAGGACGACCGTCGGGCGCCCGTCGAGTCGCGGGCCGTTGAAGAGGCTGAGCGGGGAGCTGGTCGTCACGAGGCCGCTGGATAGGGCGACCTGGATTTCGATGCTGCCGCTGCCGACGATGGCCCCCCTGCAGAGCCGCCGCGCTTCTTCAGTGCTCACCGACGCGATCCGTTCCGGTGGGCAGGTCGGAAGGCTGGCGACGTCGAGCCGACCGTCGCGGTCGAAGTCGACGATCGCCTGCCGCAGCGGCGAGGGCTGCGACCCGTCTTTGGTGGCGATCCCGAGGCGGCCGCGGAAGCGGATCGGAGCGTAGGCGTGGCGGGGCAGCCGCTGAGGCTGGAAGCCTCCGGTGGCGTGGAGGACCAGGTTGTCGACTTCGACCAGCGCCCCCTGGGCCACGGCAGCGAAGAGCGCCGCCAGGGCGCAGGCGAGGATCCCGGCCCTTCTCAGCGTCGCGAGTGACACGGCGAGGTGAGGGTGGTGGGGAAGTGATCCCCGTTGGAGAAGCTGAGCGTGCCCTGGACCTGCAGCCTCCCGCCGGAGCAGTGCGCGTTCAGGTAGCCGACCGTCCTGCCGCCGCGCTTGCGCGTGGCCCCCACGGTGGCTTCGGCGAGCGTGGGGGCGCCGTAGCCTTCGGCGATCGGCGGCAGTTCCACCTCTGCCCGGTACCCGTAGCGCCCGCCGTGTACCCGTTCGATCGCGATCGGGACCAGCAGCGTCTTCGGGGACGGGACGGTCTCGTAAGCATGGGCGATCAGGCTCGGCTGGCCGCCGATCTTCGGCCCGTTGAAGAAGGAGAGCGGGGAGCTGATCCGCATCGGCGGGCTCCCGGGGAGGTCGACGACCGCTTTGCCGGTGCCCGTGCCGACCAGCGAGCGGGCGCAGCGCTTGCGCGCCTCGCTCGGGGTGGTGTCGGCGAGCTTGGCCATGGTGCAGACCGGGATCCCGCGGGCGTCGACGGAGCCGTTCTTGTCGACCTCGAAGACGAGCTTCTGCAGGACCGGTGGCGTCGAGCCGTCCGTGGTGCCGATCCGGGTGACCGTCTTCAGGGAGACCGGCGCGTCCCGTCGCGGCGGCAGCTCCCGCGGTTCCAGGCTGGCCGTGGCGCTGACCCAGGTGTTGCCGACCTGGGCTCGGATCGCGTAGGCCGTCGCGCAGAGAAGAAGCATCGCGGCCGCGGTCCCGCAGAGGACTCTTGCGAGGCCGCCCCTCATCTCACGTGCCCTTGCAGGGTTTCAGCAGTTCGCCCTGCAGGTGGGTGCCGTCTTTGAAGGTGAACTGCCCTTTGGCCTGCAGGTGCCCGTCGGGACAGCTGGCGTTGGCGTAGCTCAGGGTCTTCCCCTTGTACTTCCAGGTGCGCCCGATCGTCAGCCGGCCGTAGATCGGGGTCCCGGCGCCGCCGGCGATCTTGGGGATCTGGGCCACGGTCTTGAATCCGTAGCGCCCGTCGTGCACCTTCTGGATCACGATCGGGACGACGAAGGTGGTGGGGGCCGGAACGTTGAGGTGGGCGTGGGCGAGCACGGTCGGGTTGCCGTCCTTCTTGGGCCCGTTGAAGATCGTGATCGGGGAGGTGGCGGGGATCGGCGCCTGTTCGGGGAAGTTGACGACCGCTTTGCCGAAGCCGGTGCCGACGATCGCCCCCGGGCAGAGCTTGCGCGCCTGGGCGGTCGTGGTCGCCGCCAGCTTGGCCGCGGTGCAGACCGGGAGCCCCCGGGTCTCCACCGAGCCGTGCTTGTCGAAGAAGAGGGTGATCGTTTCCAGCACCGGCGGCACCGAGCCGTCGACGGTGGAGATGCGGCCGTAGCCGTGCAGCCTGATCGGCGCGAAGTGGTCCTTGGGCAGCGTGGTCGGCGTGAAGCCCCCGTCGGTGGTGACGACGACGTTGCCGGCGCGCAGGACGAGGGCGAGTGCCGTGGCGGCGCACAGAAGCAGGGCTACCGTCGCCACGAGAGCGACCCTTAACACAGTCTTCCGCATAGGTTCCCTCCTCCCGTAGCCCCGACCGCCAAACTACCACGGGTGGGACAACGGAGGAGCAGGGTGGGACCGGCTTCGAAACGCACCCGGCCGGGCCGCGAGCAGCCATGGCTGCTGCGCCATCCGCGCGGCGTCCTCGCCGTCGCGGTGCTGGTGCTGGCCGCGCTCGGGCTGATCGGCACCGGGGTCGAAGGACGCCTCGACCCGACGACGCTGAACGTCCCCGGCACCGCCTCCTCGCGGGCCGACCGGCTGCTGCGCGACCACTTCGGCGACTCGGCGCCCTTCGCGATCCTCCTGCGCGGGCCGGCGTCCGCGATCGAACGCCAGGGCCCGGAGGTGGTGCGGGCCCTGCGCCGCGATCCGCGGGTGACGACCCTCTCGCCCTGGGACCGCGGCTCGGTCGAACACCTGCGGCCGAGCCCGCGCCGGGCGCTGATCCTCGCGGACTTCCACGTCGACGTGAAAACCGCGGTCAACGAGACCGTGCCGCGGCTGGAACGGACCCTCGAAGAAACGGTCCGCCCACCGGTCCGTGCCACCCAGACCGGCTTCGCGACCCTCTCGCGGGCGATCCAGGACGAGTCGATCTCGGCCAGCGAGCGGGGCGAGCTGATCGCCCTGCCCTTCCTGCTGGTGATCCTCCTGCTGGTCTTCCGCTCGCCGATCGCCGCGGCGATTCCGCTGGCCTTCGGGGCGGTCACCGTGATCGCCTCGCGCGGCATCCTCTACTTCTTCACCTCCTGGTTCTCGATCGACGCCTTCGCGCTGACGGTGACGACGATGATGGGCCTGGCGCTCGGGGTGGACTACGCGCTGCTGATGGTCTCGCGGTTCCGCGAGGAGCTGGCGGCCGGGACCGAGCCGGCCGAGGCGGCGCGGCGGACCCGCCGCACCGCCGGGCGCACGACGATCTTCGCCGGCAGCACGCTGCTGCTCTCGATGCTCGTCTCGCTGTTCATCCTGCCCGGCTCGCTGCTGGCCTCGCTGGCCGGGACGGTGATGATGGTGGTGATCCTCAGCATCACGGTCTCCAACGTGGTGGGCCCGGCGCTGCTGACCCTGATCGGCCACAACATCGACCGCTGGCGGGTCGGCTCGCGCTCGGGCGGGCGCTCCCGGCTGATGATCCTGGTTGGCGGGGCGCTGCGGCGCCCGGCCCCGGTGGCGGCGCTGATCGGCGCCGTCCTGCTGGCCCTGGCGGCTCCCGCGATCGCCCTGAAGACCGGGCCGCCGAGCCCCGAACAGCTGGCCAAGGGAGCCCAGGCGCGCAAGGACGCGGAACTGGTCGACCGCGAAATCGGCCCCGGCTGGGACGCTCCGTTCCAAATCGTGGCGGTGAAGCCGAACGGCCCGATCACCGATGCCAAGAGCCTCGCCGCGCTCGACCACTTCCAGGAACACCTGGCCTCGCTGCCGGGGGTGCAGGCCGTGGTCGGGCCGGCGCAGGTGACCCGCCCGGTCGAACCGCTGCGCGATCTCGGCAACGCGACCCTCTCCTCGGAAGGGAACATCGGCCCCGTCAAGCAGCTGGGGAAGCTGGGCCGGAGCCTGGCGGTGGCGGCCGGCGGGGTCGGCGAACTGCGGGCCGGGATCACCGAAGCCAGCCAGGGGGCGGGGTTGCTGGCCCAGGGCTCCGACCACGCGGTCACCGGGGCGCAGATGATCGCCGGCGGGCTGGCCCGGGCCACGGGCGGGAGCGAGCGGGCGATCGGGGCGCTGGAACGCTTCTCGAGCGGCACCGAACAGCTGAACGAAGCCCAGCTGCGGGCAGCGGTGGCCTCGGCGCAGGTGCGGGCGGCCGCCCACGACACCTACTCGAACCTGAAGCTCAACGGCCTGCCGCGGTCCAAGAAGCTGCAGAAAGCGCTGAACGAAGAGGCGAACGTGAAGGTGCCGCAGCTGCTCGGCCCGGCCCAAGCGGCAGAAGAACAGCTGAAGGGCACGCTGGCGCAGCTGGAAGGGATGGGCGTCGGCAAGAGCGACCCCAACTACGCGGCGGCGCTGGAAGACGCACGCAGGGCGCTGGCCGCGGTCAGCGGCACCGATCCGGTGAGCGGCCAGCCGTACGCGGCCGGCTACGCCGGCCTGCCCGCCGAATTGGCCGCGCTGCAGCTGCGCCTGGTCGAAGACCACCACGAAGCTCGCGAAGTGACCAACTGGATCGTCACCACGCTGGGCTACCTGCGAAAACTGAGGAAGGGAGCGCGGGCCCTGACCATGGGGATGTACCGGCTGCACAAGGCCGGGGGCCGGCTGGCGCGCGGCTCGGTGCGGCTCTCCAAGGCGGCCGGCAACCTCGGCCAGGGCCTGGAACGCCTGGCTAACGGGGCGACGGCCCTGGTCGGCGGTCTCGGGCAGCTGACGGGCGGCGCCGAAGCGCTGCAGGCCGGCCTTGCCGAAGGGGCCGAAGAAACGGCGCCGCTGCAGTCGGGCCTGCAGGAAGCGAGCGTCCGCGTGCTGGCCGGCAAGCGGCGGATCCGCAACCAGGCCCGCCGCGTCCGCCGGGCGACGCCGAACATCTTCAACTCGGGCTACTTCGTGCTCTCGGCCCTCGACGGCGCCGGGCCGCGGGCGCAGGAAGCGGCGGGGACCACGGTCGACCTGCGCCACGGCGGCCAGGCGGCCTCGATGCTGGTGATCTCCAAGTACACCTTCAACACCCACGGCTCGATCGCGCTCAACAAGCGGCTCGACGAAGAAGCCGGGAAGCTGGGCGAAGAGGCCGGCTTCACGACCGGGGTGGCGGGTGGCGCGGCCCAACTCAACGACTACAGCCACGTGACCAGGGCCCGGATCCCCTGGGTGGTCGCGGCGATCACCCTGGTCACCTTCCTGGTTCTCGTCGCGGTACTGCGGGCGCTGCCGCTGGCGGCGATCGCGGTCGGCCTCAACCTGCTCACGGTCGGCGTCGCCTTCGGCGTCCTCACGCTGCTCTTCCACGTGCCCTCCAACCTCCCGCTCGGCGGCCACCACTACGTGGATGCGGTGGGGGCGACGATGATCTTCGGCCTCGTCTTCGGGCTCTCGATCGACTATGCCGTCTTCCTGCTGACGCGGATGCGCGAGCACTACGACCGCGAGGGCGACAACGCGGCAGCGATCCACTTCGGCCTCGAGCGGACCGCCGGGGTGATCACCGGCGCGGCGGCGATCATGATGGCGGTCTTCATCGCCTTCGCTGGGGCGCCGATCGCGACGGTCAGCCAGCTCGGTGTCGGGCTGACCGTCGCGGTGATCCTCGACGCCACCGTCGTGCGGATCGTCCTCCTGCCGGCGCTGATGCTGCTGATCGGGGATCGCGTCTGGTGGCTGCCGCGCCCGCTGGCGCGCGCGATCCCCAAATTCAGCGTCTGAGCGCCGGGCCTACTTCTTCGGGTTCTGGGTGCAGGACTGGGTGAAGACGGGGTCGCTGCTCTGGCCGTCGAGGAAGGTGAAGACCGAACGCGTCTTCAGCTTGTGGCTGCTCGGGCATTTCGCCGAGATGTAGCTGACCGGCTTGCCCTTGTACTTGTAGTCCTTCTTGACCTTGACCTGGAAGTCGGTCAGGACCCCGGTCCCGCCGGCGATCAGCGGCACTTCGACGTCGAGCCGCGGCCCGAAGCCTTCCTTGTTCAGGTTGGTGACCTTGCCGGTCAGCACCAGGGTCGTCTGGACGGGGGTGGTGCCGTAGGTGTGCAGGAGGATCACCGGCTTGCCGCCCTGCGGAACGCCGTTGAAGGCGGTGACGGTCTGGTCGACGTCGTAGATTTTGCCGCCGACGGCGAGCAGCGCGTGCGCCTTGCCGCTGCCGATGACCGCGCTCTTGCAGGCCTGGATGGCGACTTCGGTCGAGGTGCTCTGCAGCTTGGAGGCATTGCAGGTCGGCACGCCCTTGGTGAAGATCTGCGTCCCCTTGTCGAAGTCGATCTGCACGTGCGTGGTCGGCACCGGGACGCCGCTGGCGGCGCTGGTCGTCAGGTGGGTCGTCACTTCCAGGGCCGCCGGGGTGAAGGTCTTCTTGCCCAGCTTCTTGGGCGTGATCAGGGCCCCGTAGGCCTGCGAGTTGCCGTCGCTTGAGGCCACGGGCGAGCCGATCGGCCCGGCGACCGCGACCGAGGCGGCGATCGCGGTGGCGGCGGCTACGGCGAGGGCCACAAGCAGAGTTGAACGTTTGCGCATTGAATCGCTCCTCGAGTTCGCGAATTGACGAGGCGTCTCCCACTACCCCAAACCGCTCTGGACCGCAGAGTAGCGCGTTGATTTCCAGTTAAGTCCGCGCTGTGCAGGCACTTGGCGGCAAGTCGCTTGGATACGATTCTGCCGCCGTTCCGCCGGGTCGGAGGGGGCCGGGGAACTGACGAGCGACGATCCGTTGGCTGCCAATGCATTAGGCGAGGAGAGAGGGGCGGCCCCGAGCCGAGGGTTCACGCCGGCCCGAATCGCCGTCGTCGCGGCTCTCGCGATCGCCGTGATCGTCCTCGCGATCGTCTACTTCAGCAGCGGCGGCGGCTACAAGTACACCTTCGTCTTCCAGAACGCCGGCCAGCTCGTCCCCGACAACCAGGTGCTGATCGGCGGCTCGCCGGTCGGCACGGTCGAAAGCATTGGGCTGACCGAAAACAACCTGGCCGCGGTCCACGTCGAAGTCGAACAGCAGCTGCACGAAGGGACCACGGCGACGATCCGCGCCACCTCGCTCTCCGGCGTCGCCAACCACTACGTCTCGGTCAGCCCCGGCCCGAACAGCAACCCGGCGCTGAAGGAAGGCGCGGAACTCGGCCTCTCCTCGACGACGACGCCGGTCGACATCGACCAGTTCTTCAACACCTTCCCGCCGCCGGTGCGCAAGGGCCTCGAAGACTTCATCAAGGGCAACTCGGCGATCTACTCCAGCCAGGGGAAGGCGGCGAACGAAAGCTACAAGTACTTCGGTCCGGCGCTGAACCGGACCTCCGCCTTCGTCGGCGAACTGAACGCCGACCAGCGGCTGTTCGAACGCTTCGTCGTCAGCTCCAGCAAGCTCACCACCGCGGTTGCCGCGCGCGGGCAGCAGCTCTCCAGCGCGATCTCCAACGCCAACACGGCCTTCGGCGCGATCGCCCGCCAGAACGCCGCCTTCGACCAGACGCTGCGCCGCCTGCCGCCGGTCCTGCGGCAGAGCAACACGACCTTCGTCAACCTGCGGGCGGCCCTCGGCGACCTCGAACCGCTGGTCGAAGCAGCGAAGCCGGCGACCAGGAACCTCGCCCCGTTCCTCGCCGAACTGCGGCCGGTCTTCCAGAAGCTGATCCCCTTCACGCACGACCTGCGGCTGACGGTCAGCCGGCCCGGCAGCGCCAACGACGCCGCCGAACTGCTGGAGACGCTGCCGGCGGTCGAAGAACGTGCGTCGAAGGTGTTCCCGCACGCCGAAGCCGCGGTCGCCGCCTTCCAGCCCAACCTCAACTTCATCCGCGCCTACACGCCCGACCTCTTCAACGCGCTCACCAAGTTCGGCTCGGTCGCCGGCTACTACGACGGCAACGGGCACTACGTCCGGGCCTCGGTCGCGGCACAGAACATCTTCAAATACAGCGGTGGCACCCTCGAACCCATCTCGAAGAGTCAGCAGTACGAAGCCTTCGGCACCTCCGCTCCGGTGCACCGGCGCTGCCCCGGCGGCGCGACTCAGCCCGCTCCCGACGGCTCCAATCCCTGGGTCGGCGGCGGCAGCGTCAACTCCTCCGAATGCAATCCCTCCGACGTTCCCCCGGGCGAATGATCAGGCGAGCGATACCCGCGTTGCTGGTCGTGGCGGCGGTCGTCGCGATCGTCCTGCTGGTCAGCGGCGGCGGGAGCGGCGGCGGCTACCGGGTGCGGGCGATCTTCGACAACGGCGCCTTCATGGTGCCCGGCGAGCAGGTGCGGGTGGCGGGCGCCAACGTCGGCACGATCGAATCGGTCAACGTCTCGATGCCCGGAGAACCGGTCGCCTACAAGAACGGCAAGCCGGTGGAAAAGCCCGGCAAGGCGATCCTGGTGATGAACATCAGCGATCCCGGCTTCCAGAACTTCCGGCAGGACGCCAGCTGCCTGATCCGCCCCCAGTCGCTGATCGGCGAGAAGTTCGTCGACTGCCGGCCGACCCTGCCGCGGGCGCCCGGCTCCCCGGTCCCGCCGCCGCTGAAGAAGATCCCCGCCGGGGAACCCGGGGCGGGCGAGTACCTGCTGCCGCTGGGCAGCAACGGCACCAGCGTCGACCCGGACCTGATCAACGACATCCAGACGCTGCCCTACGCGCAGCGCTTCCGGCTGATCCTCAACGAACTCGGCGCCGGGCTGGCCGGGCGCGGCGAAGACCTCGAAGTCCTGGTCAAGCGCGCCAACCCGATCCTCCGCGACGTCGACCGCCTCTTCGGGGTGCTCTCCGCCCAGCGCAACCAGCTGGCGCAGCTGGCCAGCGATTCGGAAGCGATCCTGCGGCCGCTGGCGCGCGAGCGCAGCCACGTCGCCGGCTTCTTCGCCAACGCCGGTGCCGCCGCCCAGGCGAGCTCGGAAAAGGGCGCCCAGCTGGAAGCCTCGCTGCGCAAGTTCCCCAGCTTCCTGGTCGAGTTCCGCAAGACGATGCGCAGCCTGCAGGGCTTCTCCGACGCCGGCGCGCCATTGTTCGAAGACCTCGGCAGGGCGGCGCCCTCGCTGACCGACGCCACCCGCACCCTGACCCCGTTCTCCGAAGCGCTGACCGTCGCGCTGAAGAGCCTCGGCAAGGCGGGCGAAGCCTCGGGCCCGATCTTCGCCAAGGCGGATCCGGTGGTGAAGCAGACTCGCGACCTCGCCAAGTCGGGTGTGGTGCCGACCACCGAACTGGCGAAGCTGCTGATCAGCCTCAAGCAGACTCACGGTTGGGACGGACTGGCCGAACTGATCTACAACACGACCGCCTCGATCAACGGCTTCGACAACTACGGCCACTTTGGCCGCGCGCGCGTCACCCTCTCAGCATGCCTCGAATACAGGAGCAATCCCGCTGGCTACTCGGGGTGCGTCGCCCGTTTCCACGGAGCAAACGCCTCCGATCAAAGTGAATCCAGCACGAGCAGCGCCGAGCTTCTGCGCCTGCTTGAGCAGAAACTCAAAGAAGACGAAGGGGCGGAAGGCAGAACCGGGGGCACCACTGCTGAATCGCGTCCGGGAGTCCGCATCGGACAGGCTTCGGGCCTGAGGCGATCCAAGTCCGAAAAGCAGACCGGTGTCTCCAGTGCGAGCCGGACCGCTGCCGAAAAGACCGGGGGCACCGCCCCGCTCCTCAACTACCTCCTGGGGCCATGAGGAACCGCGGCGGACTTCAGGGAGTCGCGAGCAGCCCGATCCTGGTCGGGGCGGTCACCGTGCTGGTCGTCATCGTCGCCGTCTTCCTCGCCTACAACGCCAACAACGGGCTGCCCTTCGTCTCCACCTACAACCTGAAGGCCCGGCTGCCCAACGCCGACGCGCTGGTCAAGGGGAACGAGGTGCGGATCGGCGGCGTCCGCGTCGGCATCGTCAAGTCGGTGGTGCCGGTGCAGGAAGGCAACGGCAAGGTCGCCGCCGAACTCTCGCTCAGCCTCGACAAGAACGTCGAGCCGCTGCCGGTCGACTCGACGATGATGGTGCGGCCGAAGTCCGCGCTGGGCCTGAAGTTCCTGCAGATCACCCCCGGGCACTCCTCGAAGGGATTCAAGCCCGGCGAAACGATTCCCGTCGCCGCCGCGCGGCCTGAACCCGTCGACATCGACCAGTTCTTCAGCATGTTCGACACCAAGACGCGGCAGGCGATCCGCCAGAACGAGGCGGGCTTCGGCAACGCGCTCGCCGGCCGCGGCCCGCAGCTGAACGAAGCGATCGGCGCCCTGCGCCGCCTGGCGGTCCACGGCCAGCCGGTGCTGCGGACCCTGATCGCGCCGAGCACCAACTTCGGCGGCTTCTGGCGGGCCCTGGAGGCGCTCTCGGCGACGGTGGCCCCAGTGGCCGAACAGCAGGCGAGCATGTTCGTCGCCCTGGACCAGACCTTCGCCGCCTTCGCCCGGGTCGCCCGCCCCTACATCCAGGAAACGATCGAAAAGAGCCCCTCGACCGAGGAAACGGCGATCGCCGACCTGCCGGTGCTGCGCCCCTTCCTCCACGACACCGCCCGCTTCTTCACGGCGCTGAGGCCGGGGGCGAAGGCGCTGGCCGAAACCTCGCCGGTGATCGCCGAATCGCTGCACGCCGGGGTGCCGGTGCTGAACGCCAGCCCGGTGCTCAACAACCAGCTGCAGCCGACGGCGGAAGCGCTGCTCGCCTTCCAGGAAGCGCCCGGCGTTTCCACCGGCCTCGAACTGCTGACCGGCACCAACCGGCTGCTGAAGCCGTCGCTCACTTACATTGCGCCGTCGCAAACCCTCTGCAACTACTTGACTCTCACCTTCCGAGAGGTTGCCAATGCGTCGAGTCAGGGCAACTCGGAGGGTAACTGGCTGCAATTCCTCTCCTACGCGTCCGGTCCCCCCGAGGGTCCCAACAGCGAGAGCGGTCAGGCCAGCGCACCGGCGAACGATCCGTCCTCCAAGGAAAACCACCTTCACTTCAATCCCTTCCCGCAGACGGCTGCACCTGGGCAAGGCGGGGTCTGCGAAGCCGGCAACGAGAAGTACGCCACGGGGGAAACCGTTATCGGCCATGCAAAGGAACTCTGGGGGACCACTACCCGTGGGCCCCAGGCCGAAGAACAGGAAAAGAAGAAGTGACCCGGCTGCCCGAGCGAGACATCCGGCAGGGCGCGACCAACCGCCGCATCAAGTGGCGGCCCAGCAACGTGACGATCGCGATCGTCTTCATCCTCGTCTTCACGCTCGGCCCCTATCTGGCCTTCACCGGCCACGTGCCGTTCACCGGCTACGGCTACACGGTCAACGCCACCTTCGCCAACTCCGCCAACATCGCGCTGAACTCGCCGGTGCGGATCGCCGGCGTCGACGTCGGCAAGGTCGTCTCGACCGAACGCGACGGCAACGCGACCAAGGTCACCTTCACCGTCGACGGCTCCGGCCGGCCGATCCACGAAGACGCCTTCGCCTCGATCCGGCCGCGGATCTTCCTCGAGGGCAACTTCTTCATCGAACTCGACCCAGGCAGCCCGAGCGCGCCGGAACTCGGCAGCGGCGGCACGATCCCGGTCAGCCGCACCTCCACCGCCGTGCAGCTCGACCAGGTGCTGACCGCGCTGCAGTCACCGGTCCGCGCCGACCTCAGCCGGCTGCTGGAGAGCTACGGCACCGCGCTGACCCACGAACCGAGCGCCGCCGAAGACCTCACCCAACTGCCCGAGGTGAAAGGCAAGACGGGCGCCGAAGCGCTGAACGGGGCCTTCAAATACGGGGGCGCGGCCGGCCGCTACGGCGCCCAGGTCACCAACGCCTTCCTCGGCACCGAACAGAGGGACCTCTCGCGCCTGGTCTCCAGCGCCGGCCGCACCTTCGGCGCCCTGGCCAGCCGCGAATCTGACCTGCAGGGCCTGATCGACAACTTCAACGTCTTCACCGGCGCCCTGGCGGCGCAGTCGACCAATCTCTCGACCACGATCCACCTCCTGGCCCCGACCCTGCGGATCGCCCACTCCTCGCTGGTCAGCCTCAACCGCACCCTGCCGCCGCTGCGCACCTACGCGATCGAGCTGACGCCGGCGATCGAACAGCTGCCGGGCCTGATCAGCGCCTCCAAACCCTTCCTCGCCCAGGTTCGACCGCTGCTCTCGGCCAAGGAGGGCGGCGGCCTCGCGAAGCTGCTGAGCGAAGCGACCCCGGGCCTCGCCGGCTCCGCCCAGGCGGGCAAGGAATCGGCGCTGCCCGAGCTCAACCGGCTCAGCGTCTGCACCACCCAGGTGATGGTTCCGACCGGCAACGAGGTGATCAACGACAAGTTCAGCACCGGTGGCCCCAACTATCGCGAGTTCCTCTACAACCTCGTGAACTTCGCCGGCGACGTCCAGAACTTCGACGGGAACGGACCCTACGCGCGGGCTCAAATCGGGGGCGGCCCGGTGCTGGTCGGGGAACCAAATCCGTTCCACAATCCCGCCACCCTGAGCGACGGGATCAACTACGCCCACACGATCGAAGAGCCGCTGGGAACCCAGCCACAGCTTGGGGGCAAGCCGCCGCTGAAGCCGGAAGTGCGCTGCGACACCAACCCGGTCCCCGAAGTGAACGGGCCGCTCGGTCAGGTCGGTCCGCCTTCTCCCTCCACGGCGGGGGTGAACCCATGAGCGACGGCACGCCGAAGGTCGGGCGCTGGACCCACTTCAGGGCCTGGATCACCCGCCAGGCCCGCGGCCACCGCAAGGACACGATCGCGATCATCGTCCTGGCGATCGCCGGCATCGTGATGATGCTCGGGATCTTCACCCAGCAGAAGGCTTCGCTGCCCTCGTGGCTGCCCTTCGTCGGCGAAGAATTCGACCACATCAGCGCCGAGTTCTCGACCGCGCAGGCGGTCACCCCCGGCCAGGGCCAGTCGGTCGACGTCGCCGGAATCGAAATCGGCAAGGTCAGCTCGGTCAACCTCGAAGACGGCCACGCCGTCGTCGGCATGGACATCAAGCCGCAGTACATGAAGCTGCTGCACCCCGACGCCAGCTTCCTGCTGCGGCCGAAAACCGGCCTCAACGACATGGTGGTCGAGGTCGAACCGGGGACCGGTAGGAAGACGATCGAAAACGGGGCCCACTTCACCCTCGCCCAGACCGAACCGAACACCAACCTGGACCAGTTCCTCGCCTCGCTGGACGCCGACACCCGCCAGTACATCCAGCTGCTGGTCGCCGGCGGCGCTCAGGGGATCGGCGGCCGCGGGGTCCAGCTCGGCAATGCCCTGCGGCGCTTCCAGCCCTGCGTCCACTACACGGCGAAGCTCAACCGGGCCGTCGCGGCGCGCCACCGGGCGCTCTCCAAGGTGATCCACGACTTCGGGCAGCTGACTGGCGAACTCTCTCGCCACGACGCCGAGATCCAGCGCTTCATCAGCTCCTCCGATGCCGCCCTCGGCAACTTCGCCAACCAGCAGGCCTCGATCCAGCAGGCGTTCCGCGAGCTGCCGTCGACCCTGCGCGCCGCCGAATCCGGCCTCGCCAGCTCCAACCGCTTCTCCCAGGTGTCCTATCCGGCGCTGACCAAGCTGATCCCGCAGGCGCAGGCCTCGACCCCGGCCTTCAAGGCGCTCGAGCGGCTGTTCAGCCAGACCACCGCCCCGATCCGCGACCAGATCCGCCCCTTCACCCGCGAAGTGCGGCCCCTGCTCACCCACACCGCGGAAGCGGCGAAGCCCTTCGAAACCAGCATCCGGGCCTTCGGCAACTCACTGCACGGGTTCAACTCGTTCCTGAATGAGCTCGCCTACAAGCCGAAGGGCTCGAAACAGAGCTACCTCTTCTACCTGCCCTGGCTGAACCACGACTTCAACACGTCTTTCAACCTGCAGGACGCTGGTGGCCCGATTCTTCGCGGCCTGACGATGATCAGCTGTACGGGCAGCGACCTCGCGTTCCGGTTTGCCCAAGACCAGAACCTCAAGGGCCATCCCTATTTGAAGACTCTTCTGCAGCTGATAAACCTGCCGCGCAATACCGAAATCCCAGTTTCCTTCCCGACCGCAAGCGGGACTTGTGAAGAAGCTAGGACGAGCGGCAAGTGAGCAAGCGCGCCCCCAGCACCGCCCAGCT
>DASVWP010000124.1:0-5280 GCA_036393155.1 Solirubrobacterales bacterium | reverse complement strand
GGCTCGGCGCGAGCGCGACGGCGAAGGCGGGCACCGGGGAGGGAGGTGGTGCGGGCCAGTCCGCTTCCCCGGTGCCCACCGCGAACCTAGCCGGAAAGGCGCCGGCCGAAACCCCCGGCGGTCCCGCTCCGCGCCCAAGCGCCGCGGCGCCCTCGGGCGAGGCGCCCGAGGCGCCGGCCGCGAGCCCCGCGGCGGCGCAGCCGGCGAAGGCGAGCGGGGGCGCAGCTCCGCAAGGGGAGGCGAAGCCTCCGCGGCCGGGGAGCGGTGCAAGCGCGCCGAGCCCTGACGCCGCGAAAGGCAGGGGCGCAAAGTGAGCGCGCGGCGCCATCGCTTCGGGCCGCTTGAGCAGCGCGGCGTAGTCGGGCCGCTGCGCTTCGGGCAGGTAGCGGTGCTGGCTGGCGCGGCGGCGCTCGGGCTGGGCGCGCTGTATGTGCTGCGAAGCTGGGCGGGCCTGGTCGTGGCGGCGGTGCTGTTCGGCGCCGCGAGCGTCTCGGTGCTCCTTCCCTTCGAGGGGCGCACCCTTGAGTCCTGGGCGCCGATCGCGGGCCGGTGGGCGCTCCGCTCGCGCGAGGAGCGCCGGGGGTATCGCTCGGCGAGCCCCGCGGCCGGGGTGAGCGGCGGGCCGGACGGCGAGCTGATCGGCGAGCCCTCCCTGCCGCCAGCGCTCGCCGGCCTGCGGATGCTTGAGGTGCCCTATGGCTCCGATCGCATCGGCGTGCTTCACGACCGCGGCGCCGGCACCTACACCGCCGCCCTGGCGGTCAGGGCCGGTGCCTTCGGACTGCTCGACTCCGGCGAGCAGGAGCGAAAGCTAGACGCCTGGGGCTCGGTGCTGGCGAGCCTTGCCCGCGACGGCGGGCCGGTGCGGCGGCTGCAGTGGATCGAGCGCACCTTGCCCGCCCAGGGTGACGAGCTGGCGGGCTACCTGCAGGCCGAGCGTGACCGCTCGGTGCCTTTCGAGTCGGGCCTGGTCGCCAGCTACATCGAGCTGGTCGAGGCCGCCGCCCCCGCGACCCAGGAGCACGAGATTCTTCTGTGCCTTCAGATCGAGGAGCGCCGGGCGGCCCGCGAGCTGCGCCGCATGGGCGGCGGTGAGCAGGCGGCGTGCGAGCTGCTCCTGCGCGAGGCAGAGGGTCTCGCCGAGCGGCTGTCGATCGCCGAGGTGTCGGTCTTCGGGCTGCTTCGGCCTCGCCGCTACGCGGAGGCGATCCGCGACGCCTTTGACCCCTTCGGGCGCCAGGGCCGCGCTCGCGCTGCCCTCGGCGATCCCGAGCGCGCTGGGGTCGATCCGGCGCTCATGGGGCCGCTGGCCGATGAGGGGAGCTGGAGCACCTACCGCACGGACTCCGCTCATCACGCGACGTTCTGGATCGCGGGGTGGCCGAGGGTCGACGTCGGCCCCGCGTTCCTGACGCCGCTGCTGATGCAAACGACGACCCTTCGCACCGTCGCGGTCTGCATCGAGCCGATCGCCCCCTCGGTGGCGATCCGCAAGGCCGAGGCGCAGCGCACCGCCGAGGTGGCCGAGGAGCTGGCGCGCGAGCGCCAGGGCTTTATGACCACGGCGCGGATCGCGCGGCGAGCGCAGGCCGCCGCGCGAAAAGAGGAGGAGCTTGCAGACGGTCACGCCGAGATGCGCTTCGCCGGCTACGTCACCGTCTCGGCTCAAAGCGCCGCCGAGCTTGAGCGCACCGGGACGGAGGTTGAGCACGCCGCCGCGCTCTCGCGCCTTGAGCTGCAACGTCTCTACGGGGAGCAGGAAGCAGGGTTCACCTTCACGCTGCCGCTGTGTCGGGGGCTGCGGTGAGCTTGCTCGGCGCCCGCGGCGGCTACCGGGCCGAGCGGCCCGGCCACGCCGCGACGACCGCCCACGCCCAGGCGGCCTATCCGTTCCTCGCCGAGGGCGGCCTTGGCGCTCCGGGGTGCTACATCGGCCGCGACGCCTGCGGCGGCGCCTTCCTGTTCGATCCCTGGGCCGCCTACGGGACGGGTGTGCTGACCGGCCCGAACATGCTGATCGTCGGCCAGCTCGGGAGGGGCAAGTCAGCTCTGCTGAAGACCTACATCGCCCGCCAACACGTCTTCGGCCGCGAGGCTTGGGTTCTCGATCCCAAGGGCGAGTTCGCGCCGCTGGCCCGCGCCCTGGGCGGCTCGGTGATCGCCCTGGTGCCCGGCGGGGAGGTGCGGCTGAACGCGATCAGCTCGCGGATGGGCCGCGAGGCTCAGCTAAGCCTCCTGCGCTCGGTGGCCGCGGCGGCGCTGCGGCGCGAGCTTTCCCCCGAGGAGGACGGGGGCCTGCGCGTCGCCCTACGGGTCGTCAGCGAAGCGGCGGGCGAGGAGCCGACCTTGCCCGAGGTGGTCGAGGCGCTGCTGCACCCGGTGGAGGCGATGACCGCGGAGCTGGTCATGGAGCCTGGCGCCTTCGCCGAGGCGACGCGGCAGGTCGCCCTCGCCCTACAGCGCCTCTGCCAGGGCGATCTACGCGGCATGTTCGACGGTCAGACCTCGCCGGGCCTTGACCTCGGCGCGCGCCTGGTCGTGCTCGACCTCTCCGCGGTGCAGGACTCCTCGGCGCTGGGGATCCTCATGGCCTGCGCGGCGGCCTGGCTGCAAGGCGTCGTGATGGAGCGAAAGCGCGCCGCCGATACTGGCGGCGTCGGCGGCGCGAAGGTCATCGTCGCAGTTGATGAGGCATGGCGCATCACCGCCGACCTCGGGGTCGCCGAATGGCTGCAACGCTCCTTCAAGCTCTCCCGCGCCCACGGGGTGCAGAACATCATCGCCCTGCACCGGCTCAGTGACCTCGGCGCCGCGGGCGCGGCGGGATCGCGCGAGGCGCGGATCGCCGAGGGGCTGATCGCCGACGCCGATACGAAGGTGATCCTCGCCCAGCCCCCCGATCAGATCGAGGGCTTGCGCAACCTCCTCGGGCTGAGCGCGATGGAGGCTGAAGTGGTGCCGACGCTGCGCCGCGGCGAGGCGCTTTGGATCGTCGGGCGGCGCTCCTTCCTCGTGCAGCACCGCATCTCGACGGTCGAGGCGGCGCTAGTGGACACCGATGCGCGGATGCAGGCCGGGCAGGGAGCGCAGGGATGCAGCGGCGGGGAGCCCCCGGCTCCCGAGGGCTGGCTTCTGGCGCATCGCGACGTTGCCGAGCGCGTGGCGCGAGGTGAAGTGGCGTGAGTGCCGCCGGCCTGGCGATCGCCGCCGTCCTGGGTGTGGTGCTCCTCTGCCTTCACCTTCTCGATCGCCACCTCATCGAGGGCCGGGGCGCCCGCCAGCGCCGCGCCCAGGGCGCCAGGTGGGCCGCCCGGCGCGACCTTCGCTCCCTTGAGCTGGCCGCGCCGGAGCCGGGGCGCCTGGTTCTCGGGCGCCACGGACGGCGGCTGATCGCCGCCGAGCGGCGGGCCTCCGTGGTCGTCGTGGGGCCGAGCACGATCAGCCTCAAGACCTCGGGCTTCGCGATCCCCTCGGTGCTTGAGTGGCAGGGGCCGGTGGTGGCGGCGAGCGTCAAGAGCGATCTGCTCCTGCGCACGCTCGCCCAGCGGGAATCCTGCGGGAAGGCGATGGTCTTCGACCCGGCCGGGGTGACCGGGATCGAGTCGGTGAAGGCGACGCCGCTATCAGCCTGCGGGAGCTGGCGGGGCGCGATGCGCGCCGCCCACTGGCTTGCGACCTCCGCGCGCGCCGCCGGGGCCGGCGGTCTGGAAGATGCCGACTTCTGGTACTCGGCCGCCGAGAAGCTGATCGCGCCGCTGCTCTACGCGGCGGCGGCGAGCGGCAAGCAGATGGCCGAGGTGATCCGCTGGCTGAACGACGGCCCCGACGCCGAGGAGACGGTCAGCGATCTGCTCGCCGAGTCTGGATCGAAGGACGCACAAAGCGCCTGGGCGGCGAACTGGAACCGCGAGGAGCGCCAGCGCAGCTCGATCTACACCACGGCCGAGACCATCCTTGGCGCCTACGCTGACCCTCGCGTCCTTGACGCGAGCTCGGCCCCCGAGTACACGCCAGCCGAGCTGCTGGGTGGCGCCTGCAACACCCTCTATCTCTGCGCTCCGGCCCACGAGCAGGAGCGGTTGCGCACCGTGTTCGCCGCCATGCTCTGCGAGCTGGTCGCGGTGGTCTATGAGTGCTCCGCCCAGAGCGGGAAGCCGATCGACCCGCCGCTGCTGATCGTGCTCGACGAGGCGGCGAACATCGCGCCGATGCCCGACCTCGATGTGGTGGCATCGACCGGGGCCGGTCAGGGCATCCAGCTCGTCACCGTCTTTCAGGACTTGGCGCAGGTCAGGGCGCGCTACGGCGCTCGCGCGGAGACGATCGTCAACAACCACCGCGCCAAGGTCTTCGCCTCGGGGATCGCCGACCCCGAAACCCTGCGCTACGTCAGTCAGGTGATCGGCGACGGCGAGTTTCGCCAGCGCAGCGAGACGGCCGGCGAGCAGGGAAGGCGCACGGCAACCGTCTCAAGCGACTACCGCGACCTCGCGCCGGCAAACGTGGTGCGAGGGGCGCGTCCGGGAAGCGCGCTGCTCGTCTACGGCCATCTACCCCCGGCGCAGCTCAGCCTGCGCCCCTGGTTCGAGGACTCCGAGCTAACCGCACTGGCAGAAGGGAGCGATCATGGCGACTGAGAAATCGTGGGGCGACGATACGGTGGCTCTCGGGTCGGGGCTGACGTCCCAGCCGCCCGAGCCCCGGCCCCCGCGCCGGCCGCAGTTGCCACGGCTGGCGCGTCGTGCGATGGCGATCGGCGTCGCACTCCTCGTCCTCCTGGTCGTCGTCTCCTCGATCGCAGGGGGTGGCTCTGCAGCGAGGAGGGAGCCGAGCAGCGCGGTCCTTGTTCCGGCGGCTGCCAGCGCGCCCCGGCAGATGGCGAAGCCGCGTCGACCCCGGCCGCGGCGGGCTCCCGGTTCCGCCCTCAAGCGCAGGCGCAAGCCGAAGCTCGAGCGAAGGAAGCGGGAGCCTCGAAAGGCGAGCGCGCCAAGTCACGAGCGCAGGCCGGCGCCGGCCCCCGAACCGATCGGCGAGCCGGCGGCCGAAGTGGCCCCCGCGCCGGAAGCAGCTCCGGCGCCCCAGCCCGAAGCAAGCGAAAGCCCCGCGCCGGCGCCGGCGCCGCAACGGCCGACCCCGCCATCGGTCGAGTTCGGCATGTAGGGGATGATTCGGCGCTCATTCGAGCGTCAGAGCGATCCACTCGAACCCGTCGTTGGCGGTCGGCACCTCCTCGGGGTGGAGCCCAACCCAGATCGCCACGTCGGCGGCGCTCAGCTCGCC
>DASVWP010000123.1:0-8674 GCA_036393155.1 Solirubrobacterales bacterium | reverse complement strand
GCAGCGCCTCCGGCAGCACCGCGCGAGCCTCGGCGGCGCGGGCGATCAGCACCCGCTTCCCGGCCACATCGACCTCCTCCAGCGCCCCGACCAGCGACTCGGCGACGAATCGCTCCGGGACGATGTCCGCCCGAATCCCGTGCCTCGTCAGCGCGCGCGCCGTGCCCGGCCCAATCGCCGCGATGACCGTCCCGGCCGACCCCGCTCCGCTCGCCACCTCCCCTACCTGCATCTTTTCCGTCCCTCCACCCAGCGCCCGCGCGTCGAGCCCGGCCGCCGCCAGCGCCTCGAACAGCAGCCGCACCCCGTTGGGGCTGGTCAGGCAGACCAGCGAGTACTCGCCGATCCGCGCCACCGCCTCCCGCACCGCCTCGCTGTCGATCCGTGGCTCGACCCGGATCGCCGGCAGCTCGACCACCTCGGCGCCGAGCTCGCGCAAGATCTTCGCCAGGCCGCTGGCCTGGGCGCGGGCCCGGGTGACGATCACCCGCCGGCCGTGCAGCGGCCGCCGCTCCAGCCAGGCGAGCTGCTCGCGGCGGGCGGCGACCGGACCGACCACGATCAGCGCCGGCGCCCGGACCTCCTCGCGCTCGACGGCCTCCGCAAGCGTCTCCAGGGTGGCGCCGACCGTGCGCTGGCCGGGCCAGGTGCCGCGTTCGATCGCCGCCGCCGGCTGTTCGGGGTCACGGCCGGCGGCGATCAGCGAGGCGGCGTTCTCGGGCAGCCGCTTGACGCCCATGTAGAAGACGAGGGTGCCGGGAAAGCGGGCGAGGGCGTCCCAGTCGAGCGCGGTCTCCTCCTTGGCCGGGTCCTCGTGGCCGGTGACGAAGGCGACCGCGGAGGCGTCGTCGCGGTGGGTGACGGGGATGCCGGCGTAGGCGGTGGCGGCGACACCGGCGGTGATCCCGGGCACGACCTCGAACTCGACCCCGGCCTCGCGCAGCGCTTCGCCCTCCTCGCCGCCGCGACCGAAGACGAAGGGGTCGCCGCCCTTCAGCCGGACGACGCTGCGCCCTTCCCGCGCCGCGGCGATCAGCCGCTCGCCGATCTCCTCCTGCGGCACCGAGGGCGCGCCCGGCTGCTTGCCGACGTAGACGAGCTCGGCGTCCTCGCGGGCGCCGCCGAGGGCGCCCGGCGGGATCAGTCGGTCGTAGAAGACGGCGTCGGCCTCGGCGATCAGCTCCAGCGAGCGGGCGGTCATCAGGCCCGGGTCGCCCGGCCCCGTGCCGACCAGGTAGACGACTCCCTTGCGTGCGCTCACAGCGCTGTTCCTTTTCCGGACATCGTCCGGTTTTCGCACACCGCTTTCACGACATCGCCTCGGCGCGTTCGAGTAGCTCCCGCGCGCCGGCGGCGAGCAGGCGCTCGGCGAGCGCGAAGCCGGCGAGGACCGGCTCGGCGGCATCGGCCTCGAGGCTGTCGCGCAGCCACTCGCTGCCGTCGGGGAGACCGACGAAGGCCTCGATCCTCAGCCGCTCCCCGTCGACCCGGGCGTGGACGCCGACCGGGGTCGCGCAGCTCGCTCCCAGCGGCGCCACCGCCGCCCGCTCGGCGGTCAGCTCGCGCATCGCCTCGAGGTCGGTGAGCCGGTCCACCGCGGCCAGCGTCTCCTCGTCGCCGGCCCGGACCTGGATCGCCAGCGCCCCCTGGCCCGGGGCGGGGACCATCTCCGCGGCCGGGATCGCGAAGCCGACCTCCGACTCGCGCCCCAGGCGGCGCAGCCCGGCGGCGGCGAGGACGATCGCGTCGAGGTCGCCCTCGGCCAGCTTGCGCAGCCGCGTGTCGACGTTGCCGTGCAGCTCGCAGACCCGCAGGTCGGGCCGGGCCGCCAGCAGCTGGGAGCGCCGGCGCAGACTGGCGGTGCCGACCCGGGCCCCCTCGGGCGCCTCGGCGAGCGAGTCGCCGGCGCCGATCCAGACGTCGAGCGGGTCCTCGCGCCGCGGCACCGCGGCGATCTCCAGGCCCTCCGGCAGCTCGCCGGGAAGATCCTTGGCCGAGTGCACGCCGACCTCCGCCTCACCGGCCAGCAGCGCCCGCTCGACCCCGCGCACGAAGCGCGACTTGTCGCCCGGCTCGCCGTCGGAGGAGGCCTCGACCAGCTCCGCCCCGCCCAGCATCTCGGCGACCAGGCCCGCCTGGGTCAGGGCCAGCGTGCTGCCGCGCGTGGCGATCCGCAACGCCTAGCCCTGCCTGCGGCGGAGCTCGGTCACGTTCGTCTGTTGGCCCTCGGGCTCGGTCTCGGCGTCGAGCCCGAACAGCTCGCGCAGGGCGCTGACGTGGCTGTAGGCGTCCTCGTCGCCGGCGGCGCGGCGGATCCGCAGCGTCGGCTCGTGCAGCAGGCGCGAGGCGACGGCCCTGGCCATCGCCTCCATCCGCTCGCGGTCGGCCTCGCTGAGGCTCTCCCAGCGGTTCTCGTTCTCGGCCAGCACCCGGCGCACCACCTCGTCGCCGCGCTCGCGCAGGGCGGCGATCGTCGGCAGCACCTCCAGCGAGGCGAGCCAGCGCTCGAAGCGGTCGAGCTCGCCCTCGATGATCCGCTCCGCCCGCTTCGCCTCGGCCTCGCGGCCGCTGGCGTTGCGTTCGACGATCTTCTGCACGTCGTCGATGTCGAAGACGCTGACCCCCTCGACCTCGCGGCAGTCCGGCTCGATGTCGCGCGGCACCGCCAGGTCGATCGCCAGCAGCGGCCGGCCCTGGCGGGCCTGCATCACCTGGGCGATCCCGTCGCGCTCGACGATGTGGTGGGGGGAGTTGGTCGCCGAGACGACGACGTCGACGTCCTGCAGCTGCTCGGGCAGCGCCTCGAAGCGCACCGCGGTGCCCTCGAAGCGCTGGGCGAGCCCGATCGCCCGGTCGTAGTGGCGGTTGGCGACGAAGACCGCGTGCACGCCGCGGGCGGTCAGCGCGCGGGCGACCAGCTCGGCGGTCTCGCCGGCGCCGACCATCAGCACCTGGCGGTCGGAGAGGTCGCCGAGCGCGCGGCGCGCCAGCTCGACCGCGACCGACGGGATCGAGACCCCCTTCTCGCTGATCCCGGTCTCCTCGCGGGCACGGCCGCCGGCGGTCAGCGCGGCGCGGAAGAGGCGGTTGAGAACCGGTCCGGTGACGCCCTCGACGAGCGCCAGCTCGTAGGCGCGTTTGACCTGGCCCTGGATCTCCGCCTCGCCGACGATCATCGAGTCCAGGCCGGCGGTGACCCGCAGCAGGTGGCGCGCCGCCTCGGTCGAGCGCAGCGAGTAGAGGTGGCCCAGCAGCTCGGTGGGGCGGATCTCCGCCTGGCGGCTGAGCACGCCGAGCGCTGTCGACTCGGCCTCGACGGAGTCGGAGACGATCAGGTAGAGCTCGGTGCGGTTGCAGGTCGAGATCGCCGCCGCCTCGGCGATCCCGCTGGCCTCGGTCAGCTCGCGCAGGGTGGAGACGGCGCGGCCCTCGGTCAGCGAGAGGCGCTCGCGCAGGTCCAGCGGCGCGGTCTTGTGGGATACGCCGAGGGCGAGCAGCTCGTCGGCCATCAGGCGCTCACCTCCTCGCGCTCGTCATCGCTCTTGCGCTGCTCGGCAAAGCCGGCGAGGTCGCGCAGGTCGCGCTCGATCCGCTGCACTTTCGCCGCCATGATCGCCACGTAGACGACCAGCAGCACGAGGAAGACCATGTAGGCGCCGGCCACGTACTTGCCGGCTTCGCCGAGCGGCAGCGCCGGGGCCTCGGCCAGCAGGTTCAGCATCAGCTCACCTCCGGGGCGATTCGCGAGCGGGCGCCCGAGGTCGGCGCGTCGAGGGCGCGGCGCAGCCGCTTGACCTGGCCGGAGGCGCTCTTCGCCGCCAGCTCGAACTTGACCAGGGTCACCCAGAGCAGGGCGACC
Source organism: Solirubrobacterales bacterium (assembly GCA_036393155.1). Classification (GTDB taxonomy): domain Bacteria; phylum Actinomycetota; class Thermoleophilia; order Solirubrobacterales; family 70-9; genus VAYN01. The sequence goes on along the minus strand of DASVWP010000123.1, from coordinate 4,815 downwards.
GCCGCCAGGCAGCAGAGGAAGGTGAAGAGCATCGACCCCGGCAGGCCGCCGTTCGCGACCCCGAAGACGCGCGGGTGGACCAGGCTCTGCGCCATCCGCACGGCCATGAAGTTGAGCGGCACGAAGGCCCCCGCGGTGATCGCGAAGACCGAGGCGTAGCGGGCCTGGCGCTCGCGGTCCTCGATCGCGTAGCGGAACGGGTAGTAGGTCGCGTACATCAGGAAGACGATCAGGAAGCTGACCAGCGTCGGCTCGTCCCAGACCCACCAGTGGCCCCAGGAGGCCTTGGCCCAGATCGAGCCGGTCAGCAGCACCCCGACGCCGAAGATCACCGACATGTGGATCGAGACGTAGGAGTAGGCGTCCCACTTGCTGTTGCCGCTGCGCAGGTGGGCGATCGCGAAGATCCCGCCGACCACGAAGCCGACCAGCGCGGTGATCGCCAGCGGCACGTGCAGGTAGAAGATCTTCTGGACGAAGCCCTGGTCGGCGTCCAGCGGGGCGTAGAAGAAGACCAGCGAGAAGGCCACGGCAAGCATCGCCACGGTGGCGATCGAAAGTGGTCTCAGTCCTTTGCCGTACATGCTTCGCGGTGGGGAAGGGACACGGCGTCCGGCGGCTCAGTCCTCCAGGAGGAAGTCGAACACCGCGTAGCCCAAGAGGGCGAAGATCAGATCGTATAGCGCCAGCACCGCGAGCCAGGTTCCGAAGGGGTGGTAACCGGGTCCGCCCAGCGCCATCAGCGGCTCGGTGGCCCCGGTCGCGGCGATCATGAGCGGTACCACGAGGGGCAGCAGGACCAGCGGCACCAGCAGGTCGCGGGCGCTCGAGTTGACCGCCATCGAGGAGATCAGGGTGCCCGTGGCGGCGAGCCCGAGGTCGGTCAGCGCCAGCACGGCGACCAGCGGGCCGAGCGCCGCCGGGGAGTCGAGGAAGAAGAGGGCGAAGATCGGCACCGCGATCAGCTCCAGGGCCAGCAGGTAGACGAGCAGCGCCGCCGCCTTGGCGGCGAACAGCACGCTGCGGTCGATCGGCGCCAGGCGAATCGCGTCGAAGCCGCCCTCCTCGCGCTCGGCGACGAACAGGCGATTGATTCCCAGCACCGCGGCGAACAGCAGCGTCGCCCAGAGCACGCCGGCGGCGAGGCTGCCCGAGAGGCTGGTGCGGTCGAGGCCGAAGCGGAAGATGACGAAGGTGGTGACCGAGAACAGGGCCATCGCCGGTAGCGACTGCAGCGTCCGCAGCTCCGAGCGCAGGTCCTTGCCGAGGATCGCCGCGAAGGCGGCGCGCGAGGAGGTCACGAGACCGTCGCCATCTCGCCGATCCCCAGGCGCAGCACCCGGTCGGCCTCCGGCAGGAAGCGCTCGGGGTCGTGGGTGACGATGACCCGGGCCCGCTCGGCATCGGGGCCGATCAGGCCCTGGGCCAGCTGGCGGCCCTCGGCGTCGAGGTTGGAGTCCGGCTCGTCGAGCAGCAGCACGGCGGGCCGGTGCAGGACGCAGCGGCAGATCGCCAGCCGCTGCCGCATCCCGGCCGAGAGCTCCACGACCCGCTCGTCGGCCCGCTGGGCCATCCCGGCGGCGGCGAGCAGCTCGCCGATCCGTTCCTCGGCCGCGGCCCGCTCGATCCCGTGCAGGCGGGCGTGGAAGCGCAGGTTCTCGCGCCCGGAGAGGTCGCGGTAGAGCAGCGGTTCGTGGCCGAGGTAGCCGATCCGGCCGCGCAGCTTCCAGGCCTCGCGCGGCAGCGAGCAGCCGAGCACCCGCACCTCGCCGCCGCTCGGCCGCAGCAGCGTCGCGAGGATCCGCAGCAGCGTCGTCTTGCCGGCCCCGTTCGGTCCCAGGACGACCATCGACTCGCCGGCCCGCAGCTCGAAGTCGACCCCGGACAGGGCGGTGCGCTCGCCGTACTCGCGCCGCAGCCCGGCGACGGCGATCGCGGGCCCGGCTTTCTCCTGCTCGGCGGCCATTGGCGGGGATTGTGAAGCGTTGCGTTCATCCAGGCTCCGATCCGCGCCAGGCGGGCGGCGCCGCAATACGCTTCCGCGCCCGCGTCACTACCCCCAGGAGGAACCGCATGCCCAGACTCACCAAGGCGCTCGCCGCGACGGCCGTGATCGCCGCCGCCGTCGGGCTCCTCGCCGGCGCCGCCGGCGCCACCCGCACGATCAAGGTCCCGAGCAAGGTCTCGATCGCCAGCAACAACCTGCGCTTCACCGGCAAGGTGACCTCCCCGACCTACACGCCGTGCGCACAGGAGCGCAAAGTCATCCTCTACAAGGTCGTCAGCGGCGGTCCCGACCAGGCTGTCGGCGAGACCAGGACCAACCTGAAGGGCAAGTGGAGCATCGTCCCCCAGGGCTCGGCCGGGATCTCGCTGGCCCACTTCTACGCGAAGGTCCACCGGGAGCCCGAAGGCACTGCCGGCACGATCTACGTGTGCCAGGCGGCGAAATCGCGCGTGGTCGGGGCGAATTCCTGATCTGACCCAGCGCGCCGCTCAGCGGCGCTTGCGGAGGGTGCGCCGGCCGACCGCCAGCAGCGGGCCGGCGCCCTCCCGCAGGGCCTGGGTGCGCACCGCGCCCTTGCCGTAGAGGGCCTTCGCCGAGGCGCGGACCGCTTCGCCCAGCGTGCGGTCGTAGGGATGCCACCAGAAGTCGCGGGCGAGCCCGGGCTCCCAGGCGTTCATCTTGATGTTCACGCACTCGTAGAAGCCGAATTTGGAGTGTGAGCGGCCGAGGCCGGAGTCCTTGACGCCGCCCCAGGAGCACTGGCAGGCGCCGTGGCTGAAGGAGTGGTCGTTGATCCAGACCATCCCGGATTCGATCCGGCGGGCGATCCGTTCCCCGCGCTGGCGGTCCTTGGTCCAGACCGAGGCCCCGAGCCCGAACTCGGAGTCGTTGGCGAGCTCGATCGCCTCCTGCTCGGAGTCGACGACGACGATCGGCAGCACCGGGCCGAAGATCTCCTCCTTCATGATCCGCATCTCGTGGGTGACCCCGGTGAGCACGGTCGGGGCGATGAACTTGCCCGGCAGGCCGGGCAGCTCGGTCGGGCCGCCGCAGAGCTTGGTGGCGCCGCTGGCGACCGCGTCCTCGATCAGTTCGACGACGATCTCGTACTGGCCCTCGGAGGTCATCGGCCCGATCGCGGTCTCCCACTCCAGCGGGTTGCCGAGCTTCAATGCCTGGGCCTCGCGGGCGACGCCCTCGACGAAGCGGTCGGCGACCTCGCGCGTCACGTAGACGCGCTCGATCCCCGAGCAGGTCTGCCCGGCGTTGGCGAAGCCGCCCCAGATCGCGCCGGAGACGGCGTTGGAGAGGTCGGCGTCGGCGCAGACGATCATCGGGTCCTTGCCGCCGAGCTCCAGGACGCTGCCCTTCAGCTCGCTCGCGCAGACCTCGCCGACGTGGCGGCCGACCTCGACGGAGCCGGTGAAGAAGATCTTGCCGGCGCTGGAGCGCGCCAGCGCCTCGCCGACCGCGCCGCCGCCGTGGACCACGCGGACCAGGCCCTCGGGGAAGCCGGCCTTCTCGAAGACCTGGCGGATTCGCTCGCCCAGCAGCGGCGTCAGGCTGGCCGGCTTCAGCACCACGCCGTTGCCCGCCATCAGGGCGATCGCCACCTCGCCGAAGGGGATCGACCAGGGGTAGTTCCAGGGCGCGATGACGCCGACCACGCCGATCGGCTCATAGGAGAAGTGGGCGCTCTTGGAAAGCGTGAAGGCCTGCGTCATCCGCACCTTCTCGTTTCCCAGCACCTTCTGGCCGGCCTTGGCGCACCAGTGCAGCGCGTCCACGGTCGGCAGCAGCTCCATCGTGTAGGCCTCGGTGCGCGGCTTGCCCTGCTCGCGGACCAGCAGCTCGGCGACCTCGTCGATGTCGTCGAGCAGCGCCTCGGCGGCGCGGCGCATGTAGGCGGCGCGCGTCTTCAGCGGCAGCTCGGCCCAGGCCGGCTGAATCCTGGCGACGTCGTCGACGACCGCCTGGACCTGCTCCGGCGTGATCGTCGGCACCGAGCCGACCAGCTCGCCGGTCGCCGGGTTGTACGACTCCAGGGTCGAGGTTGACGCGGACTCGGGTACTGCCGTAGCGCTCTCCATGGGCCGAGTTTAGGGGCCTTGCCCGGGCCGGGTGGGACGAGCCGGCCGGCTCCCTCATACTCCGCTCAGTGGCCGACCAGCTGTTCGACACCGGGCCGGACGAGCGCACTGCGCCTGCGGCAGCGGAAGCGCCGCCGGCCGACGCGCCGCTGGCGGTGCGGATGCGGCCGCGCTCGCTCGATGAGGTGATCGGGCAGGAGCACGTGCTCGGACCGGGCTCGGCGCTGCGCACGGCGATCGAGTCGGGCAAGCCGCACAGCGCGATCCTCTACGGGCCGCCGGGGGCGGGGAAGACGACGCTGGCGCGGATCGCCGCCGCCGGCGCCGAGGGAGCCTTCGAGGAGGAGTCGGCGGTCAACGCCGGCAAAGCCGAGATCCGCGGGGTGATCGAGCGCGCCCGCGAGCGGCGCCGCGGCTCCGGCCGCCCGACGATCCTCTTCCTCGACGAGATCCACCGTTTCAACAAGGCCCAGCAGGACGCGCTGCTCCCGGCGGTTGAGGACGGCCTGGTGACGCTCATCGGCGCGACGACGGAGAACCCGTACTTCGAGGTCAACTCGGCCCTGCTCTCCCGCACGCACGTGTACGAGCTCGATCCGCTCGGCCCCGACGAGGTGAGAGTCCTGCTCGACCGGGCGCTCGCGCGAGGGGAGTGCGGCGACCCGGCTCGGATCGAGCCGGTCGCGCTCGCTTTCCTCGCCGAGCGCTCCGGCGGTG
>DASVWP010000122.1:0-9204 GCA_036393155.1 Solirubrobacterales bacterium | reverse complement strand
AGATCGGCCAGGGGTCGCGCGACTGGTAGGAGGAGGCGACGCCGCCGCTCAGCGAGCGGTTGGCGCGTTCCCACAGTTCCCTGGAGGCCTGGGTGCGCTGGTCGAGCGCCTCGGCCTCGCGCTCGGTCAGCTGGGCGATGCGAGTGCGGTCAAGTGGGGTGGCGGTCTTTGGGGGCATGCGGCTGAGTGTAGGCATCGCCTAACGGCCGGACCCCGCGCTCCTGTCCAAAATCCCGGGCGGGCTTTGTACGACCAACCCAAGCCGCTCGGCGAGGGTGAAGAAGGCGGCGGCGAAGGGGTGGAAGGCGGTGCGCTCGCGCAGCGCGGCCCAGTCGATCTGCTCCCGCAGGGCGCGGGCGATCGAGAGCAGGTCGCGGTAGTCGGCGCTGTGCTCGTCGAGCGCCAGCAGCTTGGTGACCAGGATGTCGTCGAGGTCCATCACCCGCATCCGCATCCCGGCGACGTCGAGCTGCTCGCCGCGCTCGATCAGCTCGTCGGAGACGACGACCCCGGAGGGCTCGAAGATCAGGTCGACCAGGATCTCCCCGTCCCAGGCCTTCAGCAGCCACTGCTCGGGCGGGTCCTCGGGGCGCATCCCGGCCTCGGCCAGGGCGCCCTGGGCGCGGCGGGCATCCTCGCGCTTGACCATCAGGTCAATGTCGTTGCTGGACGGCGGGCCGCCGCGGGCCCAGCAGCCCAGACCGCCGCCGAGCAGGTATGGGACGCCGGCCGATTCCATCGCGGCGACGGCGCGCTTCAGGCTCGCGGTCAGCTCGGGCGGCGGCTCGGTTGCCTCGCTGGCCCTGGTCATGGCCCTCCGCTGCCCGGCGCGCCCGGCGCTAAACCGGTTCGCGGCGGGTAGGAGCGGGGGATGGCCTCCAGCGAGCGCATCCGGATCGCCGCCGGAGGCGACGTCCACTGCCGCGAGGCCAACCGCGAGGCGGTGGCGGCCGACTTCGCCGCGGTCGCCGAGGAGGCCGACCTGATCCTCCTCGCCGGCGACCTGACCAGCCACGGCACCGTCGCCGAGGCGGAGATCCTGCGCGACGCGGTCGCCGGCCTCGAGCCCCCGGTGCTGGCGGTGCTCGGCAACCACGACTGGCACGCCGGGGAGGCCGAGGGGATCGCCGCCTGCCTGCGCGAGTGCGGCGTGGAGGTGCTGGAGGGTGGGGCGGCCGTCCGTCAGCTCGACGGCGTCGAGGTCGGCGTCGTCGGTACCAAGGGCTTCGTCGGCGGCTTCGCCCCGCACCACCTGCCGGACTTCGGCGAGCCCTCGCTGCGCGGGCTCTACGCCGAGACCGAAGCCGAGGTCGCCGCCCTGGACGCCGGCCTGCGCGAGGTGGCGACCTGCCCGGTCCGCGTCGTCCTCCTGCATTACGCGCCGATCGAGGCGACCCTGGAGGGCGAGCCGCGGGAGATCTTCGCCTTCCTCGGCAGCGACCGCCTGGCGGCGCCGCTGCTCGAGCACGGCCCGGACCTGGTCCTCCACGGTCACGCCCATGCGGGCGCGCCGGAGGGGAGCATCGGCGAGGTCCCGGTCTACAACGTCTCCCAGCCGGTCCTCGGCGAGGCGTTCCGCACCTTCGAGCTCGAGCCGCGCCAGTCCCACAGCCCGGTTCGCTGAGTTCCTCCAGGCTCAGTAGAAGCGGCCGCAACCGCGGTGGTTTCGCCCCGATGGGGGCCGTGTGGGGCGCCGATACCTTGGCAGCGTCAAAAGACTGCGTCAGCGTCACTCACATAGGAGGCCGTCATGGAGGCGGGAAACAACACTCGAGAAGGCAGGGGCTTCACCCAGCTGGCGGCGACGATCGCCGTCCTGCTGTCGATGGCCAGCCTGCTGGCGGTTGCGTTCAAGCTCAACGACAACCAGCAGGCCGCCCAGGCGGTGACCCCATCGGCTCCGACCAGCGAAGCCGTGAAGCTGGTGATCAAGACCGACGAAGAGCATGCCAAGAAGGGGCCCGAAGGGACCTGGCACGACGCCTACCTGCCGGCCGGCTTCTCGGTCAAGGCGGGCGCCACGGTGACCGTGACCGTCCTCAACTACGACGAAGCGCCGCACACCTTCACCTCGCCGGAACTGGGCACCAACGAGGAAATCGCCGCCGGCTCGGAAACCGAACCGAGCGAAACCACCTTCACCTTCCACGCACCCGCGAAGGCCGGCAGCTACGAATGGTTCTGCGCCCTGCCCTGCGACCCGTGGGCGATGAACACCGACGGCTTCATGCGCGGTCACGTGACCGTCACCTGAGTCCTCGATGGGCGGGCGGAGGTTTTTGCCTCCGCCCGGCCGGGAAGTCCGTCCTAGACGTGACCCAGCTCGGCTACACCCTGTCCAGCGAGGAGTTCGACGCTCCGACCCTGGTCGCCCAGGCCCAGCGGGCCGAGCGGGCGGGGTTCGACTTCGCCTCGATCTCCGACCACTTCCATCCCTGGGTCGACGCCCAGGGGCAGAGCCCGTTCGTCTGGAGCACGCTGGGGGCGATCTCCCAGGGGACGGAGCGGATCGCGCTGATGACCGGCGTCACCTGCCCGACCACCCGGGTCAGCCCGGCGATCGTCGCCCAGGCCGCGGCGACCACCGCCAGCCTGCTGCCCGGTCGCTTCTCGCTCGGCCTCGGCAGCGGCGAGAACCTCAACGAGCACATCCTCGGCGACCGCTGGCCGCCGGTGACCGAGCGCCAGGCGCGGCTGGAGGAGGCGATCGAGGTGATCCGCGAGCTCTGGGAGGGCAAGCTGACCAGCCACCGGGGCGAGTTCTTCCGGGTCGAGAACGCGCGCCTTTACTCGCTGCCCGAGCAGCCGCCGCCGATCCTGGTCGCGGTCGCCGGCGAGAGCTCGGTCGACCTCGCTGCGCGGGCCGGGGACGGGCTGGTCGGCACCGCCCCGAAGGCCGAGTCGGTCGAGCGCTTCCGGGCCGGGGGCGGGGAGGGGAAGCCGACCTACGGCCAGCTCCACGTCTGCTGGGCGCAGGAGGAGGCGCAGGCCAGGCGCACGGCGCTGGAGCAGTGGCCGAACGGGGCGATCGGCGGCAGCTACTTCCTCGAGCTGCCGCTCCCCGCGCACTTCGAAGAGGCGGCGGAGGTGCTGAGCGAGGAGGACGTCGCCGAGAGCGTCGTCTGCGGCCCCGACCCGCAGCGCCACCGCCAGGCGATCCAGGAGTACGTCGACGCCGGCTACGACCACATCTACGTCCACCAGGTCGGCGCCGACCAGGAGGGCTTCTTCGACTTCTACGAGCGTGAGATCCTGCCGGCCTTCCGCTGAGCGGACACCGACCAGAAAGAGGAACCGCCGATGTGCTTCGAGCTCGATGCCCAGCCCCCCGACCTGCCGGCCGACCGCGTCCTGCCGAGCATGGCCGGCGGCGCCGCCGCGGAGTCGCTGACCCTGACCTCCGGCGACGGGATCGGGTTCGCCGCCGCGCTGGCCGAATCGGCGGACCCCAGAGGGCCGGCGGTCCTCGTCCTGCCCGACATCCGCGGGCTGTACCGCTTCTACGTCGAGCTGGCGGAGCGGCTGGCCGAGGCCGGCCACGACGCGCTCGCCTTCGACTACTTCGGCCGCAGCGCCGGGGCCGAGCCGCGCGGCGAGGACTTCGACTACATGGAGCACGTGCCGCAGACCACGCCCGAGGGGGTGATGGCCGACCTCGCCGCCGCCCGCGCCGCGCTCGTCGAGCGCACCGGCGCGGCGCAGGTGGTGACGCTTGGCTTCTGCTTCGGCGGCACCTACTCGTTCTTCGCCGGCACCCGGCCGGAGCTGGAGCTGACCGGGGCGATCGGCTTCTACGGGCTGCTCAACCCGTCCCGCAGCGGCAAAGGCTCCAACCGCCCCTCGATGATCGAGCACGCGCCCGAGCTGACGGTGCCGGTCCTGGGGCTGTTCGGCGGCGCCGACCAGACGATCCCCGAGGAGGACGTCGCCGCCTTCGACCGCGGCCTCGAGCAGGCCGGCGTGCCGCACGAGATCACCGTCTACCCGGGGGCGCCGCACTCCTTCTTCGACAAAAAGTCGGCCGAGTTCGCCGACGCCTCGGCCGACGCCTGGGCGCGCCTGCTCGACTTCCTCGACCGCCTGCCGGCGCCCGCCGCCGTGTAGGCGGAGGGCTCTAGCGGTCGCGGCCGGCGCCGCGCTCGGCGGCCACCAGCTCCAGCAGCAGAGCGGGGACCAGCTCGCGCTCCTCGGCCGGCATCGTCGCGATCCGCAGCCCCAGCACGTCCTCCTTCTCGGCCGTCGGCCTGGCCCGCAGCTCGGCGACGATGCGCTCGACCTCGTCCTTGACGCGGGCCCTGTCCTCTTCGCTCAGCGGCATGTCGCGACGCTACCGTTTCGCTCGCCGGAGCGGGCTCGCGTCGATCCCGCAGGCACGGTTTCGCGAACCAGGCTGTGTCTTTGGGTAATACCCGCCAGGCCCATTCGCGGGCAACTACGGATGCAAGTACTCCTGACCATTCGTACGTTCGAAGAGCGGTGCAGGTCTTAAGCGAGTGTGATGGAGGCGAATCGTGACTGGGAGCAGGACTTTGGCGAGGACGGCGGTGGCGCACGGACTCGCACCGTTGTCCGAGGAAGACGAGCGGATCGGGCGGACGCACATCGCCGAGGTCACGGAGCTCCAGCGGGGCCGCAGCGGCGGGGAGGTCCTGTCGGTTCCGTGGGCCAGGAGCGCCGGCCGCAAGCTCCAGCTGGGAGCGGTCTGGGTGACCGAGCTTCTCGGCGGTGCCTGGCGGCGGCTGAAGGACTCGCAAAGGCTCCCCGGGCGCTGGTGGAGCCGGGTCCGACTCTGGCGCCCCTTCAAGACGCTGTCGCTCTTGGTAGTGCTCTGGGTGGCTGTCGCGGTGGTCTGCGGGCTGCTCCTCTTCCCGCCCGATTGGTTCAGCCGGCTCGTTCCCGCCTGGCTCGACGGTTTGAAGGGCGACGGCGGCCTCCACGGCTGGATCGTCAAGTGGGCCTTCGCGGGCGCGGTCGGCGCCTTCGTGGCCTCGATCTGGCAGGACGGGATCATGAGCCCCTACAGAGCCGCGAGAATCCGCCGGCGGCTGATGGCCGAACCGGAAGCGCTGCTGCGGATCACGATTACGCCGCCGGCCAACCCGGTGCTGGAGCTCGACCCGCCGGTCAACACGGTTCCGCGCCGGGACCTCTACGAAGAACTGCTGCCGGGCGTGCTCTCCCGTCGCAGCAAGGACGTGCAGATCATCGTCGGCGGTGCCGGGGCCGGCAAGACCACGGCTCTGCTCGACATGGCCTCGCTGCTGGCCAGGATCGGGTTCGTGCCGATTCTGCTGGAGCTGCGCGGGAAAGCGACCAGCGATGACCTCTACGAGGTCGCCAAGACGCGGTTCGAACAGCTCGTTCGGCCGCTGGTGCGCACGAACTCAGATGCCGATGTGGTCTGGCGCTGGCTGTGCGCTCGGCAGCGCACCGCGATCCTGGTCGACGACATCGACCAGCTCGGCTTCGACGGCGAGCCCGGGTTCCTGATGCGCCGCCACATCGAGACCCTCAGCGGCGAACGGCAGCCGGTGATCGTCACCGCGAGGCCTGCCGGGGTGCCATCCGGAATCGCCGCCTCGGCGATCACGCTCAACCCACTCGAATTCGACACCGGCGTCGACCTGGCCGCCAACCCGGCCCCCAGGGAGCCCGGCGCGACCGTCGCCGCCGAGCCTCACCGGGACCTGATCGAACGCTGGGTCCAGGCCGGAGGCCTGACCGAGGCGCCGCTCTACCTGGAAGCCCTTGCCGAGCTGACCGCGGCCGGCGCCTGTCCGGACCTGCCGGCCGATGCCAAACGCTGGAGCAACCCGCGGCGTCCGGGGCGCTGGCAGGCGGTCTCTCCCAAACGGATCGTCTGGAACCCGCTCTGGGTCCGCTACGCGTTGCTCACCCGCTTCTACAGCCGCATCTGCGACGGCAGGGTGCGGCCCAACCTCGCGATCGACGCCGCGGATCGGAAGCGAACGATCGACGCGCTGGAAGCGGCAGCGTTGGGGATGCTCGGCGCGGGGGCGGTCGATGCCCGTTCGACGGCAAAGCACCGCGACCAACCGCCGGAGACCCGCACCGGCCGGGCTCGGCGCACCAAGCTCGTCGACTTCCTCGGCAGCGACGACCGCCGCGAGTTCGGCCCCCGGCCGAGCACCGCGAGCGAGGTCAGGCGACGGTGCCGGATCTCTCAGCACGAGGCGATCGACACCGGCGAACGCCTGCGGATCCTCGGTCGCGACAGCGGCGGCGATCCGCAATTCCGCCACCGGATCATGCAGGCCTTCCTCGCCGGTCGCCAACTGGCGAAACTGGCCCGCTCGGAGCGTCAGATCCACGGCGGGTTCGAGACCCGCGATGCCGAGCCGCAGGAAGAGGAGGTGCGCAGCTTCGAGCAGTGGATCGCGACCCTGATGGACCAGCGCCACCCGGAGAAGCTGACCGCCCACCTCGCCCTCACCTTCGCCGCCGTGCACGCCGACGAGCGCGAACAGAAAGACGAGGACAACTGGGAGGGGATCGCGGGCCTGATCGTCGAGCGCCTGGTCGAACGCATCAAGACGAGCGACGAGGAGACCGGGGCGCTCACCCGGGCACTCGTGCTGGCCGCGGTCGCGGACGCCAGGCGCGGCGCCGTCGTGACGGCGGCGGCGATCGCGGTGCCGGGGGGCGACGGCGCTAGGGGCGAGGCGGAGAGCGAGGAAGAAGTCAAGCGGGAGCTGGAACAGCTCGACCCGCTGCTGGCGCCCGATCCGCACGATCGCCACGATCCTGACGACGAGATGATCCGGCTGACCACCGCGGCGCACATCACCGCGCTCCTACGACCGCCGGAGCCGGGCGAAGGCTCGCCGCCGGAGGTGAAGAAGGCTGCCCTCGAGCACACAGCAGCCTCCAACGCGATCCTTCACAAGATCCAGGCGAACAAGGGCGCGATGCGCTGGACGAAGCGGGAAGCGCTGCCGGCAATCGCCGCTCTGGGTGAAAAGGCCTCCTGGGCGACCATCTGGGAGCGGTTCACGATCGACGCCGACTACGAGGTCAGACGGCTCGCCGCGCGCCAAATCGAAACCAACGCCTACCAAGCCTTTCCCGCCATCAGGGACGACATCGAGGACCTGCTCCTGCGGGCTGGCTGTCGGGCCGACAGAGGGCTGACGCTCAAGTTCCCCGACTCCGAAGACGGCGGGGGGCAGAGCGACGGTTCGGGGGGATCGAGGATGCCGAGCTGGGACGAGGGAGCCGTGAAGCGGTTCGCGGCGCTGGGCTGGGTCCTGCCTGCGCTGGTCAGCGGGCTGGGCGAGGACCTGCGGATCAACTCGGGCCCCGGTGTCGACCCGGACTCCCGCGCGACCGCCGGGGCCACTGCCGCCGACGAAGAAGACGAGGCCGAGCGGCGCCTGCGTCACGCGCAGCAGCAGCTGGAGGAGCTGACGTCCCTGGCCTACGAAGGCGGCCACCACGAGCTCGAGGAGAAGCTCGCCCAGGGCTTCAAGGCGGATGCGTGGCGGCACGCGATCGACACCGCCGGGGGCATCAAGGGGCCGGGCTGGGTGGCGAGCAACCGCCGGCTCGTCGCCGACGTCGGCATCCCCAATGCCGAGTCCTGGTACGCGCGCATGCTGCTGTACCAGGCGCTGGCGCTGTACGCGGTCGCCGGCAAGAGCCGGCAGGACACCCTCGACGTGCTGTCCTACCGCCTGCAGAGGAGCCGCGAGCGCCATCCCCTGGCCCGCTACGCGGCCAAGCTGGCGCGGGCCGGCGTTCGCCGGGCTCAGCTCGGCCGCGAGCGCTGGGAATCGTTCATCTGGAACGACGAGGTCGAAGACGGGGGCCGGTTGCCGGCTTCGATGGACCCGCAGACGGCCCAGCTGCTGGGCGACGTCGCGGTCCTGGTCGACCTCAAGGAGGGCAGCCCGTCCGATCGCCACGGGAACTTCGGCCACATGGAGGAGCTGCCCTTCTGCTTCCACGGCAGCAAGAACCGCCACGAGATCCTCGGCTCCGGTTGCCCGGAGCAGTGTGGGTGGGGATTCTGCCCCTACCGCGCCGCCTCGCCCGACGAGCCCGAAGAGCATCGGGGTGTCGGGCGGGTCTTCTGCCGCGGAGAGCGCCGGGTGGCTCGCTGGCAGCGGCCGTCGTGGCAGCGCAAGGTCAGCGGTCGGCGGATGCGCGAGTTCTGGCGTCAGATGGAGTACAAGGCCCGCCGGTAGCCGTGCCGAAGGAGGCCGGCCGTCGCGGGCCGGGGCCGACGTAGACGGCGCTCGGCCGGATCAGGCGGCCGCTGCGGTGCTGCTCGAGGATGTGGGCCGACCAGCCGGCGGTGCGCGCGCAGACGAAGAGCGGCGTGAACATCGACTGCGGCACCCCGGCGGAGTCGAGGACCAGCGCCGACCAGAACTCGACGTTGGTCTGCAGGACGCGGTCGGGCTTGCGCTCGGCCAGGGCCGCCAGGGCCGCCCGCTCCAGGGCGCTCGCGACCTCCAGTCGCGGCGAGCCGAGCTCGGTGGCGACCCGGCGCAGCGAGCGGGCGCGGGGGTCCTCGGCGCGGTAGACGCGGTGGCCGAAGCCCATGATCCGTTCGCCCCGGGCGAGCAGGCGGGCGACGTAGCGCTCGGCGTCGCCCTCGCGCTCGACCTCGTCGAGCATCCTCAGGACCCGCGCCGGGGCGCCCCCGTGCAGCGGTCCGGAGAGGGCGGCGACCGCGCCGCTGAGCGCGGCGGCGACGTCGGCCCCGGTCGAGGCGATGACGCGGGCGGCGAAGGTCGAGGCGTTCATCCCGTGCTCGGCGGCGGTCACCCAGTAGGCGTCGATCGCCTTCGCGTCCTGCGGCCGGGCCTCGCCGCGCCAGCGCAGCAGGAAGCGTTCGGCCAGGGTGGCGCCGCGGTCGATCGTCTCCTGCGGCACCGGCGCGACGCCGCGGCCGCGGGCCGACTGGGCGACGAAGGAGAGGGTCGCGGCGGCGGCCCGCTCGAGCTGGTCGCGGGCCAGCTCCTGGCTGATGTCGACCAGCGGCGCCAGGCCCCATTCGGGAGCCAGCATCGCCAGCGCCACCTGTACGTCGACCCGGGTGTCGCCGGTGCGCAGGCCGAGCAGGTGGGGGCCGGCGGGCCGCAGCGGCCGCTCGGGGCGGTCGTCGACCAAGAGACCCCAGACCCGCTCGAACGGGACTCGCCCGGCGAGCTCCTCGACGTCGACGCCGCGGTAGCG
>DASVWP010000121.1:0-7311 GCA_036393155.1 Solirubrobacterales bacterium | reverse complement strand
GTCGCCACCAGCAACCGCACCCGGTGGTCCTTGAAGGCGATCATCACGCCGTCGCGGACGCCCTGGCTGAGGTCGCCGTGGAGCGCTTTCACGTCCAGGCCGCGGTCCTTCAGCGTCTTCTCCAGCTTGGAGGCGCCGATTTTGGTCCGCGTGAAGATGATCGCCTGCTCGGGTTCTTCGGTCTTCAGCAGCTCGACCAGCCGCGCCGCCTTGTCCTTGGCGGAAACCTCGATGAAGGCCTGCTGGATCGCGTCGACGGTCAGCGTTTTCGGGGTGATCTTGATCGTCACCGGGTCGTACATGTAGCCCTCGGCCAGCCGCTTGATCGGCGGCGGCATGGTCGCCGAGAAGAGCGCGGTCTGGCGCCCGCTGGGGCACATCCGGAGGATCTTCTCGACGTCGTCGATGAACCCCAGGTCGAGCATCTCGTCGGCCTCGTCGAGGACCACGTAGCGGGCCGCGGTGAGGACCAGCGAGTGGCGCGACATCAGGTCCATCATCCGGCCGACGGTGGCGACGACGACGTGGGCCCCGGAGCGCAGCTGCGACTGCTGGGAGCGGATCGGGGCGCCGCCGAAGACCGCCACCACCTCGATGTCGAGGTGCTCGGCGTAGGCGCGCAGCGCCTGGGTCACCTGAATGCAGAGCTCGCGGGTCGGGGTGAGGACGATCGCCTGCACCTCGTCGTCCTCGGGGTCCAGGTACTGCAGCAGCGGCAGCCCGAAGGCGGCGGTCTTGCCGGTCCCGGTCTGCGCCTGGCCGATCACGTCGTGGCCGGCGAGCAGCGCCGGGATCGCCTGCTCCTGGATCGGCGTCGGCTCCTCGAAGCCGAGCTCGTCGAGGGCTTGCTGGATGTCCGGCGAGAGGCCGAGGTCCTTGAAGGGGGTCATGGGAGAAGGGGGATCAGCGGGAGGGGTCGAGCAGGAGCTTGCCCGAAGTGCGCCGGGCGGTCAGGTCTTCGTGCGCCCGCGCTGCTTCGGACAGAGGGTATACGCCCCCGATCGTAACCTCCAGCTCGCCCCTGGCAACCGCGCCGAGCAGCTCGCCGATCATCGGCGCCAGCAGGTCGCGCCGAGCGAGCAGGTGGGCGAGCCAGAACCCGATCACCGACTTCGACCCGCGCAGCAGCGCCGCGGTGGAGACCTGGCGCTGTTCGCGGGAGGCGATTCCGAAGACGACCATGCGCCCCAGCGGCGCCAGCACGTCCATCTCGGCGTCGAAGGCGTCGCCGCCGCTCATGTGGAGGACCGCGTCGACCCGCCGGCCGTCGTTGGCCTCGCGGATCGCCGCCCCGAGGTCCTCGGCCCGGGAATCGACCGTGGCGTCGGCGCCGAGACCGGCGACCAGCCGGCGCTTCTCCTCGCTGGAGGCGAGGCCGACCACCCGCGCGCCGGCCCGCTTGGCCAGCTGCACGGCCAGCGTCCCGGTGCCGCCGGCGGCGGCCTCGATGACGATCGTCTCGCCGGGCTGGATCTGGGCGCAGCGGTCGACCAGGGCGATCGCGGTCAGCCCCTGGAGCATCATCGCCGCCGCCTGGTCGTCGTCGACCTCGTCGGGGATCGGCACCAGGAGCGGCTCCGGGACCGCCACCTTCTGCGCGTAGCCGCCGCTGCCGAGCAGCGCGGCGACCCGGCGCCCGTCGGCGGTGCGACCGCTGACCTCGGCCCCGGGGACCAGCGGCAGGGTCTGCTCGGCCAGGTAGTCGTTGTGGGTCGCGTGGGTGTCGGCGAAGTTGACGCCGACGCGGGCGATCTCGACGAGCGCCTCGCCCTCGCCGGGCGTCGGGTCCTCGAGGTCGAGGTACTCGAAGACCTCGGGCCCGCCGAACTCCTGGATCTGGATCGCTTTCATGCTCGCCTCCTCGGCGTCAGGGCCGCGGCGCCACGTAGAGCCGGCGGTCGGAGAAGGTCACGGGTTCGGGGCTGCAGCCACAGGAGGCGTAGCGGAGTTCGTAGGTATGGGTTCCCGGGGCAACCCGGAAGAGCACTGCCGCGGGCGCCCCGGTGGCGCCGCAGAAGGGCGGGAAGCCCGGCGTCGCGGGGGTGCCGAGCGACACCGGTTCCGGTGGCGTTTCGCTCAGCGCGAAGAGCCCGGGTTCGCCTTTGCCCGAGGAGCAGATCGCGCTTTGCCCGCTCACCGGCCCACCGTCCTCGTAAAGCGCGACCGCGCCGCCGCCGTCCATCGTCGCCTGGGCCCAGACTTCGATCAGCCCGGAGGACGGGACCTCGACCGAGACCTTCGGGCCTCCGGGCAGCGCGACGAAGGTTTCTTCCGCGGTTCCCGCGGCCGCTTCCGCCACGCCGACGCCGACCGGGTGCGATTCCAGGGCCGCCTGGGTGGCCGCCGCGGTGGCGCTCGCCGCCTTCGCCGTGGCCGCCGCGCCCTGCGCCAGTTCTTCGGCTGCCCGCGACTGCGCCTTGGCGGCCTGTGCCGTGCGCAGCGAGGTCCGCGCCATCCTCATCGCCCGCCGCGGGAGGGCGGTCGAGACGCGCGGGCTGACGGCCGCCGGCTGGGCCAGAGAGGGAACGACGATCGCAAGGGCGAGGACCGCCGCGAGGGCGAGCACGACGAGCTTGCGATTCATCGCGGCGATCCTACGGATACTGTTCACGCCATGTCGCTGACCGTGGTGGGGTCGATCGCCTTCGACGCCGTGAAGACGCCGTTCGGAGAGCGGGAACGGATGCTCGGGGGCGCCGCCGTGCATTTCTCCCTCGCCGCCAGCTTCTTCACCGAGGTCCGCCCGGTCGGGCCGGTGGGCGACGACTTCGGCGCCGCCGAGTTCGAGGTGCTGGAGCGGCGCGGGGTGCTGACCGACGACATCGAGCGCGTCGATGGCGGCCGGTCCTTCTTCTGGCGCGGCCGCTACGAGTACGACCTCAACGTCGCCCACACCGAGGACACCCAGCTCGGCGTCTTCGCCGAGTTCGAGCCCAAGCTCTCCGAGCCCTCCCGCGGCGCCGACACGCTCTTCCTCGCCAACATCCAACCCGAGCTGCAGCGCCAGGTCCGGGCCCAATGCACGGCCGCCAGCTTCAGCGGCCTGGACTCGATGAACCTCTGGATCGAAACCGCCAGGGAGTCGCTGCAGGCGGCGATCGCCGAGGTCGACTGCCTGGTCGTCAACGACGCCGAGATCCGTCAGCTGACCGGCGAGTCCAACCTGGCCCGGGCCGCCCGCGCGGTGATGGCGATGGGGCCGCGCGCGGTCGTCGCCAAGCAGGGCGAGTACGGCGCCGCCCTCTTCACGCCCGACAACTTCTTCGCTTTGCCCGGCTTCCCACTGGAGGACGTCCGCGACCCGACGGGGGCCGGCGACAGCTTCGCCGGCGGCTTCTTCGGCTACCTGGACAGCATCGGCGACCAGCTCGACGAGTCCCATCTGCGCCGGGCGATGGGCTACGGCACCGTGCTCGCCTCCTTCAACGTCGAGGAGTTCGGCACCGAGCGCGTCTCCCGCCTCAGCCGCGAGGAGATCGACGAGCGCTTCGAGGCGCTGCGCGGGATGACCCAGTTCGAGGGTCTGCCGACGGCCGCCGAGTAGCACCCACCTCCGCGCCTGTGGAAGTGCCCTGTCGTTCGCATCTCCGCAACAGCCGGGAACTTCCGAACTGCGATACTGGCCATTCCTAGAAAGACTGAAGAAGGAGGGCGAGTGGCCACCGAGCAGCAGACCCCAGACGCGACCGCCCAGGACGCCGCCGGTGCCGGCAACGCGGAGACGCTGACCGTCACCGACAACCGCACCGGCAAGAGCTACGAGCTGCCGATCAGCGACGGCACGATCCGGGCGATGGACCTGCGCCAGATCAAAGTCTCCGAGGATGAATTCGGGATGCTGGCCTACGACCCGGCCTTCACCAACACGGCCTCCTGCCGGTCCTCGATCACCTACATCGACGGCGCCGCCGGGGTGCTCGAACACCGCGGCTACTCGATCGAGCAGCTCTGCGAGAAGTCGACCTTCCTCGAGGTCGCCTACCTGCTGATCTTCGGCGAGCTGCCGACCGGCCCCCAGCTCGACCGCTGGGTCTTCGACATCACCCACCACACCTTCGTCCACGAGGATCTCAAGCACCTCTTCGAGGGCTTCCGCTACGACGCCCACCCGATGGGGATGCTGCTGGCCGGCGTCGGCGCCCTCTCCACCTTCTACCCGAGCGCGAAGGAAATCAGCGACCCCGAAGAGCGCTACATGGCCGCGGTGCGGCTGATCGCCAAGGTGCCGACGCTCGCCGCCTTCTCCTACCGGCACAACATGGGCCTGCCCTACGTCTATCCGGACAACGAGCTCAGCTTCGCCGAGAACTTCCTCTCGATGATGTTCAAGAAGACCGAAGCCCAGCACGTGCCGAAGGCGGCGCTGACCAAGGCGCTCGACGTGCTCTTCATCCTCCACGCCGACCACGAACAGAACTGCTCGACCAACGCGGTGCGCGGCGTCGGCTCCTCCGACGTCGATCCCTACTCGGCGGTCGCGGCGGGCGTGGCGGCGCTCTACGGGCCGCTGCACGGCGGCGCCAACGAGGCGGTGCTGCGGATGCTGCGGCGGATCGAGAAACCGGAGAACATCCCGGACTTCCTCGAGCGGGTGAAGCAGCGCGAGGAGAAACTGATGGGCTTCGGCCACCGCGTCTACAAGAACTACGACCCGCGGGCGCGGATCATCCAGCAGCACATGGACGAAGTCTTCGAGGCCACGGAGTACAACCCGCTGGTCGAGATCGCCCGCGAGCTGGAGAAACAGGCGCTCGCCGACGACTACTTCACCGAGCGCAAGCTCTACCCGAACGTCGACTTCTACTCGGGGATCATCTACGAGGCGATGGAGATCCCGACCGACATGTTCACGGTCATCTTCGCGATCCCCCGCACCGCCGGCTGGGTCGCCCAGTGGATGGAGATGCAGGAAGACCCGGAGAAGAAAATCGCCCGCCCGCGGCAGATCTACACCGGCGAGCGGGAGCGCCAGTACGCGCCGGTCGAGCAGCGCCAGGGGCCGGAGAAAATCGTCGGGCCGCCCGCCCGGCGGCCGAAACGGCCGCGGCGCGGCGCCTGAGCGACGCGCGGACGCCGCGGGGCTTAGGCTGGCCCCGTGGCTCGCCCGAACTGGAAGCTGACCGTGCGCAGCGGCTCTGAGGTGGAGCACGCCGAGTTCGACGACCTCGGCGAGGCGGTGGCGCGGATGCGGGCACGGGCGCTGGAGATCCGCTCCCAGGCGCCGCCGAAGGAGGCAAACCTGCTGCGGACCTTCACCCCGGCCGACCAGGTCCACGCGCGCCTGCAGCTGGCCGGCCCGGGGCGGTTCCGCAAGCCGGTCGCCGGCGTCGACGTCCGCGGCGACGGCACCTTCGTCCCGTTTCGCGGCGGCATGCGCCGGGAAGAGCTGGACCCGAGCGGGCACGAGACGCCGTTTGACCTGGTGCGCGAGACTCTGCAGGAAGAGGCCGGATGAGCAACCGAAGCGAGGAGATCCCGAAGGGCAGCTACGCCGCTGGCGAGCGGGTGAAGCTGCCCGCCGGCGCCGAGCCACCGATCACCGTCTTCGTCAACGGCGTCGAGATGAGCCCGGGCGAGGACTACGAGATCGAGGCCGGGGAGATCGTCTTCACCTCTCCGATCGTCAAGGAGAAGATCGGCACCAGCCGCTGGCTGGCGATGTACCTGGGGCTCTGGGGCACCTATCGCAAGAACGAGACCGTCGACGTGCAGTTCACCCGCAACGGCAAGATCGAGCTCGTCTCCGACCTGCCGGTGGTCCCATATCCCGACGCCGAGCAGCGATGAACCTGGGCTTCGTCCTGCTCTCCGACCACAGCGAGGCCGTCAACGGCAAGCTCTACCTGAACGGCGGCGGCTGGAACATCCTCCGCCTGCCCGAGCTCCCCGGCGACTGGTCCTTCCACATCGGCCTCGGCATCGATGTCGCCTGGCACGAGACCAACGACCCCCACGAGCTCGTCGTCAGCCTCCAGGACCCCGACGGCGTCGAGCTCGGCGAGGGCCTGACCGCCAACTTCGAGACCGGCCGCCCGCCCGGCATGCCCCAGGGCCAGGAGCAGCGCCTGGTGATGTCGATCGGCGTCACCGCCACCTTCTCCACCGTCGGCCCCCACGCCGCCGTCGTCCAAGTCAACGGCGAGGAGCTCGGCCGCGCCCGCTTCTACCTGATGGAAGGCGAGGCCCCCGAAGCCGGGCTGGCCTGACGCCCGCGATGCCTTCCTCGTCCTGGCGAGGAAGCTCCGCAGCCGCTAGTTGAAGACGTAGAGCAGCAGGAAGGCAATGATCGCGTAGGCGGCGCCGGCGGCCTGGATGCCGCGGTCGCCGGCGACGATCTGGGCCATCGAGCGGTCGTCGGAGCGGTCGTAGATCAGGTAGAGGTAGCGGAAGATGCCGTAGACGACGGGCGGGATCGTCAGCATCATCTGGCTGCCGATCAGCGGTGAGTTGACGGTGTAGATCGAGTAGCTGATCACCGTGCCGGTGGTGACAAGGGAGACCATCTGGTCGAGGAAGGGCAGCGAGTAGTGCTCGAGCACCGGCCGGGTCGAGGTCCCCTCGTGGAGCTCGGAGACCGCCTCCTGGCGGCGCTTGGTGAAGCCGAGGAAGGCGGCGAGCATGCCGGTGCAGAGGATCAGCCACTCCGAGGCGTGGGCTTCGACGGCGCTGGCGCCGGCCGCGACGCGGAGGATGAAGAGGCCGGCCAGGGTCATCACGTCGATGATCACGATCTGCTTGAGGCCGAGGCTGTAGGCCATCTGGGCGATGCCGTAGCCGACCACCATCAGGCCGACCTGCCAGTTGACGGTGAAGGCGATGCCGATCGCGACCACGGCGAGCCCCGGGGCGATCGCTTTCGCCACCCCCTCGGAGAGCTCGCCCGCGGCGAGCGGGCGGAAGCGCTTCTTCGGGTGGCGGCGGTCGAGCTCGACGTCGATCAGGTCGTTGACGAAGTAGCCGGCGCTGGAGATGAAGCAGAAGCAGAAGAAGGTGATGACCGCCGCCAGCACGTCGTGGCCCTGGTTGAACTTGCCGGAGAAGAGCAGGCCGGCGAAGACGAAGACGTTTTTGACCCACTCCTTCGGCCGGCCGGTCTTGATCGCTGCCCGCAGCGGCGAGCGCCGCGGCCTCACGGGCTCAGGCTCAGGCTGGGTCGGCTCAGCGGGCACGGTGGGCTGTTCGGAGGTGATCGTTTCCATCAAGCGAGGCGGCAGGATTCTGGGCAGGCGGTGGTTGCTGCCGCCAGATCGGTTGCGAAAGGGTAGCGCCCGACCGCGGCGCTCAGGGGTCCAGCAGGACGCCTGGGTTGAG
>DASVWP010000120.1:0-2340 GCA_036393155.1 Solirubrobacterales bacterium | reverse complement strand
GGAGGCCCGGTTCGAGCCCGGATCCTACGGGTTCCGGCCGGGCCGCAGCTGCCAGGACGCCATTCAGGCGATCTACATGACCTGCAAGGGCCGGATGGCCAGGCGGGTGTGGGCGCTGGATGCGGACCTGGCCGCGGCGTTCGACCGCATTGAGCATTCCCGCTTGCTAGCGCAACTCGGGTCGTTCCCGGCCAGGGACATGATCCGGGACTGGCTTAAGGCCGGGGTGTTCGAGGCGGGCAAGGGGTTCGCGCCGACCGGGGAGGGAACTCCCCAGGGCGGCACGATTTCACCGTTGCTCCTGAACGTCGCGCTGCACGGGCTGGAAGAAGCCGCCGGGGTCCGCTACGCCAGGTGCGGCAAGGACGCTGCAGTGGCCAGGGCGGGCTCCCCGGTGGTGATCCGCTACGCCGATGACCTGGTCGCGCTGTGCCACAGCCAGCAGCAGGCCGAGCAGGTCAAGGCGAGGCTGGCGGAGTGGCTGGCGCCCAGGGGCCTGGCCTTCAACGAGGACAAGACGCGGGTCGTCCACCTCAGCGAGGGTTTCGGCTTCCTGGGTCATGCCGACCTCTGCGTTATGCCGACCTCGCTGAAAGCTCCTGCTCACCGGCGGTAAACGGGTCCAAGTTGTCGGCATAATCCAGCCGCCTGCGCGCCATCCTTCCTTCTCCGACCTATCGAGAAGGAGGAGGCATGGCAGAACCGGCCAGCTGGGTGCAGGGCGTCCGGATCACCTGGCCGCTTGCACCCTTTGCGGATGGCTACAGGGTCAAGCTGAGAGGACGCGGCTACGTGCCGCGCTCGATCATCGACGAGCTACGCCATATGGCGCGCCTCAGCCGATGGCTGGAGGAGCGCCAACTCGGCGCTGCTGACCTGGGCAGCGAGCGACTCAGCCAGTTCCTCGGCGAGCTACCACGACGGCGCGACGGCGGTCGCGTGTGCTCGCGGCGAGCGCTGACCCAGGTGCTGGAGGTCCTTGAGGAGCACGGAGTGGAGCCTCTCGAAGCAAAGGAGGCGCCTGCCCCGGCGAGCGAGGTGCTGCTCGCCTCCTTCGAGCGCTTCCTGCTCCAGGAGCGGGCGGTGGCGCTCCCGACCGCAGCCGCCTACCTGGCGCGGACTCGCCGCTTCCTCGCCTGGAGTGCTCCGAGCGGTGAGGTCGCCTGCTTGCGAGCGAGCGACGTGACCGATGCCGTGCTGAAAGAGTCGACAGCGGTGTCGGCGAGCGCGACGAAGCTCTTCGTCACCGCGCTGCGCTCGTTCCTGCGGTTCTGCTTCATCGAGGGGCTGACGCAGAACGACCTGTCCGCGGCGGCGCTTTCGGTCGCCCGTCGCCGGCGCTCGTCGCTGCCGAAGGGGATCGGCCCGCGTGTCGCCGGCGCCCTGGTGCGCTCCTGTGACCGCCGGCGGTCCAAGGGCCGCCGGGACTACGCGATCTTGCTGATCCTGCTCCGTCTCGGGTTGCGGGCCGGCGAGGTCGCCGGCCTGCGTCTTGACGACATCGACTGGCGGGCCGGTGAGGTCGTGGTGCGCGGCAAGGGCCGGCACGAGGACCGCCTCCCGCTGCCAAGCGACGTCGGCGAGGCGATCGTCGCCTACCTGCGAAGGGGCCGCCCGAAGACCACCGGGCACCGGGAGGTGTTCCTGCGAGCGGTTGCTCCGCTCGGGCCCCTCGGAACCAATGGGATCTCCGGCATCGTCCGGGCGGCCTGTCTGCGGGCGGGCGTGCCGGTGGTGGGCGCCCACCGGCTCCGGCACACGGTGGCCTGCCAGATGGCCGGCACCGGGGTCCCCCTGCCCGAGATCGCCAGGGCACTCCGTCATCGCTCGATCTCCTCGACGGCCGAGTACGCCCGTGTCGACATCGAGCGACTCCGGACCGTGGCGCAGCCCTGGCCGGGAGGCGGGGGACGATGAGCGAGCTGCACCGCCACGTCGAGGACTACCTGAGGCTGCGCCGTGCGCTCGGCTTCAAGCTGAGGCTCCACGGCGACCTGCTCCCTCACTTCGCCGACTACCTCGAGGCCGCCGGGGCGGCGACGATCACCACCGAGCTGGCGGTGTCCTTCGCCCAGCTTCCACAAGGCGTCCAGCCGATCCTCTGGGCGCACCGACTGACGATGGTGCGCGGGTTCGCCCGTTGCCTCAAGACGATCGACCCGGCGACCGAGGTCCCGCCTCTCGACGTCTTCGGCGCCCGCTACCAGCGTCCGACGCCGTATCTGTGGCAAGAGGCGGAGGTCCTCCGCCTGATGGAGGCGGCCGGACGGCTGCAGCCGGCGCTGAGGGCGCGCACCTACGAGACGTTGTTCGGATTGCTCTGGACGACAGGGATGAGGA
>DASVWP010000119.1:0-6689 GCA_036393155.1 Solirubrobacterales bacterium | reverse complement strand
TCCAGCTCCACATCTCGCCCGGCTCGCGGCGGCGCCCCTTCGCCGCCAGGTCGGAGGCGCGGATCGGCCCGCGCTCGCGCACCACGTCAAGCACGAACTCGAGCAGGCGCGGCTGCTCGGCGGCGATCCGCGCCACGCTCTTCCAGGCCAGCGCGTCCGCTCGCGCCATCCGCCAGCGCAGCAGCGGCTGCAGCTCGACCGGCAGCAGCGAGGCTTCGTGCCCCCAGTACTCGATCAGGTCCCGCTGGCGCGCGCGCCCGGTTCCGCCGTTGCGGTCGTGGTGCCAGGCCAGTCGGTCGAGGGCCCGGCGCGGGTAGGGGCCGAGTCGCGAGAAGAGCGGCATGTAGTGGGAGCGGCAGAAGACGTTGACCGAGTCCAGCTGCAGCAGGCCGACGTCGTCGATCGTCCGCCGCAGGTGCCGGGAGTCGACCCGCCCGCTCGGCCGCGGGCGCCCGAAGCCCTGCGCGGCGAGCGCCAGCCGGCGTGCCTCCTGGGCGCTGAGGTCGGGCTTTCGGTTGGAGGCCACCGCGGGCGCCTATGTAAACACGATGGTCCGTTCCGTGATAGAAATACCTAATCTTGGGTAAAGATAGCTACCTAATACTCGTGTAGTACATGAAAGGACGGGCGGGAGAGATGGCGGGAGAGATCATTCCTCGGCTGCGCTTGGGAGCGCTTCTCGGGGCGGTTGTCGGCCTGGCGCTTCTGGCGTCGCTGAGCGTTTCGGGGGCCGCCGCGGCGGCCCCGGCCTTCGAAGCGCACGGCAGCGTCGAGCAGGTCTACGCGACCGGGCTCGCGCCCGGCGCGCCGGTGGTCCTCTACGACAGCCAGGGCCAGGAAGTCGCCTCGAAGCCCGCCGACCGGCTCGGCGGGGTCCTCTTCCGCAGCGTGACGCCGGGCGGCGGCTACCGGCTGGCCTCCGGGGGCTCGAAATCCGGCCCGCTGCGGGTCCTGACGACCCGCTCCGCGCCCCCCAACACCGAAATCTACGACCAGCAGATCCCCTCGAGCGGGTACGGCTACCTGACCACCCGCGACGGCACCAAGCTGGCGATCGACGTCCATCCGCCGACCGACGTCGCGAAGGTCGTGACCGGGGGCGGGGAAACCCCCTCGACTCCGAGCAATCCCCTGGAAGGGCTGCTCGGCATCGAACTGCCGAAACTGCCGGGCGCCCCCGGCGCCTCCACGCCCGCCCTGCCGAGCGCGCCGACGCCGACCCTGATCGAGTACTCGGGCTACGGCTACGCCAACCCGGCCGGGCCCGAAAACGGGATCTCGGTGATCGCCAACCTGATGGGCTTCACCGTGGTCGACGTCAACATGCGCGGCACCGGCTGTTCGGGCGGCGCCTATGACTTCTTCGAACCGCTGCAGAACCTCGACGGCTACGACGTGGTCGAGACGATCGCCCACCAGCCCTGGGTCCTCCACAACAAGGTGGGGATGATGGGGATCTCCTACGGCGGCATCAGCCAGCTCTTCACCGCGGCCACCCAGCCACCGGACCTGGCCGCGATCTCGCCGCTGTCGGTGATCGACAACACGCAGACCACGCTCTACCCGGGCGGCATCCTCAACACCGGCTTCGCCCTCGAATGGGCCAAGGAGCGGGTCCACGACGCCGAAGCGGCGGGCCCCGAAAACGGTCAGGCCTGGGCCTACAAGCGGATCCAGGAAGGCGACTCGACCTGCGCCGGCAACCAGGCCCTGCACCCCGAAGCGGCCAACCTGCTGAAGAAGATCGAAGAAAACAGCCACTACAACCCCGAAGTCGCCGACCCGCTTTCGCCGGTGACCTTCGTCAACAAGATCAAGGTGCCGACGTTCATGGCCTGCCAGTGGACCGACGAGCAGACCGGCGGCCACTGCCCCGACCTCGCCGAGCACTTCACCGGCACCCGGAAAAAGTGGTTCACCTTCACCAACGGCACCCACATCGACTCCCTGGACCCGGCGACCTTCGACCGCTGGTACGACTTTCTCGAGCTCTACGTGGCGGAACGACCACCGATCCTCGACTCGGCGGTGATGAACCTGGCGGCGCCGCTGATCTTCCAGGAAGCGATGGGGATCCCTGGCGTCACCCTGCCGCCCGATCCGATCCAGCTGCAGCCGACCTACGAAACGGCGCTTGCCGCCTTCGAAAAGCAGAAGCAGATCCGGGTGCTGTACGACAGCGGCGGCGGCGGGCTCTCGCCGGGCCAGCCCTATCCGACCTCCGAAGAATCCTTCGACGAATTCCCGATCCCCGGCACGCAGGCCGAGAAGTGGTACGTCTCGCGCGGTGGTCACCTGCGCTCCCAGAAGCCGGAAGCCAAACGGGCCGACCAGTTCACCTGGAACGCCCACGCGCTGCCGCCGACCGATTTCAGCGGCGACACCGCCTCGGGCTCCGGGGGCCTCTGGACGGCGACGCCGGAATACCACTGGGAACAGAACCCGCCCGGCACCGCGGTCTCCTACCTGACCGCGCCGCTGAAGCAGACCACCACGGTGATCGGGGCCGGCGCGGTGAACGTCTGGGTGCGCTCCTCGGCTCCGAGCGTGGATCTGCAGGCGACGATCAGTGAGGTCAGGCCGGACGGCAAGGAGACCTTCGTGCAGAACGGCTGGGTGCGCGGCGACGAGCGCAAGCTCGACCCGCAGAAGAGCACCCCGCTGGAGCCGGTGCTGAGCCTGCGCGAATCCGACGTCGAACCGATGCCTGCGAACGAATTCGTCAAGGTGACGATCCCGCTCTACTACGAGGGGCACGCGTACCGGGCCGGCTCGCGGATCCGGGTGACGATCGCCGCCCCCAACGGCACCCAGCCGATCTGGGCTTTCGCCCGGACGGAGCCGGCGGGCAAGGCCAAGGTGGCGATCGCCTACGGGCCCAAGACCCCGTCGAACCTGCTGCTGCCGGTGGTGCCGGACACCAGCCCCTCCAGCAGCCTGCCGCCCTGCCCGGGGCTGCGGGGGGAGCCGTGCCGCGAATACAAGCCGCTGAAGAACCGCCGGGCTGAACTCTAGGAGCGGGGCTGCGGTTGCCGGGGCGGCCGATCGCCGGCCGCCTCGGCGACCTTCAGCAGCCGCCGGTTGAGCGCCAGCATCAGCCGCTCGTACAGCGGCGGCGCGAAGCGCTGCAGCCAGTAGGCCGCCTGGATGTCGCGCGAGGTGAAGACGAGGTAGCGGCCGCGCTCGACGCCCTCGACGATCGAGCCGGCGACCTGCTCGGGGCTCTTCGCCTTGCGGACGAACTCCGCCACCATCGCGCGGGCGGCCGGGTGCTCGCGGTTGAGGCCGACGATCTTCACGCTGGAGACCAGCGGCGTGGCGACGGCGCCGGGGCAGACCAGGCTGACGCCGATGTTGGCCCGGCGCAGGTCGAAGCGCAGCACCTCCGAGACGCCGCGCAGGCCGAACTTGCCGGCGCTGTAGGCGGCGTGCCAGGGCAGGCCGAGAAGGCCGGCGGCGGAGGAGACGTTGACCAGGTGCCCGCCCCGACCGGCCTCGATCATCGGCGGCACGAAGGATTCGATGACGTTGATCGGGCCCATCAGGTTGACCTCGACCATCGCCCGCCAGTCCTCGTGGCCCAGCCGCTCGACCGAGCCCCAAGTGGAGATCCCGGCGACGTTCATCACCACGTCGACCGGGCCGTGCTCCTCGTGGACGCGGGCGGCCAGCTCGCGGACCTGCTCGTGGTCGCTGACGTCGGCGGGGCGGGCGTCGAGGACGGCGGCTCCCAGCTCGCCGGCCGCCACCGTCAGGGCGTCGGCCCGCAGGTCGGTGAGGACCAGCCGCCCGCCGCGCACCGCGACCGCCTCCGCGGTCGCGCGCCCGATCCCGCTGGCCGCCCCGGTGATCAGGCAGGTGGCGCCGGCGAATGAGGTGCGGCGTCCCCGCATTCGCGCACTGTAGCGGGATGCATGAATTACCTGGTTTTGGGTAAGCACCTGTCTGGCGCCGCTCGGACGAGAGTGGGTGGCGGTTGAAACCGGCGAGGGATGGGAGAGCCTTTATGTCTGCTGCTGTTGTGGGGGTGCGGGGGTCGAGGGGACGGGCGTGGCCGCCGGCCGGGCTGGCTGGACTGGTCGCGCTGCTGGCGCTGGCGCTGCTCGGCCTGGCGGCGCCGCTGGCCCGGGCGGCGACGCCGACGCCCGAGGAAGACCCCTTCTACGCCTATCACGGCGCCAGGCCGCTGGCTGAAATCCCGCCCGGCACGCCGCTGAAGAGCCGCACCCTCGCCTACCACGTCGCCGGGCTGCCGCTGCCGGTGAAGGTGGTGCAGCTGCTTTACCGCTCGACCGGGCAGACCGGCGAACCGACGGTCAACGTGACCTCGGTCCTGGAGCCTCCGCTCAGCGTCGCCACGCCCTCGATCGTCGCCTACCAGTCCTTCTACGACTCGCTGAACCCCGACGACGAGCCCTCCTACGCGATCTCCGGCGGGCTCAGCATGGGCGGGCTGATCCCCCAGGTCGAGTCGCTGCTGATCGCTCCCGAGCTGGCCGCCGGCCACACGGTCGTGGTCGCCGACACCGAGGGCGAGCGGGCCGCCTTCGCCGCCGGCCCCGAGTACGGGATCAACACCCTGGACTCGCTGCGGGCGGCGCTGCGCTCGCGGGCGACCGGCCTTGGCGAAACGAAGAAGATCGCGATGATCGGCTACTCCGGCGGGGCGATCGCCACCGAGTGGGCGGCCGAGCTGGCGCCCTCCTACGCCCCCGGCGTCGGCAGGCGGCTGGTCGGCTCGGCGTTCGGCGGCGTGCTCGCCGACCCGGCGCACAACCTGCACTACGTCGACGGCAGCCAGATGTGGGCCGGGGTGATGCCGATGGCGCTGATCGGCATCGCCCGCGCCTTCCACATCGACCTCACCCCGTACATGAGCGAATACGGCAGGCAGCTGAACCAGAAGCTCCAGAAGGCCTCGATCACCGAAGTCCTCGGCACCTACCCGGGTCTCACCTGGGCGCAGCTGGCGAAGCCCGAATACCGGAACCCGGAGAGCATCCCGGTCTACGTCGAAGTGGCCAACCAGCTGATCATGGGCACCGGCGGGACGCCGAGCGCGCCGCTGCTGATCGGCCAGGGCGCCGGCGGCGAAGTCGAGGGGACGCCCGGCGACAAGCCGGGCATCGGCCCCGGCGACGGCGTGATGATCGCCGGCGACGTCCGCACCCTGGCCCGCGAGTACTGCGAACGCGGCGTCGCCGTGCAGTACGACGAATACGAACACCTGGCCCACGTGGAAGCGGCGCTGCCCTGGCTCGCCACCGCGGTCCCCTGGCTGGAAGCCCGCTTCGCCGGCCAGGCGGCGCCGCAGAACTGCGCCGCGATCCCGCCCGGCAACCCGCTAACCCCGATCGGCGGATGAGAACGCACTTTCTGTCAACCCCGCCTGAGAACGCAGTTCCTCCCGCTATGCGGCGGAAACTGCGTTCTCGGCGGGAGGGCTCCAGCAGCTAGGCGCGCAGCTCGCCGGCCAGCTCGCGGAAGGTCTCGACGAAGGCGTCGACCGCGGCCTCGTCGTGGCTGACCGAGAGCGTCCACTCCTCCTCGCGGCCCGGGGTCATGAAGATCCCCCGGTTGAGGTTGAAGAGCCAGGCCAGCTCGGAGAGCTCGGCGTCCTGGTTCTCCTTGAAGGTCGCGTAGTCGGTCACCTTGACCGGCGAGAAGGTGACGCAGCCCTTGGAGCCGATGCCGATCGTGTAGCCGGGCAGCTCGAACTCCTCGATCACCGCGTCGCAGCCGGCGAGGATGCGCTCGTTGAGGGCGTCGAGGTGCGCGTAGGCCGCGGGCGTCATCACCTCGAGCAGGTTGGCGCGCGCCGCCGCCATCCCCAGCGGGTTGCCGTTGTAGGTGCCGACCTGGTAGACGGTGCCGTCCTCGACCACGCTGGCGATCTGCTCCGTCATCCCGATCGCCCCGGTCGGCAGGCCGCCCCCGAGCGCCTTGGCGAGGGTGACCATGTCGGGCTCGACGCCGAAGCGCTCCACGGCGCCGCCGGCGGCGATGCAGATCCCCGTCTTCACCTCGTCGAAGATCAGGATCACGCCGTGGCGCGCCGTGATCTCGCGCACCGCCTCCAGGTAGCCGGGCTCGGGGAGGACGACCCCGAGGTTCATCATCGCCGCCTCCATGATCACGCAGGCCGGTTTGCGGCCTTCGGCGTCGAGGGCGACGATTCGGGCCTCCATCGAGTCGGGGTCGTTGAAGTGGACGGCGTGGGTCAGCTCGACGGTGGCGGCCGGGATGCCGCCGCCGTAGGGCAGCGAGCGCGGTGCCTCGCGGGGGCCGATCTGGTCGTATTCGACGCCGATCGAGACCATCACCGCGTCGTGGTGGCCGTGGTAGGAGCCGAAGATCTTCATGATGTCCTCGCGGCCGGTGAAGCCGCGGGCGATCCGGATCGCGTCCATCGTCGACTCCGAGCCGGAGTTCGTGTAGCGCCACTTGGGCAGCCCGAAGCGCCGCGCCAGCTCTTCGCCGACCACCACCGCGTCCTCGGTCGGGGCGGCGAAGTGGGTGCCGGCGTCGTAGCGGGTGGAGACCGCGCGGCCGATCGCCGGGTGGGCGTGGCCCTGGACCATCGAGCCGAAGCCGTTGTGGAAGTCCCACATGCGGTTCCCGTCGATGTCGTTGACGACGGGGCCCTCGCCGGTCGTCAGGTAGATGGGGAACGGGTCGCGGGCCTGGTA
>DASVWP010000118.1:0-5422 GCA_036393155.1 Solirubrobacterales bacterium | reverse complement strand
CGGCGCCCAGGCGGCCGGCGAGGACGCCGAAGGCGCCGCCCGCGAAGCGCTCGAGGAGGACGCCAAGGTCGGCGTCAAACGGACCGCCCGCGAGATCGCCGAGGAGGCCAAACGGGTCGGGCGGAGGCGGCGGACCGAGATCCTCGACCTGGCGCTGGAGCTGTGCGCCGCCTGGCTGCGCGACCTGGCGGCCCTCGCCAGCGGCGCCGAGGAGGTGGTCTTCAACCGCGACCGCCTCGACCTGCTGCACTCCCAGGCGGCGGGGATCGACGCCGCCCACGCGCGCGGCGCCGCGGAGCTGGTCCAGGAGACCCGGCGGGCCTTCGACCTCAACGTCTCCGAGGAGCTAGCCCTGGAAGCGTTGTTCTTCCGCCTCGAGCGGCTGCTCGCCTGAGCGGACGGCCTCAGGAGCCGTTATGCGGCGTCCTCGGTCGTCCGAATAGCGCTGCTATTCGGACTCCCTGCGTCCTTGCCTAACGACTCCTGAGCCTCGTCTTGACGGGCTTCGTTTTTCGCCTGCTCGATCGCGCGTTCCTGGGCCAGGCGGGTGATCTGGGCCGCCTGGCGGGACATGATCACGCTGAAGTTGAGCGCCAGGCCGAGCAGCAGCAGGAGGACGATCGAGAACAGGGCGACGTTGGTGTCGCGGACGCCCATCAGGTCGGCGACCAGTTCCAGCAGCCCCGGGAACGCGGCGCCGGCCAGCATCCCGAGGCCGGCGACGAACCAGATCACGCTGTAGCGCTCCTGCAGGCGGTCGCGGCGGATCAGCTCGAGGATCAGGAACATGAAGGCGACGGCGATCAGGGCCGCGAGGATCCGCGTCTGGGAGGTCAGGTGGACCTTGGCGCTGGTGTCGGCGAGGAGCAGACCCCTCATCGCTCGGCCTCCACGTGGCGCGGGCGGAACTGGCCGACCAGCAGGACGACGATCCCCTTGAAGATGAAGAAGGCCGAGCGCAGCGGCGTCAGGAACGAGCGCCCGCCCGCCCGCTCGAGCATCCGCACCGGCATCTCCTCGACCCGCAGCCCCTGGCGGACCGCCAGCTGCAGGGACTCGATCTCGGCGAAGTCCGGCGAGTAGTGCTCGCTGAACAGCGACATCACCCGGCGGTTGGCCGCCCGCATGCCGCTGGTCGTGTCGGTGAAGCGCTGGCGGGTCGCCAGGGTGAGGAAGAAGCGGAAGACGCTGGTCCCGATCCGCCGCGAGAAGGTCGGCCGGTAGTCCCCGCTCGCCGACTCGGCCTCGGCGTGGTAGCGGGAGCCGATCACCAGGTCGGCGCGGTCGGCTTCGACCTCGGCCAGCAGGCGCGCCACCTCCTCGGCCGGGTGCTGACCGTCGGCGTCGAGGTGGGCGCAGAAGTCGTAGCCCTCGCGCAGGGCGTAGAGGTAGCCGGTCTGCAGCGCGGCGCCGAGGCCCTGGTTGAACGGCAGGGAGGCGACCAGCGCCCCGTTCTCGCGCGCCCGCGCCGCCGTCGCGTCGACCGAGCCGTCGTCGACGACCAGGAGGTCGGCCGCGGGAATGAACTTGCGGACGTCGGCGATCACCGCGCCGAGTGCGTCCTCCTCGTTCCAGGCAGGGATGAAGACGAGAGTCCGCATCGGATCGATTCTCCCACGAAGCGCAGCGGCGACCGGCGCTGGGACCGCGCTCGGGGCGGCGGCTGCCGGCGAGGGCTTTGCCCGGACCTGCCAGGATTGTGTTAGTAAACGTTCATGACCGTCGCCAACCAGACTCTTGCGAAACCGCGCATCGGAGCGCCGCGGATCGGCATGCGTCTCTGGCTCACCGGCGCCTTCGCCGCCGTCAGCCTGATCACCGCTCTGGCCATCTACCTGATCGGCGACAACAGCCAGGCACTGATCGCGGCGGTGATGATCGGCGTCCTCGCCGGCTTCCTGATCGCGGTGGCGATCTCCCACCGGGTGGTCGGCCTCGCCCGTGCCGCCGGCGAGATGGCGGGCGGCTCCTTCGACGCCCCGCTCAACGTCTCCGGGCCGGATGAGATCGGTGACCTCGCCCGCGCGCTGGACTCGATGCGGGCCTCGCTGAAGGAGAGCTTCGGCGTGCTGACCGCCGACCGCAACAAGCTGGCCGCGATCTTCGACGGGCTGACCGACGCGGTGATGGTCGTCGACTTCGAAGGCCCGGTCCGCTTCTCCAACAGCGCCGCCTCGCGGCTGCTGGACTCCGGCGGCGCGCCGCCGGAGGTGATCCTGCCGCAGCTGCACCGGGCCTCGGAGGTCGGCTTCGCCGCCCACCCGGCGCTGCGGATCGGCGACCGCGCCTACGCGATGACGGCCCGCTCGCTGCCCGACGAGCGTGCCGTGCTGGCGGTCCTGCGCGACCGCACCGACGAGCTGCGCCGCGAGCTGGCGGAGGCAGACTTCGTCTCCAACGCCGCCCACGAGCTGCGCAACCCGCTGGCCGGGATCTCCGGCGCGATCGAGGTCCTGCAGGGAGGCGCCAAGAACGACCCGCGCGACCGCGACCACTTCCTCAAACGGCTCGGCGAAGACGCCGAGCGGATGAACCGCCTCACCCAGTCGCTGCTGACGCTGGCCCGGGTCGAGTCCCGCGGCGCCGCCGAGAGCGAGGTGGTCGACGTGCCATCGGCGATCCGCGACGTGGTCGCCGCCGTGGAGGCGCCGCCGCACGTCGCCCTGGAAGTCGAGTGCGAGCACGACCTCGCCGCGACCGGCGACCCCACGCTGCTGCGCCAGGTGATGATCGGGCTGCTGACCAACGCCTTCAAGAACACGCCGCCGCCCGGCACCGTTACCGTTCGCGGCCGCCACGACGGCGAGTCTGAGGTCATCCTGGAGGTCATCGATACCGGAACCGGCATTCCCCCCGCGGAGATCGAGCGCGTCTTCGAGCGCTTCTACCGCCGCAGCGAGTCGCGCAAGCAGGAGGGCTTCGGCCTCGGCCTGGCGATCGCCCGGCGGATGGTCGACGTGATGGGCGGGCAGATCGGCGCCGATTCGGTCGAGGGGGAGGGGAGCACCTTCTGGGTCCGCCTCCCGGTCGCACAACCCAGCCCCACCCCGGTGGCATGACGAGGAGCGAAGACGATCTGCATGACGACTAGCGGGAGACGAACATGAGCAGCGGCCGCATCCTGATCGCCGACGACGAGCCCTCGGTCCGCGACTCGGTCGGCTACGCGCTGACCCAGGAGGGCTTCGAGGTGACCGCCGCCGCCGACGGCGACGAGGCCGCGGACCTGCTCGGCAACGGCATTCCCTACGACCTGCTGATCCTCGACATCATGATGCCCGGGCCGAGCGGGCTCGACATCTGCCGCGACGTGCGCTCGCGCAGCGCCGTGCCGATCATCGTCCTCACCGCCAAGGACGCCGAGGTGGACAAGGTGGTCGGTCTCGAGGTCGGGGCCGACGACTACGTCACCAAGCCGTTCTCGGTCCGCGAGCTGCTGGGGCGGGTGCGGGCGCAGCTGCGGCGCCGCGAGCTCGACCGCTCGCCGCTCGCCCAGGCGGTGAAGATCGAGTCGGGGCCGGTCTCGATCGACCTCGTGCGCCACATCGCCACCGTCCGCGGCGTCCCCGTCAACCTCACCCGCTCCGAGTTCCAGCTGCTGCGGCTGCTGGTCGGGCGGCCGGGCGAGGTCTTCTCGCGGGCGCAGATCATGGAAGAGCTCTGGCAGTCGGAGTTCGAGGGCGACGAGCGGGCCTGCGACGTCCACATCTCCAACCTGCGCCAGAAGGTCGAGCGCGACCCGCAGCGGCCGGAGCTGGTGCTGACGGTGCGCGGCGTCGGCTACAAGTTCAGCCCCGACGGGGCGTGAGCCCGGCCGGCGGCGCCGGTCAGCGCTCCAGCAGGCGCTGCAGGCCGGCGAGGCGCCGGTCCCACTCGCCGCCCACGGTGGCGATCCAGGCGGTGGCGTCGGCCAGCGGCCGGGGGTCGAGCTCGTAGCGCGCCTCGCGGCCGCTGCGATGGCTGCTGACCAGGCCGGCGCGCCCGAGCTGCCGCAGGTGCTTGGAGACCGCCTGGCGGCTGATCGGCAGCCCGGCGGCCAGCGCCGTGGCGCTGCTGCCCGGCTGGGCGGCGAGGGTCTCGACCAGGTGGCGGCGGGTGGGGTCGGCGAGCGCCGCGAAGATCGCGTCGACGCCCTCGCGCCCGCCCGCTGGCTCGACGGCGCCCGGCATCGGCTCAGGCGAGGACGAGGCGCCCCAGCAGGAGGCGGAGGGAGCGGAGGCGGGGCGCCCAGGCGGCGGCGAGCATGGTCGGCCCGGCGAGGCTGGTCTCGATCACCCGCAGCCGGGTTCCCTCGGCGACCGCGTCGACGATGAATTCGACCCGGCTCGGGCCCGAGCCCTCGCGCTGCCAGTGGAAGGCCAGCCGTTCGGCCTCCTCGACCAGCTCGACCTCGCCCCGGCGCTCCTCGCCGTCCTCGTAGCGGCAGCGGAGCTCGCCGCCCTCGCGCGGGTCGAGCTCGACGTAGTCGGCCAGCCACTCGCCGAGCAGGCACTCGTCGGTGATCGCGTCCCAGACCTCGGCGGGGCCGGCGGGCAGGACGATCGTCCTCTCTACAGTGTGTGCTAGCGTGGACACGCAACCGAATGGTTGCACATCAACCGCAGGAACTCAACCGAGGAACGGAGATCGAATGCCCCTGGTACCGATGGTCGTCGAGCAGACCGCGCGCGGCGAGCGCTCCTTCGACATCTACAGCCGCCTGCTCGCGCAGCGCATCGTCTTCCTCGGGGAGCCCGTCACCGAGGACCTGGCGAACCTGATCATCGCCCAGCTCCTGCACCTGGAGGCCGACGACCCGGAGAAGGACGTCAGCCTCTACATCAACTCGCCCGGCGGCTCCGCCTACGCCGGCCTGGCGATCTACGACACGATGCAGTTCATCAAGCCCGACGTGCAGACGATCTGTTACGGGATCGCGATGTCGGCCGGCTCGCTGATCCTCACCGGCGGCGCCGCGGGCAAACGGATGGCGCTGCCGAACAGCCGCATCCTCATCCACCAGCCCAGCGGCGGCTTCGAAGGCCAGTCCTCCGACATCGAGATCCACGCCAAAGAGATCCTCGAGCTGCGCGACCGGCTGGACGGCATCTACGTCAAGCACACCGGCCAGTCCAAGGAGCGGATCCACGAGGACATGGCACGCGACAAATTCTTCCTCCCCGAGGCGGCGGCGGAGTACGGCCTGATCGACCGGGTGATCGACTCGCACGACTTCAAACCGAACCCGACCGGCTTCAGCCCACGGGGCGGTAACGGCGGCGGCAGCAGCGACGAGGGCGGTGCGGCGGCCAGCGCGTCCTGAGGTGCGGCTGGGACGGCGGCGGGCGACCAAGTCCGCCCCCGCCGGGGCGGCCGGCGGCGGTCGGGGCGCGGCGAAGTCGACGGGGCGGGGCGCGAAGAAGGCTCCGCCGCGACGCCCGCC
>DASVWP010000117.1:0-6860 GCA_036393155.1 Solirubrobacterales bacterium | reverse complement strand
CGTCTTTCAGATGGTTGCCTTCTGCCTCGCCCGCCTTCGTATCGGCGGAGTAGTAGTAGAGGGGAAGGCCGTTGTAGGTGACCTGCTTGCTGCCGTCGCTGCGCGTCGTGAGGCCGACGAGGGACGCGTTGGCTTCGCCGGCCACCTTCGGAGTGCTGGAGGCGAGCACCGGCGGCCACACCTTCGCGCAGGCGCCGTTGCAGGTGCTCAGCTTGTCGTGCGCGGAGGTGGACTTTTCGTCCGGCTTGAACACGTAGAGCGTCCTGTTGTTGGCGCCGGTGATCAGCGTGCCGTCTTCAGCGGTCTTGTAGGTCCCGATGACCACCGACGGCGCCGACTTCGTGGCGGCCGGGGTCCCGTTCGACGTGCTCGCTGCCGTCGTCGCACCGGTCGCGGAGCTGCCGCATCCCGCGAGCGCGAGGACGGCCGCCGCGATGCCGAGTGACCCCACCGTGCACTTCATCAATATCCGGTTCAAGTTCCATTCCCTTGGTCGGTTGATTGGAGCGCACGAAGCTATTTTCGCCGGCTAACGACCCTCTAACGTCGGTGTGAGAGAGGTCTCACCAGGAAAATCCGCGCCAACAGGGCGAGAGTGCCACGGAGTCGAGTCCGTCGCCGGCTCCGGCACGCCCTTGCCAGGTTCAAGCGAGGAGCTGTATTGGGGCGATCGGATTGGTTCGGCTCTGGCAAGGGCCGGAGGGGCGGCCGTGCGTCACGCTTGCGTCACGCAATCCTCTCCCGCCGTACGGTGTCGAGCACCTTGGTCCGCCGTAGGTGCCGGTGCTGCAGCTTTTCACGCGGAAGCGGACGTCGGCGGCGAAGTGACACTGCATTAGGCTCTAGCGCGGTGATGAGCGACCCCTACTGGGCAGCCAGCACGACCTGCCGCGCCTGCGGCGGGCAGTCGGTCGCGGGGTCATACCTGTGTGCCCGCTGCCGGCCAATCATGGGCCGCATAGAGACCCGCAAGGACCCCCAGGGGCGCGGGCGGGCCGTTTGACGAGTCGGCCTTTCCTCCTGACCGCTAGGGCGGGATGAGGAGCGCGACCGCGGTTCCGCTTTGCGCGAGAAGCGACCGTGGAGACAGGGGAAAGACCAGCGAAAGGTCGCCAGGCTAGAGGCCGAGGACCAGCGCCAGCGCTTCATCGACGGCTTGCAACTCCGCCGCGTCGAGGTGCCCGGCGGAGCGGCCGAGGCGTTCCGGGTCGACGACCGTAGTCTGCTCGACCAGGACGCAGGTCTCGGTGCCGTCGAGTGAGATCGTCGGACGAAAGGTTGCTGGACGGGCACTGGTTGAGGTGGGAGCGACCAGGGTCGTGCTCAGGGCCATCAACTCGTCGGCCTGAACCACCACCGCGTAGCGCGCGCCGCGCTGGTCCCTGCCTTTGGCTCCGCGAGGTGCTGGGAGCCTGAAGATCTCGCCGCGAACCACCTAGTCGACCGAGTCCGGCGCCAGCTCGGCCATCTGCTCGCGGATGATCCGCATCTCGGCCCGATCCTTCTCGTCGGCGGCCAAGCGCTCGACCTCCGCAGCGATCGCCGAGCGCGCGCGGCGTCGGGCAGCCGACTCCAGCAGCGCAGTCCGGACGGCCTCGGAGTCGCTCATGGAACTCCCGCGAACGATCCGCAGCGCCGCTGCCGAGTTGTCGTCCAGGCGAACGTGAAGCGAGCGGCTCATAGACCACAACGTAGCACGAATCGTGCTACAGAATGCTGGGGCGATCGGATTACCTCGGTACCGCGAGGTAGAACGCGCCCCACGCGATGGTCGGATGGTACTTCTGATCCGCGGCGCTCTGCATCACTTATGCGTCACAGATCCCCCCGCGCGGTCCCGCATGCCCGCTCCATGATGCCCGGCGCGGGGCGGCTGTGCGGAGATATGCGGGTGAGGACGACCTGCGATCAAATATCGGGGCGCCCGGATTTGAACCG
This sequence comes from Solirubrobacterales bacterium, assembly GCA_036393155.1. Classification (GTDB taxonomy): domain Bacteria; phylum Actinomycetota; class Thermoleophilia; order Solirubrobacterales; family 70-9; genus VAYN01. The sequence continues at coordinate 4,922 of DASVWP010000117.1, read as the reverse complement.
GGGACCTCACCGACCCGAACGGTGCGCGCTACCAGGCTGCGCCACGCCCCGATGGAGGCGATTATCCCAGAGCGGCGCGGCGGGCGCGCTGGGGCCGGTTCGCCGCTACCTTTGATGGGCAGGGCGGTTTTCCCAATTAGTCAGATGGCTCGCCGGTTGATTCCCCTCCTTGTCGTGGCCGGGCTGGCGCTGTTCGCGCCGGCCGCGCGCGCCTACCTGCCGCCGGGCTTCATCGGCGTATCGCCGCAAACTCCGGCCAGCAGCTCGGATTTCGAACTGATGCGTGAGGCGGGCATCGAGAGCGTGCGGTTGCCGCTCGCCTGGGCGGGCATCCAACCGAGCAGCCCGCTGACCAGCAATGCGGACTGGAGCGGCTTCGATCGCGAGGTCGAACTGGCCGCCGAAGCCGAACTGGAAGTAATGCCCTTCGTGCTCAACACGCCCGACTGGGTGGCGGCGGAATCGATCGATCTGCCGGTCCGGACCTCCTGGCAGCGCTGGGCCTGGACCTCCTTCCTGCGCGAAGCGGCGAAGCGCTACGGGCCCGGCGGCTGGTTCTGGGAAGAACACCGCGACCTCCCCTACGAGCCGATCCGGATGTGGGAGATCTGGAACGAGGAGAACATCGTCACGTTCGATCACCAGCCCGACCCGCGGCGCTTCGCGGAGCTGATCAGGATCTCCGGCCGGGTCCTGCATCGGGCCAACCCCGGCTCGAAGGTGATCGTCGGCGGCCTCTTCGGGCGCCCTCTGCAGGTCCCTCCGAACGTCGCCTCCGGCGACTTCCTCTCGCGCCTTTACCGGGCCGGCAACGTCAAGCGCTACTTCGACGGCGTCGGCCTCCACCCCTACGTCGCCGACGCCCGCGCGATGGCCGCCCAGCTGGCCAACCTGCGGCGGATCATGCGCGTCCACCACGACGGCGCCACCCCGCTCTACGTCACCGAGCTGGGCTGGGGGTCGGCGAGCGGGCCGACGCGCTGGCAGCGCGGCCTCTACGGCCAGGCCGACGAGCTGTCCCAGGCCTTCGAAATCCTCTCCGAGGACCGGGTGCGGTGGGGGGTCGGCGGCGCCTGGTGGTTCACCTGGGCCGACGACACCGGCGGCTGCGGGTTCTGCCACACCGCCGGCCTGCTGACCGAAAGCCGCCGCGCCAAGCCCGCCTGGTACCGCTTCAACGAATGGACCGGGGGGGACGCGGAAACGGTTCCGCGGGCGCTTTACGGGGAATAGTTAGGCTGGCGCCTGGCAATCGACCTAAGGAGACCTCGATGGCATTCTCGGTACCCGATCTTCCCTACCCCTACGACGCGCTCGAGCCGCACATCGACGAGGCGACGATGCGCGTCCACCACGACAAGCACCACCAGGCCTACGTCGACAAAGCCAACGAAGCGCTCGAGGGCACCGAGTGGGCCGATCGCGACGTCGAGGACGTGCTGCGCAACCTCTCGAGCCTGCCGGGCGACAAGCAGGGCCCGGTTCGCAACAACGGCGGCGGCCACTACAACCACTCGCTGTTCTGGCAGATGTTGAGCCCGGACGGAGGCGGCGAGCCCGAGGGCGAGCTGGCGACGGCGATCAACGATACGTTCGGCTCCTTCGACGCCTTCAAGGAAGAGTTCAAAAAAGCCGGCATCGCCCGCTTCGGCTCCGGCTGGTCCTGGCTGGTCAAGGACTCCTCAGGCCTGGCGGTCGTCTCGACCCCGAACCAGGACTCGCCGGTCTCCGACGGCAGCGTGCCGCTGCTCGGCTGCGACGTCTGGGAGCACGCCTACTACCTCAAGTACCAGAACAAACGGCCCGAATACATCGACGCCTTCTGGAACGTCGTCAACTGGCCGTACGTGGCGGAGCGCTACGCGAACGCGTAGCGACCGCTAGGCAGCCGGCCGCGCCGCCTCGGGGCGGTGCGGCTCGGCGGCCGTCCCCGGCGCCGGGGGAATATGACTCATCGCGTGCTCGGCCAGCGCGGTGATCGTGAGGCTCGGGTTGACGCCGACGTTGGCCGGCACCGCGGCGCCGTCGCAGACCAGCAGGTTCTCGTAGCCGAAGACGCGCTGGCGGCTGTCCACGACGCCGTCCTCGGGTCCGTGGCCGATCACCGCGCCGCCGAGGATGTGGGCGGTGGTCGGGATGTTGAGCAGCGCCTCCGTGGTCGAGCTCTGGGCGATGCCGCCGGTCCGCTCGGCGAACCATTCCGCCGCCTGGTTGGCGACCGGGATGAAGGTCGGGTTCGGTTTTTCGGGGTCCTGTTCGGTCTGCAGGCGGACGTCGCCGGAGCGCTTCAGCTTCGGCCGCAGGGCGATCGCGTTGTCCAGCGTCTGCATGACCAGGAGGATGATCGTCCGCCGCGACCAGCCGCCCGGCCACAGCGTCTTCGCGAAGCGGACCGGGTGGCGCAGGATCTGCGCCAGCAGCTTCAGCGGCCGGGTGACCCGGGTCCCGTCGCCGACCATCAGCGTGTAGAGCGTGCTCATCGAGTCGCCGTCGTTGCCGTAGGTGACGGTCTCGATGTGGGTGTGGGGGTCGGGGTAGATGCTGGAGCTGATGGCCACCCGTTTGGTCAGGTCGTCCGGGTAGTCCTCGGGGACGGTGACGGCGAGGATCATCTCGCTGTTGGTCCGCACCAGCTCGCCGAGGCGACTGGAGATTTTCGGCAGGGCGCCGCCGAGGCGGCAACGCTGCAGCAGTCGGTTGGTCCCCAGCGGCCCGGCGGCGACGACGACGCCGCGGGCGGTCAGGGTGCGGCGGCCGCGGCCGGGGATCATCCCCGAGCGCTCGCTCGTCACCACATAGCCCTCGCTGCCGTCGGCGGCGCCGAGCGGCCGGATCTCGGTGACCGTGCGGTCGGGGGTGACGGTGACCCCGCGACGTTCGGCCAGCCAGAGGTAGTTCTTGACCAGCGTGTTCTTGGCCCCGTGGGGGCAGCCGACCATGCAGCGGCCGCACTGCATGCAGGCGGTGCGCTCCGGCCCCTCGCCGCCGAAGAAGGGGTCGGCGACCGTCTCGCCAGGCTCCTCGCCGAAGTAGATGCCGACCGGGGTCTTCCGGTAGGTGTCGCCGACTCCCAGCTCTTCGCCGAACTCCTTCAGCAGCTGGTCGGCGGGGTCGTCGTTGTCGTGGACGACGACGCCGAGCATCCGCTGGGCCTCGGCGTAGTGCGGGGCGAGCACGTTCTCCCAGTCGTCGAGGTCGGCCCACTGGGGGTCCTTGAAGAACGGCGAGGGGGGGACGTAGAGCGTGTTGGCGTAACCGAGGCTGCCGCCGCCGACGCCGCAGCCGCTGACCACCGAGACGTCCTTGAAGGGGCTCAGCCGGAAGATCCCGCGCAGGCCGAGCCGCGGCGCCCAGAAGTAGCGGCGCAGGTCCCAGGTCGACTTCGGGAAGTCCTTGTCGGTGAAGCGGCGGCCGCACTCCAGGACGCCGACCCGGTAGCCCTTCTCGGCCAGGCGCAGCGCCGACACCGAGCCGCCGAAGCCGGAGCCGACGACCAGCCAGTCGAAGTCGTAAGAGCTCATGAAGCCAACCCTAGCCGCTCGGAGTCCTTACTGGCCAGGCGGCCAGTAAGGATCAAGCCTCGCCGGGCTCGAGCGGCCGGAAATCGCTGGTGCGCGCTCCGCAGACCGGGCAGAACCAGTCCTTCGGGATGTCCTCGAAGGACGTTCCGGGCGGGATGCCGCCGTCGGGATCGCCGATCGCGGGGTCGTAGATGAAGCCGCAGCTCTCGCAGATCCAGAGCGTCGCTTCGGTCGTCGTGGTCATGCCCGGATTGTAGGAAACGCTATTTGTCGCCGAAGCTGACGGAGACCGGTTCGCGGTCGGCGGCGTCGATTTCGAAGTACTCCCGCGCCGTGAAGCCGCCCTGGTTGGCGATCACCGAGCCGGGGAACTGCTGGATGCTCGTGTTGTAGGACTGGACGTTGGAGTTGTAGATCCGGCGCGCGGCCTGGATCTCGTCCTCGAGCTCGGAGAGCTGACGGCTCAGCTGCTGGAAGTTCTCGGTCGCCCGCAGGGTGGGGTAGTTCTCGGCCACCGCGCGCAGTTCGGTCAGGGCGCCGGACAGTTTGTTCTCGGCTTTGGCGGTGTCGCCGACGCTGCCCGCTGCCATCGCCTCGGCCCGCGCCTTGGTCGCTTTCTCGAACACCTCGCTCTCGTGCTCGGCGTAGCCTTTGACCGTCTCGACCAGGTTGGGGACGAGGTCGTGGCGGCGTTTGAGCTGGACGTCGATCCCGCTCCAGGACTCGTCGACGCGGTTTCGCGAGGCGATGATCGAGTTGCGCTTCGCGATGTAGTAGAGGACCGCGATGATGAGAATCGCGACGACGACGATGATGACGATGGTCATTGAGGCTCCCTGTTGTCGGACCCGGTTGGCCGAATCCTAGCCGTCTCGCAGCCGGAATCCCAGTTGTCCAGCCGTTTGTCTGCCCGCCGCGGAGGCGGCATAGGATCCGGCCGTGAGCGCCAAGCAGGAAGCTCAGGAATGGGCCGGGACGGTGCGCCGCTACGGCGAGCGCAACGGGCTGACCTATGAGGAAGTCGGGGGGATCAACCCGAAGGACGGCCCGGTGGCGCTCTGCGTCGGCGGCGTCAACCGGCTGACCGGGCAGCTGGTCGAGGGCTTCTGGGGCTCCTCCTGCGATGCCGACGAAAAGGAGGTCGGCGGCCTGTTTGGCAAGGCGCTGTTGCCGACCGCGATCCTCGCCAAGGCCCACATGCCGGACCTGGCCAAGGTTGTCCCCGCCTTCAACGTCGAGTCGCTGGAGGGGCACGAGGTGGTGGCGCAGCGCTTCTCGCGCAAGGTCGAATTCGAGTCGATCGACTTCAACAAGCGCTTCTGGGCGACCGTGCCGAAGGAGTACGACCCGATCTCCCTGCGCGAGCTGTTCTCGCCCGGGTTCCTCTCCTGGGTGACGACG
>DASVWP010000116.1:0-3897 GCA_036393155.1 Solirubrobacterales bacterium | reverse complement strand
CTCCCAGTACGGCGAGATCCTCGGCGCCCACATCGTCGGCAACCGGGCCTGCGACATGATCGCCGAGCTGGTCGCGGCGATGGCGCTGGAGGGCGGCTACCAGGAGCTGGCCCGGATCGTGCACCCCCACCCGACGATCTCCGAGGCGGTCTTGGATGCCGCCCGGGCGGTCGACGGTTGGGCAATCCACGCCTAGTCAGCGCGATGCGTCACACAGCCACGCGCGGCGCGTGGGCGAAAATCGACCTGTGAGCGAGCGCGCCACCTTCTATTTCGACCTCGGCTCTCCGTACGCGTACCTGGCGGCGGAGCGGATCAGCGGGCTGTTCACCGAGGCCGAGCTGGAGCAGCCGGAGTGGCAGCCGGTCCTGCTCGGCGGCCTCTTCCGCGCCTTCGACCGCGACTCCTGGGCCAACGGGCCGGGGCGCGCCGAGGGGATGTCGGAGGTCGAGCGCCGAGCCTCCGCCTACGGGCTGCCGCCGATCGTCTGGCCGGAGCCGTGGCCGGGCAACACGCTGGTCGCGATGCGGGTCGCCACCTTCGCCAAGCAGACCGGGCGCACCGTCTCCTTCGCCCTCGCCGCCTTCCGCCAGGCCTTCGCCGCCGGCCGCGACCTCAGCGAGCCCGACAACGTGATGATCGCCGCCGCGGCCTGCGAGCTGCACCCCCGGGCACTGCTGAAAGCGGTGCAAACGCAAGCGGTGAAAGGGGCGCTGCGGGAGGCCACCGACCGGGCCGCCGAGCGCGGTGTCTTCGGCATCCCCAGCGTCGTCGTCGGCGAGCAGGTCTTCTGGGGCGACGACCGTCTCGAGGAGGCGGTCGAGGCAGCCTTGCGCCACTAGCTATGGTGGCGTCGATGGCAGATCTGCCCGATGCCGCCACCTGTTACGAGTTGCTGGCGCGGATGGCCCTGATCCGCCGCTTCGAGGAGGAGGCGGGGCGCCAGTACCAGCGCGCCAAAGCCGGCGGCTTCCTGCACCTGGCGATCGGCGAGGAGGCGACGATCGTCGGCACCGCCTCGGTGATGCGCGACGAAGACTTCCTGATCGGCACCTACCGCACCCACGGCCACGCGATCGCCCGCGGCACTGACCCCAACCGGGTGATGGCGGAGCTGTTCGGCAAGGTCGACGGGACCAGCGGCGGCCGCGGCGGCTCGATGCACATCTTCGACGCCGAGCGCCGCTTCATGGGCGGCTACGGGATCGTCGGCGGCAACCTGCCGATTGCCGCCGGGCTCGCCCTCGCCTCCCAGTACAGGGGCGAGGACGCGGTCACCGTCTGCATGTTCGGCGACGGCGCCTCCAACACCGGCAATTTCGGCGAGACGATGAACCTGGCGGCGCTGTGGCGGCTGCCGGTCCTCTTCCTGGTCGAGAACAACCTCTACGGGATGGGGACGGCGGTCGAGCGCCACTCCGCCCAGACCGACCTCTCCCAGAAGGCGGAGGGCTACGGGGTGCCGGGGAGGCGGGTCGACGGGATGGACGTCTGCGCGGTGCGGGCCGGCGTCGCCGAGGGCATCCGGATGGCCCGCGAGGAGGGCCGGCCGACGCTGCTGGAGGCCTTCACCTACCGCTACCGCGGCCACTCCGCCGCCGACCCCGAGGTCTACCGGCGCCGCGAGGAGGTGGAGGAGTGGCGAGAGAAAGACCCGATCGAGAGCTTCGCGCGGCGCTGCGTGCAGGCCGGGGTGCTGGGCGAGCGCGAGGTGCAGCAGGCGCGCGAAGCGGCGGAGCAGACGGTGCTCGCCGCGGTCGAGTTCGCCGAGGGCTCGCCGGAGCCGCCGCTCGACACCCTCTACCAAAACCTCTACGCCCACACCGAGCCGGGCGGCTGGTACGCGGTCGACGAGCGCAGCCCGGAGCCGCACCGCGGCGAGCACGAGGCGGAAATGCCGGCGGCGGCGCGCGAGCTCGCCGAAGCCGGCGCCGCCTACGCCGAGCGGATGGACGAGGAGGGCACGCGGCCCAACCCGGCGATCCAGGGCGACGCCCAGGACGGGGTCGAGTCGCGGGTCGCGGCCGAGTACGAGGTCGGCGCCGCGGCCGAGGAGCTGGATGGGGATGGCGACTCCGGCGAGGCTCCCGAGCGGGCGATCAACACCGAGGACGAGTCCTGATGGCCACGATGCGGATGCGCGAAGCCCTGCGCGACGCGATGGCCGAGGAGATGCGCCGCGACGAGTCGGTCTTCGTGATGGGCGAGGACGTGGCGGTCTTCCAGGGCGCCTTCAAGGTGACCGAAGGGCTGCTGGAGGAGTTCGGCGAGCGGCGGGTGCGCGACACGCCGATCTCCGAGAACACGATCGTCGGCGCGGGGGTCGGCGCCGCCATGGGCGGGCTGCGCCCGATCGTCGAGCTGATGACGGTCAACTTCTCGCTGCTGGCGCTGGACCAGATCGTCAACCACGCCGCCGCGATCCCCTACATGTTCAACGGCCAGGCGACGGTGCCGATGGTGATCCGGATGCCGGGCGGCGGCGGCCACCAGCTCGGCCCGACCCACTCCCACAGCCTCGAGGCCATGTACCTGCAGGTGCCCGGGCTGCTGGTCGCCTGCCCCTCAACGCCGGCCGACGGCAAGGCCCTGCTGAAGGCAGCGATCCGCGACCCCAACCCGGTGATCTTCATCGAGCACGAGAGCCTCTACGGGGCCCGCGGCGAGGTGCCAGACGGCGAGGGCGAGCCGCTGCGCTTCGGCGAAGCGGCGGTGCGGCGCGAGGGCGACGATGTGACGATCGTCGGAGTGCTGAAGATGGCGCAGGTGGCCGAGCAGGCGGCGGCGACGCTGGCCGAGCAGCACGGCATCGAGGCCGAGGTGATCGACCCGCGGACCCTGCGCCCGCTCGACCTCGACACGATCCTCGAGTCGGTCCGCAAGACCAACCGCGCGGTGATCGTCGAGGAGGGCTGGCCGCACGGCGGCGTCGGCGCCAACCTCTCGACGCTGATCACCGAGCAGGCCTTCGACCACCTCGACGCGCCGGTCCAGCGGGTTACCGGCGGCGACGTCCCAATGCCCTACTCCAAACGCCTCGAGCAGGCGGCGATCCCGCACGAGGAGCACGTGGTGCACGCCGCGCTGGCGACCCTGGAGGGCAGCCGCTGATGCCCGACGTCCTGATGCCCCGCCTCTCGGACTCGATGGAGGAGGGGACGATCCTGCAGTGGTTAAAGCAGGTGGGCGAGCCCGTCGCCCTGGGCGAGGAGCTGGTGGAGATCGAGACCGACAAGGCCAACATGGCCTATGAGGCAGACGTGGCCGGCACCCTGACCGAGATCCTGGCCGGCGAGGGGGAGACGCTGCCGATCGGCAGCGTGATCGCGCGGATCGGGGGGCCTAGCGCTGAGGGACGGGAGAGCTCTTCCGCGGGTCCTGTCGCGCCGGCCACCCCCACGGTGCGCGGAGCCTCCGGCTCCTCCGCTCCGCGGGGGGCCCCCGCCGCCACGCCACCCGCGCAGGAGACCTCCGGCCCCAGGGTCAAGGCCTCCCCGCTGGCGCGGAGGCTGGCTCGGGACAGAGGGCTCGACCTCTCCTCCCTGCAGGGCTCGGGTCCGGGAGGGCGGATCGTCAAGGCCGACGTTGAGGGAGCCGCGCAGGGCGCTCGCTCCGCAGACTCTCCCACCCCCACTCAGCAGGTAGGGGTGGGAGAGTCTGCGGTCAAGGCGCCTTTGGCGGCTCCTTCTTCCCCGGAGACCGCGAAGGGGACCGTCACCTATGAGGAGCCCAACAAGACCCAGCAGGTGATCGCCAGGCGGATGGCGGAGTCAAAGGCCACCGCTCCCCACTTCTACCTGACGGCCGAGATCGAGATGAGTAGAGCCGTCGAGGCCCGCAAGGCGATCAAGGCCCAGGCCAAAGAGGGCGAGGTCATCCCCTCCTTCAACGACATGG
>DASVWP010000115.1:0-9559 GCA_036393155.1 Solirubrobacterales bacterium | reverse complement strand
CCAGGTGAGCCGCAGCGCGTTGCCGCCGACCACCGCTTTGAAGAGGGCGATGTAGGTGGCGTAGGAGAGGATGTTGAAGCCGATCGCGATCCCGATCCAGACCGGATCGGCGTCGCCGAGCTTGCTCATCGCGTCGCTCAGCCCGACCAGCTTGGGGAAGAGGAAGTAGATGCTGACGAGCAGCAGCAGGACGACGATGACCGTCTGGATCAGGCGCCGCGGGGTTAGCAGCGGCATCTCGACGGTCCCGTCCCCATTCCCGTTCGCCGAGTCTTGAGACACCCTTTAGACGCTACCCGCTGGCGATTTTCTCCAGTTGCTGCAGGGCCACGTTGAATCCCTGCACAAGCGGCTCCGCCAGCGCCTCGCCGCGGCGCACCGCGGCGACCAGCAGGGCGCCGGCGATCAGGTCGGTGACGTAGTGCTCGCCGAGGTAGACGAGGCCGAAGCCGAGGGTCAGCGCGTAGCCCCAGCCCAGCGTTCCCTCGACACGACCGGCCTCCGAGAGCGACAGGGCCGCGGCGACCGAGGTGGCGAAGTGCAGCGAGGGCATCGCCGCCCAGGGATTTCCGCCCAGGGTCTCGTACATCGTCTCCCAGGCGTCGCCCCAGGTCGGTTCGCCGACCTCGACCATGATCCGCCGGACCTCCTCGCCGGTCAGCCCGTTCTCCGAGGCCCACCACGGCGGCGCGGTCGGCAGGAGGAAGTAGACCGCGCAGCCGACGTCGAAGACGGCGGCCATCTGGCGGGCCGCGCGCGGGAAGCGGTCGTTGTGGCGGACCAGGATCACGGCCAGGGAGACGTAGGGCTCGAGGAACCACAGCCAGTGGGTCCAGGTGAGGACGCGGTCGACCAGGCCGACCCGGGGCAGCTTCGCCAGCGCCCGCTGCAGGCGGGCGTTGGGCAGGCGCCCGCCGCCGATCGCCCGGTCGATCGCGATCGGGTAGCGGCTGCGCAGGCGCGCCCGCAGCCGCTCCGGATCGTCGAAGGGGATCTCGTGGACGACGGTGAACGCCCACATCTGCAGGGCGAAGAGGGCGACGTCGCGCTTCTTCGAGCGCGGCTGCAGGACGGCCAGGGCGAGCGGTCCCGAGGCGCAGGCGGCGATCGTCACCGGCGCCGGGATGCGCAGCCGGCGGCGCACCAGTGGAACCGCGATCGCGGCCCCGATCGCGGCCCCGGCGCCGGCCCGCACGGCGAGGCGCAGCGCGCGGGATGAGCGGGGGCGGCGCTCCATAGGGTGCGCGAGTATAGGTAGAGCCCGGCGACGGGACGGGGTGGCTGGGGCGGGCGAGACACGCGGCGCCGCCTCCCGTGAATAGAATGGCCGCGCTTTGGCGCCCCATTCCCCCGGCACTGAACAGATCGACACCCTGATGTGGATCGGCCTCGTCGCCGCCGCGCTCGTCATCGTCGCGGTCAACGTCGCCCTGATCCGCACCGTCCGCCGCTACCGCGGCGAGCGCGGCAGCGCGGTGCGCGAGGTGGCGAGCCGGCGCGGGCTGCAGTTCCGGGTCGCCGGCGCCCTCACCGTCTTTGCCGCGGTGATCCTCGTCCTCAGCCTCGTCTTCACCGACAAGGCCCGGGAAACCCCGGCCACCGGGAACGCCGGCCTCGCCTCGGCGAAGACCGAACCGCTGACCATCGAAGCGACCGGCCAGCAGTGGCTGTGGCGCTACGACTACCCGAACGGCGCCTTCTCCTATTACAAACTGGTCGTCCCGGTCGACACCGCGATCCACCTGCGCCTGGTCTCCACCGACGTCGTCCACACCTGGAACGTCCCCGATCTCGCCGGCAAGCGCGACGCCGTCCCCGGCAAGGTCAACGAGGTCCTCTTCTCGGCCGACGAAGAAGGCGACTTCTTCGGCAGCTCGGCCACCCTCTCCGGCCAGGCGTACGCGGCGATGCGGACCGAGGTCGAAGTCGTCTCGCCGCAGGCCTACGAAGAATTCATCGAAAAGCAACAGACCGACATCGAATCCGCCCAGGAACGGGTCGTCGGCCTGATCGAAAACGGAGAAGTGCCATGAGCAGCGTCACCCAGCGCCCCGAGCTCGTCGTCGACGGCTACCCGAACCGCCGCCGGCCGCGCTGGGTCGAGCTGGCGACCAGCGGCGACCACAAGGACATCGGCCGCGTCCTGATCGTCGGCTCGCTCGGCTTCCTGTTCATCGCGGCGCTCGAGCTGCTGCTGATGCGGATCCAGCTCTCGGTGCCGGAAAACACCTTCCTCACCCCGGTCAACTTCAACCGGATGCTCTCCCAGTACGGCGCGACCGCTGTCTTCTTCTTCGCTATTCCCCTGGTATTCGGCCTTTTCTACTACCTGGCGCCGCTGCAGGTCGGCGCCCGCACGACCGCCCTGCCCCGGCTCGGCCAGATCGGCATGTGGCTGTGGGCGATCGGCGCCGCGGTCCTCTACGCCACCTTCCTCTGGACCCCCTCGGAGGGCGGCGTCAACCCGCTGGCACCGCTGCACGAGCTCGCCTTCCTGGAAAACAACGGCATCGACGCCTGGGCGACGGCTGTCGGGATGGCGACCCTCGGCTTCGTCTTCATCTCGATCGACCTCTCGACCACGCTGCGCAACCTGCGGGCGCCGGGGATGGCCTGGCGCCGCGTGCCCGTCTTCGCCTGGGCCGCGGCGGTCGGCAGCTGGCTGATGCTGTTCATCGGCCCGGTGCTGCTGGCGGCGCTGACCATGCTGATGATCGACCGCAACTACGACGGCATCTTCTTCGCCGACGGCTCCGGCGGCGCGCCGCTGCTCTGGCAGCACCTGACCTGGATCTTCTTCTCGGGCGCCTACGCGCTGATCCTGATCTTCGCCTTTGGCGCGATCGCCGAAATCGTCTCCTCCTTCTCGGGCAAACCGCTGTTCAACCGCCCCGCGGTGATGTTCTCGCTGGCCGCGATCGCCGTCCTCGGCACCCTGGCCTGGATGCAGAACATGTACACCGCCCCGATCGGCAGCGGCTGGATGGACTTCGCGATGGTGATGTCGCTGGCCCTGATCGTCCCTTTCGGCCTCGTCCTCTTCAACCTGATCGCGACGATGGCCGGCGGGGCGCTGCGGATGCGGGCGCCGCTGCTCTTCGCCGTAGGCGCGATCTCGACGGTCTCGATCGGCCTCGCGGCGGAGATCCAGCAGTCGATGGTCGGCGCCGCCTGGGAGCTCAAGAACACCACCGACGCCACCGCCGCGACCCACTTCGCCCTGGTCGGCGGCGCCGTCTTCGGCGGCTTCGCGGCCCTCTACTACTGGTACCCGAAGATGACCGGGCGGACGATGGGCGAGGCCCTGGCTCGGTTCTCCTTCTGGACCATGGTCGCCGGGATCTTCATCGGCTTCGTGCCGCTGTTCGTCGCCGGCTACGTGCACGGCCAGGTGGTCGACGCCTACAAGTACTTCGAAGGCACCGGGGTCGACGTCTGGAACCTGATCTCCTCGATCGGCGTTCTCATCCTCCTGGTCGGGATCCTGATGACGCTGGTCAACGCGGTCACCAGCCGCGAGGGCGGCGCCGAGGCCGGCCACGACCCCTGGGGCGGCGACAGCCTCGAGTGGTTCACGCTCTCGCCCCCCCAGCCGCACAACTTCGACGTCCTGCCGGACGTCCGCAGCGACCGGCCGATGCGCGACATCCGTGAGGCGATCGCGCGCCGCACCGCGCGTGGCCCGAATTCCCCCGCGCGCAAGTCCCAGCCGGTAGCCTGAGCATCGCATGAGCAGTGCTCAAACGGCGACTATCACCCGGCGCCCCGCGGTGCCGACGCTTCTGCGCGACTACTGGACGCTGACCAAGCCGAAAGTCCAGTCGCTGCTGCTGTTCACGACGGTGACGACGATGTACGTCGCCGGCGACCCCTCGCTGCGGCTGATCCTGCTGACCTGCCTGGGCGGCGCCCTCTCGGCCGGCGGCGCCGGGGCGATCAACCATGCGGTCGACCGCGACGTCGACCAGCTGATGAGCCGCACCGCCGACCGTCCGGTGGCCTCCGGAAGGGTCTCCCCCGGCGCCGCGATCGCCTTCGGCACCAGCCTCGGCCTCGCTTCCTTCGCCCTGCTGGCGCTGACCGTCAACCCGCTGGCCGCCGCCCTCTCGCTGTCGGGGCTGTTCGGCTACGTCTTCGTCTACACGCTCTGGCTGAAGCGCACGACGCCGCAGAACATCGTCATCGGCGGCGCCGCCGGCGCGGTTCCCCCGCTGGTCGCCTGGGCAGCGGTAACCGGCGGCCTCAGCGGCATGGCCTTCTACCTGTTCGCGATCGTCTTCTTCTGGACGCCGCCGCACTTCTGGGCCCTCTCGCTGCTGATGAAGAACGACTACGCCAAGGCCGAGATCCCGATGCTGCCGGTGGTCCGCGGCGAGGCGGAGACGCGGCGCCAGATCGTCCTCTACACCGTCCTGCTCTACGCGGTGACCCAGCTCCCCTTCTGCGCCGGCGGCCTCGGCGTCACCTATCTGGTGCCCTCGATGGCCCTCGGCGCGGTGTTCATCGGGTTCTCGGTCAAGCTGCTGCGCAGCGCCGAGCGCCGCTGGGCCCTGCGGACCTACCTCTTCTCGCTCGCCTACCTGGCCCTGCTTTTCCTCTCGATGGCGATCTCGGCGCACGCCTAGCCCAGCCTGGGCAGCAGACCGCCGCCATCTACTGATAGAAATCCGGGCGTGGATCGCGAGACCGCACGCAAGAACATGACCGCGGGCCTGATTGCCGGTGGCTTCGCCACGGCGATCTTCGCCCTCTCGTTCGTCGTCGCCCTCCTCTACATCTCGCAGTAGGAGAAGCGATGAGCGAGCACCGACACGTCCCCGAGCCCGGCGAGAACATCTACCTGCCGCGGCCGTCCTGGGCGCCGGCCTTCCTGGCTCTCGGCATCCTGGGCCTGGTCGGCGGCATCTACGCGGGCGGCTTCATCTTCTCGCCCTTCATCTACTCGATCATCGGCGCGATCGTCGTCCTCGGCGCCTTCCGCAGCCTTGTCCGCGGCGCCGTCCGAGACTACTTCCGCCTCCCCCGCAAGCAGCGGGTTCGCGGCGCCGCCCTGCCGGTCGAAACGATTTCCTCTCCACCCAAGCCCTGACCCAACCCAAGGCGTTCTGAGACCAAGCAGGTCGTGGGACGCAGGGAGCGAGACGAGGGGAGCGCACTCCAGTGCGTAACCCGAAGGCGAGCGACCGAGGACCGCGAGATGCGCTGGTATCAGAACGCCTAGTCGGGGGTCATTCCCGACGTGGCCCCGTCCATCGTCCAAACACGGACGATGTCGCGCATCGAGAGGACGCCGATCGGCTCCGCCTGCTCGAAGACGACCAGGTGGCGGATGTTGCGGCGCGACATTTCGGCCGCCGCCCGCTCGAGGCTCCAGTCCGGAGCGGCGGCGATCACGCCCTCGCTCATGTGATCCCCGACCTTCTCCACGTCCGGATCCTCACCCGCGCCGACGGAGATCAGGAGGTCGCGCTCGGTGACGATCCCGGGCGTCGGCGAGTCTCCACCGTCGGTCACGATCGCCGCTCCAACCCCCTTCTCGACCATCTTCGTGGCCGCCTCGCGCAACGTGTGCGACGGCCCCACGGTCAGCGACACCTGCGACATTCCGTCCTTCACCTGCATCGAAGTCTTCCTCTCCTTCGGTCGGCTTGCGGAGTTAGTGCGGATCGCCTCAAGAGTACTGGAGAACGGGGGCGGACGAGACGCTTTCGTCGGCCCTCGACATATAGACTCCCGCCCGCCTCCGCCGTATGCGTAGCCACCTGAAACTCATCCGCCCGCTGCTCGCCCTCGTCGCCCTCGCGGCGACCGTCATGGTCGCCTCCGGCTGCGGCACCACGACCGCGGACACGACGCGAGGCCGCACCCTCTTCGTGCAGAAATGCGGCGTCTGCCACCAGCTGGCGCAGGCCGGCACCTCGGCCCAGATCGGCCCCAACCTCGACGACGCGTTCGCCGCCGCCCGCGAAGCCGGCGAGAACAGCGCCACGATCGAAGGGATCGTCAAGGCCCAGGTCGAGAACCCGCGTCCCAGCAACGGCGACCCCGCGGTCTCGATGCCGCCCGACGTCGTCAGCGGCCAGGACCTCAACGACGTCGCCGCCTACGTGGGCGAATGGGCCGGCGTCCCCGGTGCCGAACCGCCGACGGTCCCCGGTGGCCCGGGCGCTCAGGTCTTCGCCAACAACGGCTGCGGCGGCTGCCACACGCTCGCCGCCGCCAACTCCGGCGGGACCACGGGTCCGAACCTGGACGAAGTGCTGCCGGGCCAGACCCCGGCGATGATCGAAGAATCGGTGGTCGACCCCAACGCGAAAATCGCCACCGGCTACCCGGCCAACGTGATGCCGCAGAACTTCGGGGAAATCCTCTCGAAAAAAGAACTTGAAGACCTGATCAAGTTCCTCTACGAAAACACCTCCAAAGGCGGTTCGCCCGCCGGCGGCGCGAAGTCGTCCAAGGGCGGCTGAGCCGGCGCGGCACCCTGCCGCTGCCATGATTCATTGACGATGCGGCAACGGCTCAGAGCCCGCCTCGAGATATCCCCCCGGCGCTACGCCCAGCTCACCGCGGTCGCCCTCGGCGCGCTGGCGTTGATCGTCCTCACCGGCGCCGCCGTGCGGCTGACCGGCTCCGGCCTCGGCTGCCCGGACTGGCCGAAGTGCTACGGCGGCACGACGCCGCCGCTGGAAACCCACGCGGTGATCGAGTTCGGCAACCGGTTGATCACCGGTTTCGTCGGCATCGTCGTGATCGCCGCCGCGGTGCTCGCCTTCTTCCGCCGGCCCTACCGCTGGCACCTGGCCCTTTTCGGCGGCCTGCTGCCGCTCGGCGTGATCGGCCAGGCGATCCTCGGCGCCCTGGTCGTCAAGTACCACCTCGCGCCGGGGCTGGTGATGTCGCACTTCATCCTCTCGATGATGCTGCTCGACGCCGGCTTCGCCCTCTTCTGGTGCTCGCGGTACGAGCCCTGGGAGCGCCGCCGCTCCAGCGACCGGCTCGGCGTCTGGGCAATCCGGGCGCTGATCCCCTTCGGGCAGCTGACGATCCTCGCCGGCACCTTCGCCACGGCCTCCGGGCCGCACGCCGGGGCCCACGCCGGCCAGTTGGTGAACCGCCTCCACTTCGAGGGTGCCGGCACCCTCGAATGGGTCGTACAGCGCCACGCCGCGATCGCCGCCGTCTACGGCCTGGCGGCGATCGGCGTCTGGTTCCTGCTGCGGCGACCGGGGGGCGACAGGAGGGCGCTGAAGCCGCTCACCGTCGTCATCGGCCTCCTGGCCCTCCAGGGCGCCATCGGAGGCGTCCAGTGGTGGCTGGAACTGCCCGGCGAGCTCGTCTGGGTGCACGTCGCCGTCGCCACCGGCAACTGGCTGGCGATGCTCTGGACGGTCGCCGCGGCGGGGCGCCTGGAGCCGCGGCAGCAGCAGGCGCCAAGCGGCGAGCGGGCCGAGGGCCCGCCCCGCGCCACCGCCGGCGCCGTCTAGCCGAGCGCCCCGCCGGTGCTTCCGTTCTGGCTCTCGATCGGCGCCCTCAGCCTCGTTCAGGCCCTTCTCGTCTTCGCACCCCAGCTCCCCGAGAGGGGAACCCTTCTACAGCGCCTGGGAGGGCGCCTGGAACGCCTCGGCGGCCGCTGGTGGGCGCTGATCATGCCGCTCTCGATCGGCGTCGTGATCGCCGCCGTGGCGCTGGAAGAAGAGGTGGCCCGCGGCCTCACCTACCTGGCCCTGGTCGCCGTGCCGCCGCTCGCCGCCGTGGCGCTGGCCCGTCTCCTCCGCGGAGGCCGCCCGGCACTCTCGATCCTGGCCCTACCCCTCTTCGCCCTCGCCTGGGCCGCCAGGGGCTCGCTCAGCGCTCAGACGGCGGCCCTGGCGCTCTCGGCCCTGGCCTGCGTGAGCCTTGGGTGGGCAATCGTCCGGGTCGTCCCGGCGCGCTGGCTGAAGCTGGGGATCTACGCGATGGCGGCGGTGGATGCCTGGCTGGTCGCCTCCGACCTCCTGCAGGCGCCGAACGCGGTCATCAACACCGTCTCGCCGGGCGGCGGGCTGCCGCGCCTGCAGTTCGTCACCTTCGGCTCGGCGATCATGGGCTTCGGCGACCTCTTCATCGCCGCCACGCTGGGCTCGCTGCTCGCCGGCGACCGGCGCCTGCAGCGGCGCGGCGCGGCCATCGCCGTCGTCCTCTGCGTCGGCTTCGACCTGCTCTTCTTCTTCGTCAGCGAGACCCCGTCGACGGTGCCGATCGCGCTGACGCTCGCGGTGCTGGACCTGAGCCTTCGAAAACACGGCCAGGTGCGGCCCGAGGGCGGCGTCAGAGCTTCATCGCGATCAGCGTGAACATGGCCACGAAGCCGGTGACCATCGCGCCGCTGAGGGCGATGAAGCCATGGACGAGGGTTTTCTGGAGCGAATCGAACCTAGCTTCCAACCGATCAAATCGCCGGTCGACCTCATCGAAGCGTTCGTGAACCCGGTCGAAGCGTTCGTCCATCCGCTTCCCGAACTCGTCCAGCCGCTCGTCGGTCCAACTCTCCCTCATCACCACCATGGTGCCAGACTAGGCCGAAATATGTAACGTGTTGTCTACGCAGGTAAGGCTTCGGAGTCAACTCTCGCGCCGCTTACGCGCGACCCAGCGCCCGGCATGCCAAAGCCCCGCGCAGACCAGCACCAGCCCCCAAAGCGCCCCCACCAACGGCCGCGTCAACAACGTCAACGCGATGATCGAAGCCGCCGCGATCCCCACGATCACGACCCATCGAAACACCGCCTCCTCATTGATCCCGATTTTCATCTACCCAACCTACTGACGCCTGCCTGAATTGCCGTCCCACGAACGGACCCGCAAGCTCCCCGAGAGCCCTGAGGCGGCGAAAATCAAGTCTGGGTAGGACGCAGGGAGGGAGACGAGGGGAGCGCACTCCAGTGCGTGACCCGAAGGCGAGCGACCGAGGACACCCCCAGACGCAGATTTGCAGCCGCCTCAGAGGATGTACACCGTCACGTAAACGATGATCCACATGACGTCTACGAAGTGCCAATAAATCCCTGGCACCTCGACGCCGAGGTGGTCCTCGGCCTTGGGGCCGAAGTGGCCTCGGAAGGCGCGGATCGTCGCGAAGGTGAGGAGCATCAGGCCGACGAAGACGTGGGCTCCGTGGAGGCCGGTGAGGCTGTAGAAGATCGAGCCGAAGGCGAGGTCGCGGGCGCTGAAGCCGATGTGCACGTACTCGTTGAGCTGGATGAAGAGGAAGGTCGCGCCGAGCATCCAGGTCAGCAGGAGGCCCAGCTGCATGCCCTTGCGATTGCCGCGACGGATCGACTCCAGGGCATAGTGGATCGTGAAGCTGGAGGAGACCAGGATCGCCGTGTTGACCCCGGCGACCGCGACCGGCAGTTCGTAGGGGTGCGGCGGCCAGTGCGGCGGGTTGACGACGACCCGGAGGAAGAAGTAGGAGGCGAAGAAGGCCCCGAACAGCATCACCTCGGAGACGATGAAAAGCAGGATCCCCAGGGTCTGCCGGTCGATTCGCGAGCTGACGTTGGCCTCGGGCGGGCCG
>DASVWP010000114.1:0-12228 GCA_036393155.1 Solirubrobacterales bacterium | reverse complement strand
GGTCGACGCTCTTGGGCAGGGAGTCGGTGACGGTCACCCCGGTCGCGGTCTGCGGCCCGAGGTCTTCCACGCCGATCAAGTAGCTCAGCGTGGCGCCGACCCGGACCGGATCCGGGCTGTCGGTCTTGGTGATCTTCAGGTCGCTGCTGCCCGGCGCGGCAGCCGAGGCGGCGCTCAAGACAAGCAGCAGGCCGACGAGCGGCACCGCCAGTCTCAGCGGGCGACCGGCGCGGGTCTTCTCGTGGAGCTTCATCTGGTTCCCCCTTCCTCCTGGATGTGCTCTCCCCGAGGCGACCCAAAGGGTTGGTGAACCTTCTCCTCCCAATAACGGCGCGGCGCGCCGCCAGTCAGGGCAAACCGGGATTCAGCGGGTGGCGTCGCGCAGGGCGCGGCCGACCTGCTCCACGGTGATCACGCCGCTGAGCCGGCCGTGGGCGTCGACCGCCATCAGGGCGCCGAGTCGGCGCAGGTTCTGGTTGGAGAGCAGGGCGTCGAGCGGGGTGTCGTCGCGGATGAAGAAGCCGCGATCTGGATCGACGAGCTCCGAAACGCTGGAGCTGGCGCGCGAGACCTCGGGCACCTCGTCTGCCCGGTCGCGCTGCACCAGGCCGAGGAAGCGGTGCGCGGCGTCGACCACCGGGAACCAGGGCCACCGGTAGCGCAGGAAGTACTCGTCGAGCGCCTGCTCGACGCTGAGGTCCCCGGGGATCGCCACCGGCTCGCGGTCCATCACGTCGGCGACCCGGACCCGGCCGATGCGGCTGGTGATCGCGGTCTGCATCGCCGCACCGCGGGCGGAGCCGTTGATCACCATCCCGATCAGCGCCAGCCAGATGCCGCCGAAGACGCCGAGGCCGGCGTTGGTGACCGCCATCGCGATGCCGCCGGCGATGAACAGGTAGCCGAAGAAGCGGCCGAGGTTGGCGGCGAAGCGGGTGGCAGCGTTGCGGTCGCCGGTCCGCCACCAGGCCAGCGCGCGGACGATCCGGCCGCCGTCCATCGGGAAGGCGGGGAGCAGGTTGAAGATCAGGACGAGGAAGTTGATCATCGCCAGCCAGGCCATCACCGCCAGCGGGCCGGAGGCGCCGGAGCTCGATTCGAGCACGGTGGCGTCGCTGAACTCCCTCCAGCCGACCGCGACGGTGCCGGCGACGGTGAGCGCGGCGAAGATCGCCAGGGTGACCAGCGGTCCCGCCACCGCGACCTTCAGCTCGGTCGCCGGGCGCTCGGCTTCGCGGTCCATCCGCGCCACGCCGCCGAAGATCCAGAGCTGGATCCCGGAGATCCCGATCCCGTTGCGACGCGCGGCGATCGCGTGCCCGAACTCATGCAGGAGGATCGAGCCGAAGAAGCCCACCGCGCTGGCCACCGCGAGCAGGAACGGGGTGGTCGAGGAGCCCGAATCGCCCAGCAGCCGTTCGTAGTAGTTGGCCATGTAGAGAATGACCAGGAAGAGGACGACGAACCACGACCAGTCGACCGCGACCCGGATCCCACGAACGTGGAAGAGCGTGATGGAACCGCCACCCAGCATTGCCCCATGGTAGGTGACGACCCTCGGCGCCCCGTGAGCGGGTAGCTTGCCTCCCCAGATGGCCGGGGAAGCGCAACTGCTGCGAAGCCAGCTCGAGGAGCTGGAGCGGATCGACCGGCCCTCCGCCTCCGAGGGCGAGCGCCGGGCGGCCGAGTGGCTCCTCGCGCACTTCGCCGAGGCCGGCGCGGAGGCCCGCATCGAGGCCGAGGAGGCGCACGGGACCTACTGGTGGCCGCTCGGGCTCGGCGCCGCCCTGGGCGCGCTCGGCGCCGCCGCGGGGCTGCGCGGCAGGCGCGTGCTGGGCACCCTGCTCGGGGCGCTCGGCGCCGCCGGGATCGCCAGCGACTTCCCGCCGGGACAGCGGCGCCTGCGGCGCGCCCTGCGCAAGCGCACCACCTACAACGTCGTCTGCGAGCTCGGCGACCGCGAGGCCGAGCGCACGGTGGTGGTCATCGCCCACCACGACTCCGCCCACTCCGGGCTCGTCTTCCACCCGGCGGTCCCCGAGCTCGCCAACCGGCTGGGGCTGATCGAGCGCACCGACACCAGCCCGCCGCTGATGGCGCCGGTCATCGGCGGCCCGATCCTCGCCGCGCTCGGTGCGCTCACCGGGCGGCGGGTGCTCGCCAAGCTCGGCCTCCTGCTCGGGCTCGGCTCGGTCGCCGCGATGGCCGAGATCGGCGCCCGCGGCGTGGTCCCCGGCGCCAACGACAACGGCACCTCGGTCGTCGCCCTGCTGGCGCTCGCCCGCCGCCTCACCGCCAAGCCGCCCGAGGGCGTGCGGGTGATCCTGCTCTCGACCGGCTCGGAGGAGTCCTTCAGCGAGGGGATGAAGGCCTTCGGCGAGCGCCACTTCCCGCAGCTCCCGCGCGAGAGCACCTTCTTCCTCTGCCTGGAGGCGATCGGCTCGCCGCACCTCCTGGTCCTGCGCGGCGAGGGGTTCCTGAAGATGCACGAGTACCCGGCCCGCTCGCTGGCCTTCATGGACGGCCTGGCGGAGGAGCTGGGGATCTGGCTGTTCCCCAACCTGCGCCTGCACAACGGCACCGACGGCTTGGAGTCGCTGGCCGCCGGGTACGAGACCGCCGCGCTATGCGGGTGCACCGACCTCAAGCAGCCGGCCAACTACCACTGGTGGCACGACCTGGCCGAGAACGTCGACTTCGACACGCTCCAAAACGCCATCAAGCTCTCCGAAGCAGCGATCCGTCGCCTCGGCACCAACTGGCTGGAGCCCTGATGAGGCTCAGGGGAGGGTCTTCCAGACACTCCCGCTGTTCGTCTGGAAGACCCTCCCCTGAGCCTCATAAGCCACCCATGTCGAGTGTGACGAATTCCGACTACGCGATCGGTTTATGCAGGTATAGGGTTCCGCCCCATGCCATCTCATGACGTGCTCGTAATCGGGGCCGGCCTGGCCGGCCAGCGGGCCGCCCTCGCCGCCGCGGAGCAGGGCGTCTCGGTCGGGATCATCAGCAAGGTCCATCCGGTCCGCTCCCATTCCAACGCCGCCCAGGGCGGCATCAACGCGGCGCTCAACCCCGACGACACCTGGGAGTCGCACGCCTTCGACACCGTCAAGGGCTCCGACTACCTGGGCGACCAGGACGCGATCGAAGTGATGACCCGCGAGGCACCGGAGGAAATCCTCCACCTCGAGCATCTCGGCGTCACCTTCCACCGCAACGAGGAGGGCAAGCTCGGCACCCGGGCCTTCGGCGGCGCCTCCGCCGCCCGCACGTACTACGTCGCCGACATCACCGGCCAGGCGATCATGCACGTGCTCTACGAGCAGCTGATGAAGTACTCCGAGGACGTCACCCGTTACGAGGAGTGGTTCTGCACCGCGCTGGCCCTCGACGAGCAGGGCGAGTGCTGCGGGGTCGTCACCCGCAACGTCGCCGACGGCTCGATGGAGCTGTTCCAGGCCAAAGCCGTGATCCTCGCCTGCGGCGGCAACGGCCAGGTCTGGAAGCCGACCACCAACGCGCTGATCTGCACCGGCGACGGGATCGCGATGGCATACCGCGTCGGGGCGAAGCTGATGGACATGGAGATGATCCAGTACCACCCGACGACGCTGGCGGGCAAGGGCTTCCTGATCACCGAGGGCGCCCGCGGCGAGGGCGCCCACCTGCTGAACGCCAACGGCGAACGCTTCATGGAGAAGTACGCGCCGAACAAGATGGAGCTGGCCTCGCGCGACGTGGTCTCCCGCGCCGAGCAGACCGAGATCAACGAGGGCCGCGGCTTCCCCGACGGCACCGTCGCCCTCGACATCACCGTGGTGCCGAAAAAGCGCGTCCACGAGGCACTGCGCGAGATCGTCCTCGTCGGCCGCGACTTCGCCGGCGTCGACATCACCCGCGAACCGATTCACATCAAGCCGGGCAACCACTACACGATGGGCGGCGTCAAGACCGACGTCGACGGGCGCACCGACATCCCCGGCCTCTACGCCGCCGGCGAGACCGCCTGCGTCTCGGTCCACGGCGGCAACCGGCTCGGCGCAAACTCGCTGCTCGACACCCTGATCTTCGGCCGGCGCTCCGGCGTCGACGCCGCCACGCGGGCGAAGCGGATCGAGGGCTCCAGGCCCTCCAACGAGGTGCTGGAGCGCGAGGACGCGATGATCGCCGACATCAACTCGCGCCAGAAGGGCTCGGGCCGGCGCGTCTCGGAGATCAAACTCGAGCTTGGCCAGACGATGGACGCCAAGGTCGCCGTGTTCCGCGACGAGGCCGGCATCCAGGAAGCGCTGGAGACGGTCCGCCGCCTCAAGGAGGAGGCGAAGACCGCCTACATCGACGACCACGGCAGCGTCTTCAACCAGGACCTGATCGCCGCGATCGAGCTCGGGTACATGCTCGACAACGCCGAGTGCACCTGCATCGGGGCGCTCGAGCGCAAGGAGAGCCGCGGTGCCCAGTACCGCACCGACTACCCGGAGCGCAACGACGAGGAGTGGCTCAAACACATCGACCTCGAGTTGGGCGATGACGGCCCCGAGCTCTCCTACTCCGAGGTGACCATCACCCAGTGGCAACCGGAAGCGAGGACCTACTGATGGCCGAGTACACGATCAAAGTTCGCCGGTTCCAGCCCGAGAGTGGCGAGGGCCCCTACTGGGAGGAATTCAACGTCGACCTCGAGCCCTCGCTCTCGGTCCTCGACGGCCTGCTGCAGGCCAAGGACCGCGAGGACGGCTCGCTGGCCGTGCGCTGCTCCTGCCGCGCCGCGATCTGCGGCTCCTGCGGGATGAAGATCAACGGCCAGTCCGGGCTCGGCTGCAAGACCCAGATCGGCGAGGCCCAGGAGCTGGCCGACAAGGTGGCCGCCGCGACCGGCGGCGAGGCCAGCGGCAACTCGATCGTGATCGAGCCGATGGGCAACATGCCGGTCGTCAAGGACCTGGTCACCGACATGGAGTCGACCCACTGGACCAAGATTCGCCGCGTCACCCCGTGGCTGCTGCCGCACGGCGAGCCGCCCGAGCGCGAGTACATCGTCGAGCCGGAATCGATGATCGACATCACCCAGTCGATGGCCTGCATCCAGTGCGGCGCCTGCGTCTCCTCCTGCCTCTCGATGGAAGCCGACCCCGACTTCATCGGCCCGGCGGCGCTGGCCAAGGCCTACCGCTTCGTCGGCGACCCGCGCGACGCGGAGACGGTCGAGCGCCTGCACGACCTGGCCGAGGACCCGCACGGGATCTACGACTGCACCCACTGCTTCAGCTGCGTCGACGCCTGCCCCAAGGGCGTGGCGCCGATGGACCAGATCATGCGGCTGCGGCGCAAAGCCGGCGAAGAGGGGATCGAGGATCCCAACAGCGGCCACGCGCACGAGATGGCGTTCGTCAAGATCATCGAGAAGAAGGGCACGCTGGACGAGTCCCTGCTGCTGCAGGAGTCCTTCGCACCTGGCCTCAAAGGCAAGCTGAAACCGACCAAACGGGCGATCAAGGAAATGATCGGCTCGCTGCCGACGGCGATCCGCGGCATCAGGACGGGCAAGATGCGCTCGCTGCCGAAGCTGATCCCCGGCGTCCACCACAAGCTCCCCGACGGCGCCCAGGACGACGTCAAGGCGATCTACAAGCACGCCGAGGAGCACAACGAGGAACTGAACCTGTACATCCGGGGCGAGGAGGGCGAGGACGCCCAGCCCGACGGCGTCGCGGCCGAGGAGGTCTCCAATGGCTGAGAACATCAAAGTCGCTTACTGGCCGGGCTGCGTCTCGCGCGGCTTCACCCCCGAGCTGCACGGCTCGATGGCCCTGGTCGCCGACCGGCTCGGGATCGAGCTGGTGACCCTGGACCGCGCCAACTGCTGCGGCGCCGGCGTGATCGCCGAGCACAACCAGGAGCTGGCGGACACGCTGAACGCCCGCACCTTCGCCCTCGCCCAGCAGACCGGGCTGGCGATGATGAACATCTGCTCGACCTGCCAGGGCGCCCAGTCGGAGTGCCAGCAGCGGCTCGACGCCGACTCCGCCTACCGCGCCCACATCAACGAAACGCTCTCGGGCCAGGGCCTCTCCTACGAGAAGGGCAAGGACGGCTTCACGAACAAAAACTTCCTCTGGCTGCTGGTCGAGGACTACGGCCTCGACCGCCTCAAGGAGAAGCTCGTGCGCCCGCTCAGCGGCCTGCGGGTCGGCCCCTTCTACGGCTGCTACATCGTCCGGCCCAAGGAACGGCTCGGCTACGCCGAGTACCCCGACCGCGACATCTACCTGGAGAAGGTGATCGAGGCGCTGGGCGGCCAGATCGTCGAGTACGACGGCGCCCGCAAGTGCTGCGGCTTCCCGGTGATCACGATGAACCGGGAGACCTCGCTGCGCCAGGCCGGCACCCACGTCGGCGACGCGATCGACGCCGGCGCCGACTGCCTGGTCACCCCCTGCCCCCTCTGCCACCTCAACCTCGACATGCAGCAGCCGGAGGCGGCCAAGGTCGTCAACCGCGACCTCGGGCTCGCCGTCCTGCACCTCCCGCAGCTGGTCGGGCTGGCCCTCGGCGCCTCGCCGAAGGAACTCGGCATGGGCAAGCACATCGCCTCGACCAAGTGGGTCGAGGAGCGGCTGACCGCCGAGGTTCCCGCTTAGCTTGGCTGTTAGCTTTGCTTCAAATATGAAGCAATAGGGCAGTTAAAACCCATAATGCTTAAATATCTAAGCATTATGGGTTTTAACCCCTTAGAAACCGACCAGGCGGTTCTCGAAGAGCTCGGCTCACGTTTGCGCGCCGCACGTCTTGCCCGCAATCTGAGCCAGGCCGAGCTCGCGGGGGAAGCCGGGGTCGGTCGGGTCACCCTCCAGCGGGTGGAGGACGGCCGCTCCGCCTCAATGACCAATCTGGTGCGAATCCTCCGTGCCCTCGACCTGCTGGAAGGGCTCGACCGCCTCCTTCCCCCGCCCGTCCCCAGCCCGGTCGAGCAACTGCGACACCGAGGGCGACAGCGGATGCGGGCACGGTCCTCGCGCGGGCCGTCGGCCGCCGACGAACCGAAGCAAGATTTGACCGCCAAGCCCTGGCAGTGGGGAGACGAACGCGAGGACGGGGCTTGACTGTCGCCGAGGTCAAGCTGTGGGAGACCACCGTCGGTGCGGTCTCCCTCGCGGACGACGAGCGTACGGCCATCTTTGAATACACGCCGGAGTTCGGGACCAGCGGCATCGAGCTCTCGCCGCTGCAGATGCCGTTGCGCGCAAGGCACCCATACTGCTTTCCAGCCCTGGCGGATGAGAGTTTCAGCGGACTGCCGGGGATGCTGGCCGACTCGCTTCCCGATCGCTACGGAAACGCGCTGATCGACGCCTGGCTGGCGACCCAGGGAAGGCAACCCGGTGACTTCAACGCGGTCGAGCGGCTCTGCTACATCGGCAAGCGGGCGATGGGAGCGCTGGAGTACGCGCCAACCCACGGGCCCAGACCGGCGAAGAGCCATGCGGTCGACGTCGCAGCCCTGGTCGAGCTCGCCGCCGAGGTGCTTGCCGCGCGCGCGGATCTCGTAACGTCGTTGAGGGAGCCGGGAAAACAGGACGCGCTGCGCGAGATCCTCCGCGTCGGCACCTCCGCGGGGGGAGCGCGCCCCAAGGCGCTGATTGCCCTCAACCGGAGGACCGGAGAAATTCGCTCAGGGCAGGTCGACCTCGAGCCCGAGCTCGAGCACTGGATTCTCAAGTTCGACGGCGTCGAAGACTCCAGTCGCGATCTCGGGACCAGCCAGGGCTACGGGGTGGTCGAGTGGGTTTACTCGCAGATGGCGCGTCGCGCGGGTCTGGAGATGAGCGAATGCGAGCTGCTGAACGAGGGCGGGCGTCGCCATTTCATGACCCGCCGCTTCGACCGGCTACCGAACGGTGACAAGGTCCATATGCAGTCCCTGGCGGCCCTCGCCCATCTCGATTTCAACCAGGCCGGCGCTCACTCATACGAGCAGGCCTTCCAGGTGATCAGGCGGCTCGGCATGCCTCACGAGGCAGTCGTCCAGCAGTTCCGGCGGATGGTCTTCAACCTAGTCGCCAGGAACCAGGACGACCACGTGAAGAACATCGCCTTCCTGATGGACCGGCGCGGGAGCTGGTCGCTTTCACCGGCTTTCGACGTCGTCTACGCCCACAACCCGCAGGGCCGCCAGACCCGCCGCCACCAGATGTCGATCGCTGGGAAGCGCGACAACTTCACCCTCGAGGATTTGCAGCGGGCCGCTGCCACGGCATCGCTGAAGCGTGGGCAGGCGGAAGAAATCCTTGCCGACGTCGTCGCGGCAGTGAGCCTCTGGCCCGACCTGGCCGACCAGGCGGGTCTCGATCAGCGGCGGATCCAGCGGATCCAGCAGGACCACCGACTGCGGCTGCCGAGACGCTGAACGCCGAATCGCTTTCCGGTCCGCTCAACCTCGATCGGCGCTGTCGCCGGCTTGGTAGCCGGCCAGCCAGCGGGCGCCGAGGGTGTCGGTGAGTCCGTGGGCAACGATCGAGGCGATGATCGCGATCGAGGCGACGTCGAAGATCAGGGTGCCGTTACCGACGTCGGACTTCAGCACGAAGAGCGCGAACAGCATCGAGGCGACGCCCTTGGGCCCGAACCAGGCCATGAACAGCTTCTCCGAGCGCGGGATCCCGGTGCGCAGGAAGGAGAGCAGCACCGCTGCCGGACGGGCGATCAGCAGGGCGAAGAGGACGAAGACGACCAGCGGCGGCACGCTGTGGTGGAAGCCGGTGGCGACGATCAGCGCGCCGAAGACGAAGAAGGTGAGGACCTGGAGGATCGCGCTGGCGTTCTCGGCGAACTCGACGAACCCGTCGGGGACGTCGCGCTCGCTGGCCGCCATCGCGATCCCGCAGACGAAGGCGGCGATCAGGCCGTTGCCGATCGTCACGTCGGCGAGGCCGAAGGCGACGAGCGCGAAGCCGATCGCGTAGATGCCCTCGTAGCGCGCGGTCAGGCCGCCACCCGGCAGGAAGTGGCGCAGGCGACCGGCCAGCACGCCGAGGCCGACGCCGATCACCGCCCCCACCGCCGCTTCGCCGAGCAGCTTCGCCGCTTCGGTGCCGGCGTTGCCGCCGGGCGTCGCGAGGACGAGGAAGAAGAGGACGAAGGGCAGCGCCAGGCCGTCGTTGAGGCCGGACTCGAGGTTCAGCGTGTGCCGGACCGCGCTCGGGACCAGCGCCGAGGTGACAACGGCCGAGGTGACGACCGGGTCGGTCGGCGAGAGGACGGCCGCGAGCAGGAAGGCCTGCGCCCAGTCGAGGCTGGGGAAGAGGCCCTTCGCGGCGAGCGCCAGCAGCGCCATCGTGATCGGCATCGCGATCACCAGCGCCCGGGCGACCGGGCTCCAGTGGCGCCGCAGGAGCTCCCGCTCGACGAACATCCCGTCGGAGAAAAGGGTGGTGATCAGCGCCAGCTCGATCAGTTCGACGATCGCCTTGTCGGTGGCGTCGACGTGGACGACCCCGGTCGCCGCGAGGACGATCCCCAGCACCACCGAGAGGACCGAGGCCGAGAGCACCGTCCCCTTCATCAGCCCGGAGAGCGCGGCGACGATCGCCAGCAGGCCGCCGAAGAGAAGCAGCGCTTCGCCGAAGCCCAGGCTCATGCGCCACCCCAGAGCACCGACACGGGCCAGGCCTCGAAGCGGTCACCGAAGGAGAGCGCCCGCTCGCCGGTGTAGAGGACCACTCCGCGGATGAAGCGAGCTCCCAGGGTCTCGCGCAACGCTTCGAAACGCCTGAAGTCGCCCCCGTCCACCGAACGCGAGGCCTTCACCTCGACCGCCGCGATGCGGCCGTCGCCGCCTTCCAGCACGAAGTCGATCTCGGTCCCCTTGGCGGTGCGGTAATGCATCAGCTCGGGCTTACCCCGAGCGACCGCGATCGCCTTCAGCAGCTCCGAACCGACGTAGGACTCCAGGGCCAGCCCAAACGCGGTCGGCTCCGCCAGGAGCCTGGCGACATCGAGACGAAGCAGGTGGCAGAACAGCCCCGAATCCGCGATCAGCATCTTCGGCGACTTCACCAGCCTCGGCTGGACGCGGCTGCTCCAAGCAGGCAGGCGCCGCACGACGAACACCCGCTCCAGCAGCGCGAGATAGCGATCGAGAGAGCTGACCGGGATCCCGAGGTCCTGACTCAAGCCGCTCTTGTTCAAGGGGCCTCGGGACCGCAGTCCGACGGCGCTCAACACCGCCGGCAGCTGCTCGAGCCGGGAGATGTCGGCCACCGCCCGGACGTCGCGCTCGAGGATCGTCGTCAGGTAGTTGTCGAACCAAGCCTTGCGGCGCCCGGCGTCGCGCCGCCCCACGGCCTCCGGAAAGCCCCCCTGCAGGAGGCGCTCGGCAAGCTCCTCGCGCCCCGTGGACCCTTCGGGCAGCTGTGGGCGCTCGGCCAGGAGGCAGTCGGCGATCGCAGCGTCCGGCCGGCCCGCCAGCTCAGTGCCCGAGAGGGGCCAGAGGGTGAGCACCTCCATGCGACCGACGAGCGCATCGGCGACGACCGGGATGAAGAGCGGGTTCGCGGAACCGGTCAGGAGGAAGCGCCCCGGCCGGCGATCGCGATCGACGGAAGCCTTGATCGGCAGGAAGAGACCAGGCGCCCGCTGCGCCTCATCGAGGACCACCCGCTCGCCCAGGCCAGCGACGAAGCCCGCCGGGTCGGCCCGCGCCGCGGCGAGCTGCGCCGGTTCGTCGAAGCTGATGTACGACGGAGGCGGTCCCTCTACAAGAGAGGACGCCGCCAGCGTGCTCTTTCCCGCCTGTCGCGGCCCGGCGAGCAAGACCACGGGCGTGTCTGCCAGCGCGATGCGAAGCGGGGTGCGCAACGATCGCTCGATCATGGGCGGAATTTAGCACCGGGTGGGTGAATATCACCCAGGGCGTGGGGAATTTGTCCCCTTGAGCCTAGGCGGGGACGCTGACGAGATCGCGCTCGACAAGCAGCTCGGCCACCTGGACCGCGTTGGTCGCGGCGCCCTTGCGCAGGTTGTCGGAGACGATCCACATGTCGAGCGCGCGCTCGTTGCCGGGGTCGCGGCGCAGCCGGCCGACGAAGACGTCGTCCTTGCCGGCGGCCTCGATCGCCATCGGGTAGACCCCGGCGGCCGGGTCGTCGCGGACGGTGACGCCGGGCGCGGCGGCGAGCAGCTCGCGTGCCTGCTCGGGGCTCAGCGGCTGCTTGGTCTCGACGTTGACGGCCTCGGAGTGGCCGGTGACGACGGGCACCCGGACGCAGGTGGCGCTGACCCGGATCTCAGGATCGCCGAGGATCTTCCGCGTCTCGTTGATCAGCTTGCGCTCCTCGTCGGTGTGGTCGTCGCCCTCCGGGAAGCTGCCCGCCTGGGCGAGGGCGTTGAAGGCGATCGGGTGCGGGTAGACGCTCGCCCGCGGCTCCTCGCCGTCGAGGATCGCCCGCGACTGGGCGCGCAGCTCGTCGATCGCCGCCTTGCCGGTGCCGGAGACCGCCTGGTAGGTGGAGATCACGAGGCGCTCGATCCCCGCCGCGTCGTAGAGCGGCTTCAGCGCCACCACCATCTGCATCGTCGAGCAGTTGGGGTTGGCGATGATCCCCCGGTGGCCGGCGGCCGCCTCGGGATTGACCTCGGCGACGACCAGCGGCACGTCGTCGCGCATCCGGAAGTGGCTGGTGTTGTCGACGACCACGGCGCCGGCGGCGGCGAAGCGGGGCGCCCACTCGGCGCTGACCGAGCCGCCGGCCGAGGAGAGGACGATGTCCAGGCCCTGGATCGAGTCCTCGCTGAGGCCGCGGCAGGCGATCGTCTCGCCGTCGTAGCGGACCTCCTTGCCGACCGAGCGCTCGGAGGCGAAGGGGACGACCTCGGCGGCCGGGAACCCGCGCTGGGAAAGCAGCTCGAGGATCGTCGTGCCGACCAGGCCGGTGGCCCCGAGAACGCCGACTCTGTATCCGTCGCCTGCCATCGTCCGAGTATGACGGCGGCGGCTAGCCGGCGACCGTCGGCCGGTGGCCGGGTCCGGTGGCGTCTTCCGGACGCACCGCGTCGGCACCCAGGTCGAAGGCCTTGTGGAGCACGTTGACCGCGTCGGGCACACGATCGGCGGCGATGACGCACGAGATCTTGATCGGCGAGGTGGAGATCATCTCGATGTTGATCTCCTGTTCGGCGAGCGTCTCGAAAACCTTCGCGGCGACGCCCGGATGCGAGCGCATCCCC
>DASVWP010000113.1:0-16913 GCA_036393155.1 Solirubrobacterales bacterium | reverse complement strand
CGCGGCGGCCGACGGCATCGAGGCGACGGCAAACACGGCAAGGGCGACGAGCGATGCGACGACGAGAGCTCGCTTCATGGTCTTCTCCTCTCGACCGGTTGAAGGGACTCCAAGCGTACCCAAACCAGCTCGAACATCGAAACCGCACGAGTGCTCCATATAGGTGCACTGGTGCGGTCTCGATCAGCTCCCGTTCGGAGCGGGGAGGAGCTCGGCGAGCCGCAGGGCGACCCGAAGCTCCAGCTGGCGTTCGGCGACGGGGTGGCCGAGCAGCTCCTCGGCGCGGTGGACGCGGTAGGTGACGGTGTTGGTGTGGACGCCGAGGCGGCGGGCGGCGCGGACGAAGCTCGCCCCCTCCTCGAGGAAGACCGCCAGCGTCCCGGCGAGCCGGCGGCTCGACTCGTCCTCCGCCGCCAGCGGCCCCAGCTCCCGCTCCGCGAACCGCCGCGCCGCCTCGAGGTCGGCCGTCATCAGCGCATCCAGCGCAAGGTCGGGATAGGCGACGCAGACCGCCTGCGGCGCTCCGTCGACGTCCGGCGGCGAGACGCGCCTTGCGTTTTTGCTCCTATGGCGCACAAATGCAGGGCGCGTGGGGTTGAGCTGCGCCACGCGCCGCGCGACCAGGGCCTCGTGGTGGCTCTGGACGAAGCCCTCGACGCCGCGCGCCGGGGACCCGGCGGCGACGGAGACCGCGACCACACCGGCCGCGCCGCCGCGCGCCCGGTTGGCGCCGCCGCCGCGACCCTCCCCGGCGCCCCGGTCCCCGCCGGCCCCCGCGGGAACCCGCAGGTCCCCCAGCTCCGGCGGCTCGCTCCGGCCCACCCAGCAGGCCAGGTGCCGCCCCTCGGGCACCGTCAGCGCCCGGCGTGCTCCCAGCGACTCGGCCACCGCCGCGGCGACGCGCTCCATCTCGCCGAACATCGCCCCGGCCGCGCCCGGCGAGTCCTCCGCGGCTTCGCTCCAGACCACGTAGCCGACGTGGAAGCGCTCGAGCTCGTAGCCCAGCCGCCTGCTCGCCGCCGCCGCGTCAACCGGGCCGCCGGCGAGGATCGCCCGCACCTCGGCCGCCCGCATCGCCGCCGCCCCGCGCACCCGCTGCTCGCGCTCGTCCATATATATGTCGGTCAGCTGCCGGTCGATCGCCTCGATCCAGGCGAAGATCCAGGCGTTGAAGAAGACCATCGCGTCGGCCAGGTGGTCGGGGTCGTCGGTCGTCCCGCGCAGCCGTTCCAGGATCAGCCCCGCGAAGTCCCCCTGCGCCGTGCGGTAGGCGCGCTGCAGGAGCGTGAAGTCGAGGCCGCGGATGACGTACTCCTTCGCGTAGCCGACCGCCTCCGGCGGCGCCTGCGCCGAGCGCGGGTCGGCTCCCTCGCGCATCAGCGACACCATCACGCCGAGGTTGGCGCGGGTGCTCTGCAGCGTCCACACCCGCATGTCGTCGTCGAGCTCGTCGAGGTGCTCGTGGATCGCGTCGGCGAGCCGCGCCGCGACGTCGTCGAGCTCGGCGCTCAGCGTCTCGACGATCTCTTCGACCTCGGCCCGGCTGGCCGGCGGCGGCGATATCGCGCTGCCCTGTGCCATCTCTTCGAAGTTAGCCCCTTGTGGTCTCACCACAAAGGCCCCGCCGAAGATCGTTTGGAGAAGACGACGACAGGCCGCCCGCCCGCTCCTAGCATCGTCCGCATGGAGGAGGGAAAGCGCGAACCGCGCGTGCTGGCGATCGACGCCGGCGGAACGATGACCGACACCTTCATCGTCGACGAGGCGGGCCGCTTCGTCGTCGGGAAGGCCCAAACCACGCCCCAGGACGAGTCGATCGGGCTGATGAGCTCGGCCGAGGACGCCCTGCGCCAGTGGGACTCGACCCCCGAGGAGGGCTTCCCGCGGATCCAGTCCGCGGTCTTCTCCGGCACGGCGATGCTGAACCGCCTGCTGACCCGCAAGGGCCGCCGGGTCGGCGCCCTCGTCACCGCCGGCCAGGAGGACTCGCTGCAGATGGAGCGCGGGATCCAGACCTACCTCGGCTTCTCCTACGCCGACCGCCTCCACATCGCCACCCACCACCACAACGACCCGCTGATCCCCCGCGACCGGGTCCACGGCGTGCGCGGCCGCATCGACCTGTTCGGCAACGAGGTGCTGCCGCTGCGCGAGGAGGACGTCCGCGAGGGCGTCCAGGCGCTGCTCGACGACGGGGTCGAGGGCGTCGTCGTCTCGCTCGTCTTCTCCTACCGCAACCCCGCCCACGAGCAGCGGGTGAAGGAGATCGTCGAGGAGGAGAAGGCCAGGCGCGGCCTCAACGGCGACTGCCCGGTCTTCGTCTCCTCCGAGCTCTACCCGAGCCGCCGCGACTTCCCCCGCCTCAACACCACGGTCATCGAGGCCTACGCCGCCGAGCCCAGCCGCGGCACCCTGCGCGCGGTCCGCGACCGCACCAAGGAGCGCGGCGCCGGCTTCGAGCTGCGGGTGATGGCGAGCCACGGCGGCACGATCTCGATCGACGCCGAGCAGCTCGCCACCACCCTGGTCTCCGGCCCGATCGGCGGCGTCGTCGGCGCCCGCTGGCTGGCCGACCGGGTCGGCCTCAACAACGTGCTCTGCACCGACATCGGCGGCACCAGCTTCGACATCGCCCTGCTGACCGGCAAGCGCTACGAGGTCACGACGACCCCGGACATGGCGAAATTCCTCCTCAACATGCCGCTGGTCCAGATCGACTCGGTCGGCGCCGGCTGCGGCAGCTTCGTCCGCATCGACCCCAACGCCCGCCGCCCGGAGGTCGGCCCCGACTCCGCCGGGGCGATGATCGGCACCGCCTGGCCGGAGGGCGGCATCGAGACCGTCTCGATCACCGACCTCAACCTCGTCCTCGGCCGCCTCAACCCCGACTACTTCCTCGGCGGCCAGGTGACGCTGGACATCGAGCGCGCCCGCCACGAGGTCAAGCGCCAGGTCGCCGACCCGCTCGGGCTCGGCGTCGAGCAGGCCGCCGCCGGAGTGATCGAGCTGTTCGAGACCAGCCTCCGCAACGAGGCGGTCGGTCGCATCCTCGGCAAGGGCTACAGCCCCGCCGACTACACCCTGCTCTGCTACGGCGGCGGCGGGCCGCTGCACGTCGCCGGCTACACCAAGGGCGTGCCCTACCAGCAGGTCCTGGTGCCCGAGTGGGCGGCCGGCTTCTCCGCCTTCGGCTGCGCCTGCGCGGAGTTCGAGTACCGCTTCGACCGCCAGGTCGACCTGCCGCTGCTGCCGACCCAGCCGGCGGAGGAAAAGGTCGCGATGGGCGGCCTGCTGACCCAGGCCTGGCGGGCGCTGGAGGACCGCGTCCGCGACGAGTTCGGCAAGTCCGGCTACGCCCCCGGCGACGTCACCTTCACCCACATGGTCCGCATGCAGTACTA
The DNA here is from genome assembly GCA_036393155.1 of Solirubrobacterales bacterium. Classification (GTDB taxonomy): domain Bacteria; phylum Actinomycetota; class Thermoleophilia; order Solirubrobacterales; family 70-9; genus VAYN01. The sequence continues at coordinate 13,512 of DASVWP010000113.1, read as the reverse complement.
CGGCCAACTGGTCGACATCGAGGTCGACGCGCCGAAGCCGGCGATCGAGTCGATCGAGGACGTCGAGGCCCTGATCGAGTCCTTCGAGCAGACCTACACGCGGATGTACGCGCGGGCGGCCTCCTCGCCGGAGCTCGGCTACCTGGTCGCCCAGGCGATCGTCAAGGGCTCGGTGCCGATCGAGCAGCCGACCCTGCCGACGATGCCGCGCGAGCAGGGCAGCCCCCCGGTCAAGGAGACCCGCGAGGTCTGGTGGACCGAGGGCTTCGTTCCCACCGACGTCTATGAGATGGACGACGTCCGCAACGGTCACACGATCGAGGGCCCGGCCGTCCTGGAGGCCGAGTCCACCACCTTCCCGATTCCCCCCGACCGCCGGGCCTGGCTCGACGAGCACGGGATCTTCCACCTCGAGAACAAGGAGGCCTGAGGATGGCCACTGCCGAGACCGTCGCCAAGCTCGAGGAGCGCCCGGCCCCGATCGGCTGGGACGGCCAGACCCTGGCCGAGATGCTCGCCGCCTCGGAGTCCCGCTTCGAGGAGACCGGCCACTACCAGGGCCTGCGCCAGCTGGCGATGAAGGAATCCGACCCGCTGCACTTCGAGAAGCTGTTCAGCCGGGTCCGCGGCGGCATGGTCACCGCGCGGGAGACCGCGCTCAACATCTCGGCCTCGCCGATCGTCCGTGAGCTCGGCGAGATCTGCTTCGCCCTCTACACCCCCGAGGGGGACAACGTCGCCCTCTCGACCGGGATCATCGTCCACGTTCACACCATGAGCGAGGCGATCAAGTTCATGGTGCGCAATCACTGGGAGGACAACCCGGGGATCCAGCCGGGCGACATCTTCGCCAACAACCAGCCGACGATCGGCGACGTCCACAACGCCGACGTCCAGACCTTCGTCCCGATCTTCAACCCCGAGGACCCCGGCGAGCTGATCGCCTGGGCCGGCGGCGTGATCCACGTGATGGACATCGGCGCCACCACCCCGGGCGGCGTCTGCGTCGCCCCGACCACCCGCTTCGACGACGGCATCGACCTGCACTGCATGAAGATCGGCGAGAGGGACACGATCGCCCAGTGGCACACCAAACGGGTCTCGATGCAGAGCCGCGCCCCTGGCCTCTACCTGCTCGACGAGCGCACCCGGCTCGCCGGCTGCCACATGATCCGCGACGCGGTCGAGCGCCTGGTCCTGGAGGAGGGCGACGACACCTTCAAGCAGTTCATGCGCGAGGCGATCGAGGACGGCCGGCGGGACTTCAAGTCCCGCGTCCGCGGCCTCCTGGTCCCCGGCCGCTACCGCCACGCCGGCTTCAACGAGGCCCGCTACGCGAACAAGCAGAACCTGCCGAAGCGCGCCCAGCGCGATCTCATCATCCACGGCGCCTACGAGGCGGTGGTCGACCGCGACGGCCGCTGGACCACCGACCTGCGCGGCTCCTCGGCCTGGGGCTGGCACTCCTTCAACGCGACCCCCTCGGCGCAGCAGGGAATGCAGTGGATCCTCTTCACCCAGACGCTGATCTGCAACGACAAGATCAACGACGGCGCCTACTTCGCGACCGAGCTGAAACTGACCGAGGGCAGCTGGGCGAACCTCGGCGACGCTCCCTGCTCCTCCTCCTTCCCCTGGATGCCGATGTTCGGCACCTCGGTCGGCTACATGCGCGCGGTCTCCCGCGCCCTGCAGTCGCGCGGCTACATCGAGGAGATCGTCTCCACCTACACGGTCCCCGGCAACGTCGCCCAGGGCGGCGGCCTCGACCAGTACGGGCAGATCTCCGGCTTCATGAACTTCGAGATCGGCGCCCAGGGCCAGGGCGCGAAGTTCGTCCTCGACGGGCTCGACTACGGCGCCGCCGTCTTCAATCCCGAAGGCGACATGGGCGACATCGAGATGTGGGAGCTGGTCAAGCCGATGGTCTACCTCGGCCGGCGGATCAAGCCCAACACCGGCGGCTGGGGCCGCCACCGCGGCGGCTCCTCCTTCGAGACCCTGCTGCTGGTCAACGGCACCCAGGACTTCGAGATCGAGAACATCGGCGCCGGGGGCATGCTGACCTCGCCGGGCCTGTTCGGCGGCTACCCGGCGCCGAGCGGCTACGTCCACAACGTCTTCGGCTCCGACGTCTTCGAGAAGGCGGCGGCCGGCGAGGCCTACCCGGTGGGCGACGTCAGCGGCGAGGAAGCCCTGATGAACGAGTTCGGCGGCACCCACCAGCTCGAACAGGACCCCTACACGATGATGATCGCCGTCAAGACCGGCGACCTCTACCTGTCGACCGGGCGCGGCGGCGGCGGCCTCGGCGACCCGCTGCGGCGCAGCGACGAGGCGCTGGAGGACGACATCGCCGGCGGCCACCTGCAGCCCCGCTGGGCCGACGCCGCCTACGGGCGCGAGGACCGCGGCGCGGTGCGCCGGCGCCGCCTCGAACGCGCCCGCCCGGCCCGCGAGTGGTGGGCCGAGCAGCGCCAGCGCGTCCTCGACCAGGACCTGATCGAGCCGGTGAAGGTGATGTACGCGGAGTCGATGCGGCTGGAACCCCGCTGGGCGGCCGAGTTCCGCGGCTTCTGGGACCTGCCGGAGGACTTCGACTTCGACGCCGTCACCCCGACCGTGATGGTGCCGCGCTCCGAGCCCGGCAAGCAGACCCCCGAGGAGTCGGTGCGCGAGTTCCTCGCCGCCAGCGAGGTCTACCTGCCCGAGGGCCAGGTCGAGGTGCCGGTGACCACCCAGGTGACCAAGGAGACCCTCGCCGACCTGCTCGACGAGAAGCTGAGCCGCCGCGCGGTCAAGGACATCCAGTCCGGGATCAAGGACCCCGACCGCTTCGACAAGTGGCTGGAGCTGCTGCAGGAGCGCGTCGACTACGAGGAGGCGATCGTCCTCCCCTACGGCGAGGGCATGAACATCGTCCGCCGCTCAAGCGACGGCGAGCTGGTGATCAAGACCGACGCCGGCGCCGAGCTCTGCCGCTGGGACGAGAACTGGAAGCTCCACGTGCCGATGTTCGTCCGCGACACCGACGAGCTCTATCGCGAGGTCTACCCCAAGCTCGGCCACCCCGAGGGCGACTGGCAGGAGCTGCGCGAGTTCTACTGCCCCGTCTCCGGCCGCCTGCTGGAGACCGAAGCCGTGCCCCCCGGCTACCCGGTGATGCACGAGTACCTCCCCGACATCGAGGGCTTCTACCGGGGCTGGCTGGGCCGCGAGCTCCCGAGCTGAGGCTCACCTGCAGGCGCGGCGGCAAAGACGCGCCGAAGGCTTTACAGAGAAGTTGCAGTCTGCGCGCCACGCGGAACATTTTGTCTGCGAGGCTGCCATCATGGAGCTGATGCGACAGAGTTGGACCGATGACCGCCTCGACGACTTCCGCACCGAAGTCAACCGGCGCTTCGACGAGGTGTACCGGCGCTTCGACGAAGTCAAACGGCGCTTCGGAGAAGTCGACCAGAGATTCAACGGTGTCGAAGCCGAGCTTCGCGACGTCCGCATCGAAATGAGGGCCGGCTTCGACCGCATGGACGAGCGCTTCGACCGGATGTACCGGCTGATGCTGCAGCTCGGCGGCGGCGCCATCGCCGCCCTGGTCGGCCTGATCGCCACCCAGCTCTGACCGGCGCTCGCGGAGCGCTGCGGAGGCTCTAACTGACGGCGATCCGCGCCGAGGCGCGCCAGGCGACGCTGCGGTAGGCCTCGCTGAAGCCGGCCCGCCGCAGGTTGCGGGCGGTGGGGGAGGAGCCCGGGCCCGGCCGCTCGGGGACCATCGCCACGGCCGTGTGGCAGCCAGCCTCGGCTGCGTCGGCGAGGCGCCGGCGCACCAGGGCGCTCTGGCAGCCCTTGCCGCGCGCCGCGGGCATCGTCGCGTCGAGGCAGAGCAGCGCGATCCCGCCGTCGATCCGCATCGAGCCGCAGGCCGCCGGTTCGCCGTCCAGCTGGGCGAGGTAGCAGCTCCACCCCGGCATGCAGGGCAGGTCGAGGAAGAGGAACCCGGCCAGGAAGGGCACCACGTCGGTCCCGGTCAGCATGCAGTCCAGGCCTTCGTCGGGCTCCGACGGGAGCCGCCGCACCTCCACCCCCGGCACCTCCCCCTCCGGCGCCGGCCGCACCGAGCGCGCGAAGTGCCGCAGCACGGCGCCCTGCTCGCAGCCGTGCCAGTCCAGCCACTGCTCGGCCAGCTTGCTCTCGGGCCGCCGCTGCGCGACCGGGATCAGGTAGTCGACCTCCCGCGCCGCCATCCACTCGACGGCGGCCTCGAGGTGGCGACCGCTGACCGCTCCCGGCTCGGCCGCCCCCTGGATCGCGTTCATCCCCGGCGCCTCCGGGAGCTCGGCGAAGCAGGTCGCCAGCACCGGGCCGAACCATCGCGCCTCGACCCCGGATTCGACCACCGCGTCATGCGGGGCGCACCTCCAGACGTCCTCCCGGGCGCGCAGTGCCGCGCGCTCCCACTCGGCTGGCTGGTATCTCACCTGCTGCTCCTCGCCTCGCCTAAATCCCTGCCCGCCGAACCACAATAGATAAAGACGTTCTCGTAATCAAATATTTGCGCGGCCAGGCTATTCTGCCGTCCTCATGGCAAGGGCCCGGGCATTTCTCGCGAATCGGCACCCGATCTTCTTCCGGGCCGCGATCCCGGTGCTGCTGCTGGCCCTGCTTTCGGCCTGCGGCGGAGGCTCCGGCTCACGCCCCGTCGGGGCGGTGCCGAGTCCGAGCGAACTGATGCAGTGCATCAAGGACGGTGGCGGCCAGCGGTGGCCGTTGAACCCTCTCCTGCCGGAAGGGATGCCCAAGCACACCCGGACCGTCTTCACGATCGGCCCCAAGGCCGGCCACATCGGCTACTACCTGTCGCAGCGCCCGGTCTTCACCCACCGCGTCGTACAGGGGTTCGACAAGACCGAAGAATATCTGGCGACCGTCGTGCTGAAGGGGAAGGGGCTGGTCATCCTCGACCCGGGGATCGCCGCGGCGGACCGCAAGCTCGCCTTCGAATGCATCGAAGGCTGAGCCGCCGCGCCGCCCTGCGGCAGCTCCTCTGGAACCTTCTACAACCCTCCGCCTGACGCCGCCCCTCCGGGTTCGGCGCCGGGGCTAGGTTCGCTGGATGACCTGGGAGCTGAACGGCAACGCGCTGGTCACCGGCGGCTCGCGCGGCATCGGCCGCTCCTGCGCGCTGGCGGCGGCGCGGCGCGGCGCCGACGTCGCGATCACCTACGTGGAGAACCGCGACGCGGCCGAGGCGACCGCCGAGGAGATCCGCGCGCTCGGCCGCCGGGCGGCGGTCGTCCGGGCCGACGTCGGCTCGGTCGAGGACTGCGTCCGCGCGGTCGAGACGGCGATCGAGGAGCTCGGCGCGCTGCGCTACCTGGTCGCCAACGCCGCCGCCGGCACCTTCGGCCTCGTCGAGGAGCTGACCGCCGAGCAGTGGGACCTCACGATGGCCGCCCACGTCCGCTCGCTGCTGGTCCTCGCCCAGACAGCCTCGCCCACGATGGCCGACAACGGCGGCGGCGCGATCGTCGCCATCTCCAGCCTCGGCGCCCACCGCGTCTACGACGCCTACGCGGCCTTCGGCACCGCCAAGGCGGCGATCGAGCAGCTGGTCCGCTACCTCGCCGTCGAGGGCGGGCCGAAGGGCGTCCGCGCGAACTGCGTCTGCGGCGGCGTCGTTCTCACCGACCTCTTCAGGGAAATCCCCGAGTGGGAGGCGATCGCCGCCGCGGCGGGAGAGCGCTCCCCGCTCGGCCGCGCCCTCGACCCCGACGAGATCGGCGAGCCCGTTGCCTTCCTGCTCTCCGAGGAAGCGCGAATGGTCACCGGCCAGACCCTCCGCGTCGACGCGGGCTTCACGTTGCCCGGCTGAGCGCTCCATATACAGAGACAAAGAGAGGACCCCCCGATGGACTTCACCGCCCCCAAGACCGCCCGGACCAACGGCATCGAGATGGAGTATTTCGAGCAGGGCGAGGGCCCCGCGGTCCTCCTCCTGCACGGCTTCCCCGAGCACCCCTTCTCCTGGCGCAACCAGGTCGACCCGATCGCCGAGGCGGGCTTCCGCGTCATCGTGCCGAGCCAGCGCGGCTACGCCGGCACCGATGCCCCCGCCGACGCCCAGACCTACAGCGTCAAGAACCTCGTCGCCGACCTCGCCGGCCTGCTCGACGCGCTCGGTATCGAGCAGGCGGTCTGGTTCGGCCACGACTGGGGCTCGATGCCGGCCTGGTTCGGCGGCGTCTACGCGCCCGAGCGCGTGCTCGGCCTCGGCAGCCTCTGCACGCCCTACTTCACCTGGGAAGCCCCCCAGGACATGATCGAAATCTACGACGAGCTGCGCGGCCCCAACCACTACATGCGCACCTTCCAGGAGCCGGGAGTGGGGGAGGCGATCCTCGAGGCCGATGTCGAGCACACCTTCCGCTCGATGCTGCGCGGCCGCGGCTACACGATGGAGCAGTTCGAGGCCGCCCCGAAGGAGATCCAGGAAGTCCCCGCCGGCGTCTTCGTCGGCGACCCCCAGCTCTTCGGCGACCCCATCGTCTCCGAGGACGAGCTCCGCTTCTACGTCGACGTCTACTCGCGCACCGGCTTCACGGGCGGCCTCAACTGGTACCGCGCCCTGCGCAAAGACTTCGAAGAGGCCCAGGGCTCCGACTACGTTATTGACAAGCCTGCCCTGATGATCTCCGCTGAGGACGACTGGTTCTTCATGCGCGGCTCCACCGACGGCCTCGAGGATCTCCTCCCCCAGGTCGAGAAGCACGTCATCCCCGACGCCGCCCACTGGCTCCAGCAGGAGAGGCCGGAGGAGGTCAATGGGATCCTCGTGCCGTGGCTGAGGCGGAACTTCGCGGCTGCGGTTCGCTGACCCTCGACTGCGGGGCGGTCTTGCTGACCATCCGGCGCCAGCGGCTCGGAGAGGGAAAATTTGCTGTCTAGTTAATCCTTCCCAGCATTCTGAAGTTTTGCTTGCATAGCCATTCCCTCTTTGGTACAAGAGGTTATTCCGTTTGGGAACGGCGCGGTTTTCACTACCGCATTTCGGGAGGAGATCCAGTGGCATATGGGACATGGGCCCATCTGCAGGGTGTCGTTATACGGCCTTGCGCTGTCGCTGGCTTTGACCAGCCGTTGCCAAGACACCAGCGGTCACGGACAGCCGAGACGCCAGGCCTCGCGTGAGGCTTCGGCTCGTCCGTGACCGAGACACAACGAAAGGATCTAGTCAATGAGAAGGCTATTTGCAGCCCTGGCGCTTGTGGCGTCGCTGGCACTCGTGCCGGCGTCCCAGGCGCTTGCCTCTCCACACCACCCGACGGGAGAATTTGCTCCGTTTGGCGATTGCCCGCTGAGCCATTCAGCGCTCAAAGCCTGCGTGTTCTCTGAATCGACCGGGGGCTTCTTCACGGTCGGCAAGAAAACCGTGCCGCTGAAAAATCCGGTCATCCTGCAGGGTGGCCTCGAAGCCAGCGAAACCGGCGAACAGCTTTTCGTCGGGGCCGAGGATGGCAACACGCTGTCCAAAACCCCTGAGCCCGTTCCCGGTGGCCTCCTGGGCATCGAAGCGCCCAGCTGGTGGCCCGGTTTCCTGAAGGAATGGTTCAACGAAACCATCAACAACGGCTTCACCGGCGTCACCGCGACGGTTGAACTGGCGGCCCCGGCGAGCGCGATCAAACTCAGCACGCTGAACCTGATCCTCGAAAAAGGCATCGCCCTGTCGCTGCCGACGAAGATCAAGCTGTCCAACCCGTTCCTGGGCAGCAACTGCTACATCGGCTCCAACAGCAACCCGGTGACGATCGAATTCACCACCGGGGCGACCTCGCCCCCGCCGCCGAACGAATCGATCCACGGCGCCCGTGGCGAATTCTTCGTCAACGAAACCGGCACGCTGGTCAAACTCAGCGGCGGCAAACTGGTGAACAACTCGTTCGCCGCCCCGGAAGCGAACGGCTGCGGAGGGCTCTTCTCCTTCCTCATCGACCCGTTCGTCAACGAAATCGTCGGCCTGCCGTCGGCCGCCGGTCACAACACCGCGGTGCTCGAAGGGGTGCTCGAGACCGCGGACCCGAACGCCGTCAGGGCCAGCGAATAGGCGCCTGATCGCGTAGGAGTTGCAGCAACGGGCCCGCTGTGGCAAGTGCCGCGGCGGGCCCCCTTGCGGTATCGAACCCAGTCTGTTCCTTGACAGCGCATTTTCCGTTCCGATACCTTCTCAGCAGCCCGGGGACGGGAACCCGGGGGCACTCAAATACAGGGAGGGTTCGATGTTCTCGAAGCTTCATGAACGTCTCGGCACTGCCGGGATGGTGGTGGCAGTGATCGCGCTGGTGGTTGCCCTGACGGGGACTGCCCTGGCGGCGCAGAAGTTCATCACCGAAAAGCAGGCGATCAAGATCGCGAAGAAATACGCCGGCAAACGGGGTCCGACGGGCCCGCAGGGCCCCGCCGGCGCGCAGGGCTCCGCCGGTGCGCAGGGCCCCGCCGGCGCCAAGGGCGACGCCGGTTCCGCCGGCGCCACCGGACCGACCGGCTCCAAGGGCGCCACGGGCGCCACCGGGACCAACGGGACCAACGGGACCAACGGAGCGACCGGGGCAACCGGAGCGACCGGGGCAACCGGAGCGACCGGCGAAACCGGGTTCACCGCACACCTCCCGACCGGCAAGACCGAGACGGGGGCCTGGGAGATACCGGTCAGCGCGAGCGGGGGAGTGACCGCGATCTCCCTCCCGATCCCACTGGAAAACGACCTGGTCTTCGGTGCCACCGGTGGGCCCCGTTTCGTCCCAGCTCATGCCGCAGCCACCCTTACGGGTAACCTCACCAGCGGCAGCAAATTGGTGACGAGCGCGAGCTTCGGCAGTGGCGAATGCACTGTCGGTGCCGCCGTTTACGACGAAACCACCGCGGCGAACATCTCCACCAGCTTCCCGCAAACCCTGGTGGCGAAATGCATCTCGGCCACCGAACTCGAATTGTCGAAGGCCGCGGAAGGCACCGCGACCGGGGACTCGCTGCGGACCGGCAACCCGACGGGCTGCCCCACGGCGGCATCGGCCGAAAATCCTCAGGCGGAAGGTGGCTTCCTCTGCGTATACGCCTCTGTCGGCTCGGTTGCCGAAGCTGGACTGACCAATCCGGAAGTCCGCAAGGCCAAAAACCCGACCTCTTTCGGCGTTTCGGCAACCGGTGCGATCATGAGCACCAGCAAAGAAATCACCTCCACCAAAGCGTACATGGGTGGTACGTGGGCGGTAACCGCTCCTTAGCAACTCATTGCGGTTCGGCGGGCCGGGAAGGATCTCTTTCCCGGCCCGCCTCTCCTCTCGCGCTTGACCTCGATCCCGCCACCGCGGGCACTGCAATTCCGCTGTGCCTCTGAGGACGAGAGAGCATGAGATTGGCGAACGCGCTCTCGCCGGGGTGAAGGCCATCCTCGCCCGGGCATCCCACGCGATCGACGAGATATCCAAGGATTACGGAGAAGATCTCCTGGTGCAAACCAGCCACGCTGGCCGGATGGACGCTTCCAGGCTCTGGTTCCAGGTACGCGGCACCGCGAATGTCGAGCGTTATCGGCTGCGCAGACCCAGTCCGGGCAAGCTCTTCCGCCTTTCAGTTCCCTTTGCGTCGGCTATGCGCTGGATGCGCACCGTCGACATGGTGGTCGTTGTCCTCTGGGATGTGGAGCGCGAAACCGGCTGGTACGCATTGCCTAAACGGCAGGTCGATGACTGGCGCGGAGTGATCTCTGGGCAAAGGTATGTGTCTCTGAGCTTCGCCGAGTCCTCGCTCGAGGCTCTACCACCTCTGACCACTGACCTGCTCACACCGCGGACCGCGGCTCGCCTCGCCTGGGAGTCACGCATCAACCACTTCTGCAATCTCGTGCTGTGTTCTGCCTTGGTTGCCGATGAGAAGGGGCCGGACCCAACCAAGGGCGCAAAGGCACGAAGGCTCACGCTGATCCTCCAGGAGTTCCTCGGGTTGCTGGACATCATCGAACCCAGTGGTTCCGAGCCCGGCGAAATCGTCGTCACCGCCGGTTGGCGGGCCCGCGCGCTCGAGATCTATGACGCCCTGCTGGCCGGCGACCTGATCGGCGACATGCCCACCGACCCGCCAGCGCAGCTCGTGGCGGTTGCCGAGCAGGTCATCGCGGAGCGGCTTCGTGCGATCGACGTGATGTTGCATATTCCTCGCGCCCCCCTCGGCCACGCGGCTTACGCCCTGGCCTTTGCTCTCGGCCTCGGCCGATACCTTGATCGGACAGCTCGACCCCGCCTTTCTTCGGCTGAGTCCGGCATGCCCCACACGTAGCACGACTCTCTCGGCTATGCCCCTCCCGCAAATGCGCGCCGCGGAAACCCCCCGGCGTGCTTGCGGGGCGCCATTGCTCCTATAGACGCAGCAAGGCAGCTCAGGGGTGCCCTGACAGGCGATCTTTGCACTCGGACCTCTGGCGGCCTCGCCGGCCAGGGCAGCAGGAGAATTTCAACTGCGGAAGCGACGCCAGGTTGACCGGAAAGTCCAAATTGAAGGGATTCACGGGCGAGGGTGGCCCCACAGCCGAAACAAAGGGCTATCCCGAGGGCGCTCCGGTCGGACGGAGAGGATAGGGCGCGCGCACCCGCAGAAAGCTCGCGTGGATTGCGACTACGCGATTATCGAGCGCGGAGGCCGAACCGGTGCACGCGCCAAGACGCTCTACGGGAATTCCAGGGAAAATCCTGGTGTCTCGCGGCGCTGAGTGATCGTGAAGCGCATTCTGTTCGACGAGGCTTGACCGAAGCCCTCATATGCCCTTACGGATTGACCGGCCCGCTCAGGGCACCCGCGGCGGAAATAGTTCACCGCGGGAATTCGCAAAGGAAAGAAGGAAAGAGATGAAACATCTCAAGGTTCTCGGCCTCGCGCTGGTCGCGATCTTCGCGCTCAGCGCTGTCGCCGCTCAGGGGGCGTTCGCGGCCGAAGAATTTCATTCGGAAAAGCAAAATACGATCATCACAGCCGAACAGCAGGCGGGCGCCGCGGGAATCCAGATCCTGGAAATCGAAGGTGGCCTGAAGGTCGAATGCTCGACATTTAAAGCCGAAGGCACATCGACCGCTACTGCGGGGTCTGGCAGCAACTGGACCGCCCCATCGATCACAGTGCGACCCGAATACAAGGGGAGCCCCGCGACGGGTGGAATGACGAAGTGTGACTCGTTCCTTGGCCACGAAACGGTCGAAGTGACGACGAACGAATGTCACTACAAGCTCTTCGCGGCGACAACCGCTGAACACGCCCTGACGAGCGTGATCTGCCCGACCGGCAAGAAGATTGAAATCTCGGGTGGCGGTCTGACCCTGAAGATCGGTGGCGGCGCTGAAAACGAAAACCTGACCGGTGTCCGCTACACGAACCTGGGCAGCGGAACGAGCCGGAACGTCACAGTCAAAGCCGAAGTGGCCGGCATCCACTACACCTGCGAACCGGAATTCACCTGCTTCCTGGCGGGCGTTCCGAACTCAGGCAGTAACGCCAAATACACCGGTGCATCCGAATCCAAGGGATTCGAAGACCTTGGCGGCCCCGCGGCCGAAACAAAGGGCTACACCGAGGGCAGCCAGGTAGGCATCTGGAGAGAATAGGAATCAGCAACGCCGCAAGCCCGCAGTGAGGGGCAAGCAGCGAAGCATTGGGAGGGGCCGGGGTTAACCCGGCCCCTCGCTTTAGAAACCAGGATGCGCTGGACAGGAACGACCGAGTGCACTACGGTGGCCGAGGTCGGGTCGCGGGAGGCGGCCCCCACGCAGGGCACTGAGGGGAATGAGGGACTTGGGGACCGGGAGAAAGCTTGGGATCGGGCGCGCGGGGCGCCTCGGCGCCGTGGCGGCGCTCCTCTGCCTATCCGCGCTCCTCTTCAGTGGCGCGGCACTTGCCGCCGCGCCCCCGCCGCTGGCGAAGGTTCCGGAAGACGGAAAACCGGGATCGAGCGCGGGACGGATGAACTTCCCCTGGGGAATCGCGGCCGATCAGGGCCGAGAAGGCCACATCTACGTAGCCGACCGCCACAACGCCCGAATCGACGAGTTCACGGCCTGGGGGCAGTTCGTCCTGGCCTGGGGCTGGGGGGTCAACAAAGAAGATCCGAAAGCGGAACTGCAGAGCTGCACCGAAGCGAGCGAATGCCAGAAAGGCGTCGAAGGCTCCGGGGCGGGCCAGTTCAAGACGGTGGAAGCGGTAGCCGTCGACGGCGCCGGCGACATCTACACGATCGAAGCCGAAAACCACCGGGTGCAGAAGTTCGACCCGGAAGGCCACTTCCTGCTCGGCTTCGGCTGGGGGGTGCGAAACGGGGCCGCCGAAGCACAGACCTGCGGACCGGATGCCTCACCGCCGAGCGCGACCTGCCAGGCGGGAATCGCGGGCAGCGGGGCGGGGCAGCTGGGCCTCGGGGAATTTGAATACCGCAACAAAATCGCCGCGAGCCCGGCAACCAACTCGGTCTTCGTCGGGGAAGGAGGGCGAATCCAGCGCTTCGGAGCGGGCGGTGCCTTCGAAGAAGAAATCAAGGAAGGCTGCCTGGCGGGCAAGAGCGTGCGGGCGATCGGGAGCGACAAAGCGGGCAACCTGTATGCGGCCTTCACCGGGGAAGCCGACGTACGGAAGCTGAAAGCGAGCGGGCCGACGGGCGAATGCCTGACGCCGACCTTCACGGCGGAAGCATCGACCGACCGGCCGAAAGCAGTGGCGGTGGACGGCAGCGGCAACGTCTACACGCTTCTTGACCTGAACAGCCCCGAACCCGAACGGGCGCAGGAGTACGACGCAGCCGGCAACTGCCTGACCTGCGGGAGCGGAGGGGAAGGCGGCAAAGCGGGCTTTGACCGCTCGACGGAAAGCGAGCTGTTCAGCATCGGGGCAACCAGCGCCTGCGGAGTGGACCAGTCCCTGGTAGCCCACTTCAACCCCAACAACGCCTTCGGCGAACAGTCCTTCTTTCGCATCTTCGGCCCGCACCCCAACCCGGTGCTCTGCGCCCCGCCCCTGGCGCCGCCGACGATCGCCGCCCAGTACCCGGTGGCGGTGGAAAGCGCCACGGCGCAGGTGCGAGCCGAGATCAACCCCCACTTCTGGGCGGGAGCGGTGGGGGAAACCACCTACTTCGTGCAGTACGGGACCACCCAGTGCATAAAAGAAGGCGGCTTTGAAGCCCCCTGTGCCTCCCAGCAGCCCGCCGCGGCGGCAAAGCTACAAGCCGAAGCGGTAAACGAAGCGGTGAAGAGCGGCCTGGTGGAACTGGGGGGCCTCACCCCCGGCACCGAATACAGCTTCCGCTTCGTCGCCCAAAGCAGCGGCGGGGGCCCGGTGTTCGGGGCCGAGCGGCGCTTTGTCACCTACCGGGTCGCGGCGGGGGAAAGCTGCCCCAACGAAGCCTTCCGCTCGGGCCCCTCCTCGCTACTTCCCGACTGCCGGGCCTATGAGATGGTGAGCCCGCTCGATAAAGAAGGC
>DASVWP010000112.1:0-8553 GCA_036393155.1 Solirubrobacterales bacterium | reverse complement strand
ACCGAGTCCATGTCGAACTGCAGGCGGCCGCAGGTCGGGCAGGCGATCAGCACCGGGCCGCGCTCGCGCAGCTGCAGCGCCTTGAGGATCTCCCAGGCGACCTTGACCTCCTCCTCGGCGTGGAAGGTCGAGAGGCTGATCCGGATCGTGTCGCCGATCCCGTCGGCGAGCAGCGTGCCGAGGCCGACCGCCGATTTCAGCGAGCCGCCCCATTTCGTCCCCGCCTCGGTGACGCCGAGGTGCAGCGGGTAGGGAATCTTCTCGGCCAGCAGCCGGTTGGCGGCGATCGTGTTCGGCACGTTGGTCGACTTGATCGAGACCTTGAAGTTCTCGAAGTCGAGCCCCTCCATCAGTTCCACGAACTCGACCGCGGCGGCGACCAGCGCCTCGACCGGCGCTTCGCGCTCCAGCTCGTGCAGGTGCTTGGGCAGCGAGCCCGAGTTGACCCCGATCCGCATCGGCACGCCCTTCGCGTTGGCCTGCTCGGCCACCTCGGCGACTTTCTCGCGCCCCCCGATGTTGCCCGGGTTGAGGCGGATGCAATGAGCCCCGGCGTCGAGCGCTTTCAGCGCCAGCGTGTGGTTGAAGTGGATGTCGGCGATCACCGGGATCGGCGATTCGCGGACGATCGTCTTCAGCGCCTCCGCGTCCTGCTCGCGCGGCACCGCGCAGCGCACCAGATCGGCTCCCGTGTCGGCGACCTTGCGGATCTGCTCCATCGTCGCCGCCAGGTTCGCGGTCTCGGTCTTGGTCATCGTCTGCACGGCGACCGGCGCGCCACCACCGATCGGTACCCCGCCGACGAATATCTGCCTTTTTGACGCCATATGCAGAGGTTATCCGGGTGCGGCCTCGGGCCGTCTATTTGACCTTGAAACCTTCGCCGGTCAGCGTGCCGATGTCGTTGGACAAGCCGATCACAAACAGGAGGGCAACCAGCGCAAAGCCGACCACGCTGGCCATCTCCATCGTTTTCAGACTGACTCGCTGACCCCTGAGTTTCTCGATGATGCTCCAGAAGATGTGCCCCCCGTCCAACGGTAGGAACGGGAAGAGATTGATGATCCCAAGAGACAGGCTGATGACCGCGAGAAAGGTCAGCGCCTCGGTGAGCCCCAAGCCGACGACTTCATGACCGACGTCGCTGACGCCGACGATCCCGTGGATTTCCTTTCGTTCCTTGGAGTTGAAGATTTTTGCGATGCGGGTGGCCGTTTCGTGCGTGAGTCGCCAGGCGAAGCCGGTGGCACGATCGATGGCTTCGCCGACCCCGAGGCTCACCGGTCTTTCGCCGAAGGAAAAGCCGACCACCGGCTGACCCGCAAGCGCGTCGTATCGCGGCCTGACGGAGACGTTCGTGAGCTGGCCGTTCCTCAGCACACTCAGCTCGACCGGCGTCGTCGCGACGCACCCGTTCCGCTTTGCCCCGCCCGCGCAATGGTGCGAACCGATCTCTTCGCGAAAGCGTTCGATTCTCGCTTCGCTGTCGAGCCCCGGATAGCGGTGGCCGTCCACTGCGACGATCCGATCCCCGGGCTTCAGCACCTTGGCACCGGGAGTTCCCTTGAGCACTTCCTGGACGGTTTCGGTCCTCGCCGTAGCGTTCGTCAACGCGATGACGAAAAAGATGACCAGGGCCAGGGCGATGTTCACCCCCGGACCCGCGCCAATCACGACGATCCGCTTCCAGACCGGCTGCCGGTAATAGGCGCGATCGGCGACCTCCGGAGGGATCTCTTCCTCCGGGTTCATGCCGGTGATTTTCACGTAGCCGCCCAGGGGAATCGCTTTGACGCCGTACTCGGTCTCGCCTCGCTTGAACGACCAGATCGTCGGTCCGAAGAAGAGGAAGAAGCGCTCCACCCGCATCCCGGTCGCCTTCGCGGCGACGAAGTGACCTGCCTCGTGCAGAACGATCAGGAAACACAGGCCGACGAAAACCCAGAACCAGCTCATGCGGGCATCAACCCCCGGACACGCTCTTCGCTGCGCTCGCGCGCCTCGGCATCGGCGGCGAAGAGGTCCTCGAAGTGGCCGATCGGCCGCGCCGGCATCTCCTCGAGCACGCGCTCGACCACCTCGGCGATGCCGGTGAAGGGGATCCGCCCCGCGAGGAAGGCGGCGACGGCGACCTCGTCGGCGGCGTTGAGGACGCAGGGCGCGGTCCCTCCCGCGGCGCCCGCCTCGAGGGCCAGGCGCAGGCAGGCGAAGGTCTCGGTGTCGGGCTCCTCGAAGGTCAGGGAGCCGACCGCGGCGAGGTCGAGCTGCGGCACGTCGACGTCGGCGCGCTCGGGGTGGTGCAGGGCATAGGAGATCGGCACTCGCATGTCGGGATAGCCGAGGTGCGCGAGGGTCGATCCGTCGTTGAGGTGGATCAGCGCGTGGATCAGCGACTGCGGGTGGACGACGACGCCGATCCGCTCGTAGGGCACGGCGAACAGGTGGTGGGCCTCGATCGCCTCGAAGCCCTTGTTCATCAGCGTCGCGGAGTCGATCGTGATCCGCCCGCCCATCGCCCAGGTCGGGTGGTCGAGGGCGTCGGCCACGCTCACGCCGCCCAGGTCGGTGCGGCCGCGGAAGGGACCGCCGGAGGCCGTCAGGACGAGCTTCTCGACCGTCCCGGGCGCCTCGCCGGCGATCAGCTGGTGCAGGGCCGAGTGCTCGGAGTCCACCGGCAGCAGGCGCGCCCCGGTGGCCTCCGCCAGCGCCATCACAAGCTCGCCGCCGAGGACCAGGCTCTCCTTGTTGGCCAGGGCGACGTCTATTCCCTCGGTCAGGGCGACGACGGTGGAGCCGAGGCCGGCCGCGCCGACGATCCCGTTCAGCACCAGGTCGGCGCCGGAGGTCGCGATCAGCTCCCGGATCCCCTCCTCGCCGGCCAGCACCCGGCCGCTCCACGCCTCGCGCGCGCGCATCGCGGCGCCCTCGTCGCAGAGGGCGATCGCCGGCACGCCATGCTGGCGCGCCTGCTCGACCGCCAGCTCCCAGCCGCCGCCGGCGGCCAGGCCGACCGCCTGGAGCTCGTCGGAGGCGCCGATCACCTCCAGCGCCTGCGTGCCTATCGACCCGGTCGAGCCGAGTATCAGGACCTTCTTCATGCACTCACCAGGATACGGAGGCGACCTCAGGGGCTAATAAACAAGCCAAACCGCAAGGTAGTAGCCGACCACCACGGTGAAGAACACGGCATCGAGCCGGTCGAGGATGCCCCCGTGGGGCCCGAAGATCGTCCCCGTGTCCTTGACCCCCAGGTCGCGCTTCACCATCGACTCGAAGAGGTCGCCGACCGGCGCGATCGCGGCGACGGCGGCGCCGATGATCAGCGCGTCCACCCCGCTCAGCCAGTCCTGGTACAGGCCGGCGAACCAGAAGCCCATGGTGCCGATCAGGAAGCCCCCGATCAGGCCCTCGATCGTCTTGTTGGGGGAGATCGTCGGGGCGATTTTGTGGCTGCCGAACATCCTCCCGGTCGCGTAGGCGGCGGTGTCGGCGACGAAGGTGCCGACCAGGACGTCGATCAGCAGGGCGGCCCCGTGGTTTGGCAGGTCGCGCAGCAGGACAGCGTGGACGAGCGGGATGCCGATCCAGACGATGCCCAGCAGCGTCACCCCCATCGAGCCGGTGATCCCGTCGCGATGGTGGGACCCGGCGCCGAAGGCGAAGAGCAGCGGGAAGCTCGCCGCGAGGACCATGAGGACGTTGTAGGAGCTGCCGAAGTGGGCGGCGAGGATCAGCCCCGCGACCGCCAGGTAGGCGGGGATCGCGATCGGGCGGAAGCGCTCGGTGATCGTCACGAACTCGCGCATGCAGACAATGCCGACGCCGATCAGCGCCACCGCGAAGACGATGTCCCCCGCCACGGTGATCGCGATCGCAAAGGCGATCCACGGCAGGGCCACCAGGATTCGCCGCGCCGTCTCCCCGCGGCCGCCGCCGCGCTTGCGGCGCGGCGGGCGCGGCTCGCGCTCCCTTTTTTTCGAGGGCGGCGGCTCCGGCTCGAACATCTCGTCGTCGAAGAGGTCGACGGTCATGCCCGTGCCCCGAACCGCCGCTGCCGCGTCTCGAACTCGCGCAGCGACTCCTCGAATGCCGCCCGGTCGAAGTCCGGCCACAGCTCCTCGCGGAAGACCAGCTCCGAGTAGGCGCACTGCCAGAGCAGGTAGTTGGAGACGCGGTGCTCGCCGCTGGTCCGTATGAGCAGGTCTGGGTCGTGCATCTCGGGTGCGTAGAGGTGGCGGCGGAACTCCTCCTCGGAGCCTCCCTCGAAGGTTCGCGCCGCATCGACGATCTCCGCCCGGCCGCCGTAGTTGAAGGCGACGTAGAAGACGATCCGGTCGTTGCCCGCGGTCTTCGCCTCGGCCCACTCCATCTGCTCGACCAGGCCCCGGTCGACGCCCTCGCGGCGGCCGATGAACCGCATCCGCACGCCTTCGGCATCGAGCTCCGGCGTTTCCGAGGCGATCCGCTCGCCGAACATCCGCATCAGCGCCTCGACCTCCTCGGTGGGCCGGGTCCAGTTCTCGGTCGAGAAGGAGAAGACGGTCAGCTCCTCCACCCCCAGCTCGACGGCGTCGCGCAGCCGCGCCTTGACGACGTCGGCGCCGGCGCGGTGGCCCTCGGCCACAGGCAGCCCCCGCTGCTGGGCCCAACGGCCGTTGCCGTCGGTGATGATCGCGACGTACTTGGGGACGGTCACGGCAGCGGGCCCGCCGTCCTCAGACCTCGAGGATCTCGGCTTCCTTGCCTTTGAGGAGGGAGTCGATCTCGGCGATCGCCTCGTCGGTCTGCTTCTGCAGGGTGGTCTCGGCGCGGCGCTCGTCGTCCTCCCCCGCTTCCCCCTCTTTTTTCAGCTCCCGCAGGTCGTGCATGATGTCGCGCCGCACGTTGCGCACCGCCACCCGGCCTTCCTCGGCGACCCCGTGGACGACCTTGACCATCTCGCGGCGACGCTCCTCGGTCATCTCCGGGATCTGCAGGCGGATCAGGTTGCCGTCGTTGCTCGGAGTCAGGCCGATGTCGGACTCCTGGATCGCTTTCTCGATCGCCCCCAGCGCGCCTTTGTCGAACGGCGTCACGGTGAGGAGGCGAGCGTCGGTGGCGGCCACGTTGGCCAGCTGCTTGAGCGGCGTCGGGCTGCCGTAGTAGTCGACGACGATGCGGTCGAGGAGGTGCGGGGAGGCGCGGCCGGTCCGCACCGTGGCGAGTTCGCCACGCGAGGAATCGACCGATTTCGCCATGCGGTCCTTCGCGTCTTCGAGCAGTTCGTCGATCAGCTCCACTGTTCCCGTCCTCGCTAAGCCGTGGGCCCGTTGGACACCAGCGTGCCAACCCTCTCGCCCGAGACGATCCTATCTATGTTGCGCTCGTCGGCCATGTTGAAGACGTAGATGGGCAGATCGTTGTCCATGCAGAGCGAGAGCGCGGTGGAATCCATCACCCGCAGCCCGCGCTCGATCGCCTCGCGGTGGGTGATCGCGGGGATGAACCTGGCCTCGGGGTGGGTCGCCGGATCGGCGTCGTAGACGCCTTCGACCCCGTTCTTGGCCATCAGGATCGCCTCGGCGTGGATCTCCAGGGCCCGCAGCGCGGCCGCCGTGTCGGTGGTGAAGAACGGGTTGCCGGTGCCGGCGGCGAAGATCACCACGCGGCCCTTCTCCAGGTGGCGCATCGCGCGCCGACGGATGTAGGGCTCGGCGACCTCCTTGACGTCGATCGCCGACATCACCCTCGTGTGCTCTCCGATGTGCTCGAGCGCGTCCTGGAGCGTCAGCGCGTTCAGCACCGTCGCCAGCATCCCCATGTAGTCGCCGGTCGCGCGGTCCATCCCGCTCGCGGCTCCGTCGAGGCCGCGGTAGATGTTGCCGGCCCCGACGACGATCGCCACCTCGACGCGGCGCTCACGCACCTCGGCGACCTGCCTGGCGATCCGGTCGACCTCCTCGGCATCGGTGCCGAAGTCGAGGCGCCCCATCAGCGCCTCGCCGGAAAGCTTCAGCAGGATGCGCCCGAATCGTGGCTCGGGAGAGTCGATCACTGAGCGGTGACTCTATTCCGCCCCGACGCGGAAGTAGGAGAAACGGGCGATCCGGATGTTCTCGCCGGTCTTCGCCGCCAGCTCCTGGCGCAGCTCCTCGATCGTTTTCGAGTCGTGCTTCTCGACGTTGACGTGCGTTTGGTCGAGCAGCGCGACTTCGCTCGCCCACTTGTTCAGCTGGCCCTGGACGATTTTCTCGACCACGTTGTCGGGCTTGCCTTCTTCGCGCGCCTTCTCTTCGAAGACCCGTTTTTCGGCCTCCCGCTCCTCCTCCGGGATCTCATCGGTGGAGACGTACTGCGGCGCCGTCGCGGCGGCGTGCAGGGCGACCTGGTAGGCGAAGACGCGGAAGTCCTCGTTGCGGGCGACGAAGTCGGTCTCGCACTGGACTTCGACCATCGCCCCGACCCTGTCGTTGGCGTGGATGTAGGAGGCGATCACGCCCTCGTTGGTGCCGCGGCCTTCGCGCTTGGCGGCCGAGGCCTGGCCCTTCACCCGCAGCAGCTCGATCGCCCGGTCGACGTCCCCGTCGGCCTCCACGAGCGCCGATTTGGCGTCCATCATCGCGGCCCCGGTGCGATCCCGGAGCGCTTTCACGTCAGCGGCGCTGATGCTCATTTGTCGCCTTTCTCAGTTTCGGTGTTCTCCGCGGGACCCGCTGCCTGCTGGCCGGCCGGTGCCTCGGTCGGAGCCGCTGCCTGCTGGCCGGCCGGTGCCTCGGCGGCTGCCGGCGCCGGTGGCGCGGGGGCTTTGTCCTGGGCGGCTTTTTTCGCCGCCGCCTCGGCCGTCGCTTTGGCCGCTTTCTCAGCCTCTTCGGCCGCTTTTTTCGCTTCCTCGGCGGCGACCCGCTCCTTCTCTTCTTCCTCGCGTTTGCGCCGCTCTTCCTCCTCGCGACGCCGCCGCTCCATTTCCTCGGCGATCCGCTTCTCCTCCTGCACCCGCCAGGCCGAGGACCCGTCCTCGACGGCGGCGCCGATCGTCCCGATCACCAGCTGGCAGGAGCGGATCGCGTCGTCGTTGCCGGGGATCACGTAGTCGACCGGCGTCGGGTCGCAGTTGGTGTCGACCAGGCCGATGATCGGGATCCGCAGGCGCGCCGCCTCGTGGACCGCGATCTCCTCGGTTTTCAGGTCGGTGACGAAGACCGCGTCCGGCAGCCGGTCCATGTCGCGGACGCCGCCGAGGTTGTACTCGAGCTTCGCCAGTTCGGCCTCCATGCCCATCCGCTCCTTGGTCGGCAAGAGGTCGAGTTTGCCCTCCTCTTTCCAGCCGTTGAGCTCGTGCAGGCGGCCGATTCGCCCGGACATCGTGTTGAAGTTGGTCAGCAGACCGCCCAGCCAGCGCTTGTTGACGTAGGGCATCTTGCAGCGTTCGGCCCATTCCTGGACCGTGTCGCGGGCCTGCTTCTTGGTGCCGACGAAGAGCACGGTGCCACCGCCGCTGGACAGTTCGCCGGCGAAGCGGCGGGCGTTCTCCAGCAGCGCCTCGGTCTGCAGCAGGTCGATGATGTGGATCCCGTCGAGTTCGCCGAAGATGAACCGGCGCATGTTCGGGTTCCAGCGTCGCGTCTGATGGCCGAAGTGCACCCCGGCCTCGAGCAGCGCTTTGAGGTCTGCCTCTGGCATTGAATCTCCTTGGTTTCGATACAGCGACCCGCTCCGCTTGTCGGGACCTGGTGGTGGCCAGGCAGGATCCGACTCGCTACAGAGCGGGGGTTGGATTGAAGGTGGGATTGTAGAGCGGTCGGCGTGGCGGGGCCTGGCGGCTCCCCCACCCGCGCTCAGGCCGCTCTCGCCTCCTCCAGCGCCGCCGCGAGGTCGGCCGGAAGGTCCGAGGTGAAGCTCAGCCGCTCGCCGCTCAGCGGGTGGTCGAAGGAGAGCCGGTGAGCGTGCAGGAACTGGCGCCGCAGGCCGTAGCGGGCCGCGCCGCCGTAGGTGACATCGCCGGTCAGGGGATGGCCGATGGCGGCGAAGTGGGCGCGGATCTGATGCGTGCGGCCGGTCTCCAGGCGAGCCTCCAGGTAGGTCTCCCGGGGCAGCAGCTCGAGCACCGTGAAGTGGGTGCGCGCCTGCCGCGAGGCGGCGCCGGAGACCGCCATGCGGTGCCGCTGGCGGGAGGCACGGCCGATCGGCGCGTCGATCGTCCCCGTGCGCGAGGCGAGACGGCCGCCGGCCAGCGCCAGGTAGACGCGTTCCACCTCGCGCCGCTGCACCTGCGCCTGCAGGGCGGCGTGAGCCTCGTCGTCGCGGGCGACGACGAGGAGGCCGCTGGTTCCCTTGTCGAGCCGGTGGACGATCCCCGGGCGCTCGGGGTCGCCGCCGCCGAGGATGCCGGCGAGCTCGGAGACCAGGGTCGGTCCGGTGTGCGAGGGCGCCGGGTGGACCACCAGGCCGGCCGGCTTGTCGACCACGGCCAGCGCCTGGTCGAGGTAGACGACCCGCAGCGCGGGCTCGCCGGGGGACTCACTCATCTGCCGCCTCCCTGGCGCCGTCGCGCAGGTAGATGAGGACCAGCAGGAC
>DASVWP010000111.1:0-26692 GCA_036393155.1 Solirubrobacterales bacterium | reverse complement strand
AGAGAGCGGGCCTCGACCTCCTCCTCCCCGGCGCAGAGCTCGCGGAACAGCGCGCGCAGGAACTCCATGCGGCGGTCGTCGACCCGGCGCAGCCGCCGGGCGAGGTCGCGGTCGCGGCGCGAGGCGTCGCGCAGCGCCAGCTCCACCGCGAACAGGCCGCGGGCCGACGGCGCCATCGCGAAGAGGCGCCGCAGTCGCTCGCGCGGGTCCCCGGCGCCGCCCTCGACGGTCGCGATCACCTCCTCGGTGCCGCTGCGCTCCCAGGCGTCGAGGGTCTCCTCTAGCAGCGCCCGCCGGTCCTCGAAGTGCCAGTAGAAGCCGCCCTTGGAGACGCCCAGCTCCTTGGCCAGCGCCTCGACCCGCACCGCCTCCGGGCCGCCGGCGGCGAGCGCCCGCATCGCCGCCTCGATCCACGCCTCCCTGGGAGTTCTCACCTTCGCCATCCGCAGAATCTATACGGCACCGTATTGACAGAGGAAGACCCTGGTCCTACTATCCATACGGTGACGTATGGATTGCGCGAGAGCGGGCGGGTCCCCAACTCAGAGCACAAGAGCCAGCCCTGGCGGATCCACGAGCTGGTCCCGGACTTCAGGCTGGAGGACGTCTGGGCGCTGCCGGTCGGCGGCGGCGCCGGGGACTTCGACCAGCTGCTGCAGCTGGCCCGCCACCTCGACCCGGCGGAGGGGGACTCGCGCGCCAGCCGCTTCCTCTGGGAGCTGCGCGACCGGCTCGGCAGGTGGCTCGGCCTGGGCCGGGTCTCCCTGCGGAGCGGGGAGCGGCCCGCCGAGGACCTGCGCATCCCCGGCACCCGCGAGACCTCGCTCGGCGAACGGCTGCCCGAGGACCTGCGCGGCAGCGCCGCCGGGATGGAGCTCGGCGGGTGGCCGTTCGAGCCGCTGTACCGGACCGAGCGCGAGGCGGCGGCGGAGATCTCCAACCGCACCGTCCACGGCGTCGCCCACTTCGCCTGGGTCGACCGGGGCGGCGGCCTGTACCAGGGGCAGATGGCCGTCTACGTGAAGCCGCGCGGCCGCCTCGGCGAGGGCTACATGGCGCTGATCAAACCCTTCCGCTACCTGGTCGTCTACCCGGCGCTGATGCGTCAGCTGGGCCGCGTCTGGGAGGGGCGAGCGCCGGTCGGCTCGTAGTAGGTGCGGCGGGCGGGCACCGAGACGAGGTCGCGCTCGGGCCAGCGCAGGGCGGTGAGCCGGCCGCCGAAGACGCAGCCGGTGTCGATGTCAATCGTCCCGTTGACCCACCGCGGCCGCTCGACCGGAGTGTGGCCGTAGACCACCGCCGCGGAGCCGCGGTAGTCGGCCGCCCAGTCGCCCCGCACCGGCAAGCCGAACTCGTCCGTCTCGCCGGTGGTTTCGCCGTAGATCGCGAACGCGCGCGCGGCCGCCGAGGGGCGCCCCTGGAAGTCCTCCCTCATCCCCGCGTGGGCGACGACCAGTTGCCGGTCGTCCAGCACGACGTGGCTGACCAGCCCCTCGATGAACTCGGCCACCCCGAGGCGGAACTCCTCCGGCTCGCCCTCGAGCTGCGCCACCGACTGCGCCAGCCCGTGGGCGATCTTCACGTTGCGTCCCCGCAGCTTGCGCGCCAGCTTGACGTCGTGGTTGCCCGGCAGGCAGATCGCCGTCCCCGCCGCCGCCATCGACATCGCCAGCCGCAGAACCGCCGGGGTGTCCGGCCCGCGGTCGCAGTAGTCGCCGAGGAAGACGGCGCGACGACCGGGCGGCGGCGTCGCGCTCAGGCCGTCGGCGGCAACGGCGTAGCCGAGCTCCCCGAGCAGCTCGACGAGCTCGGCGTGGCAGCCGTGGACGTCGCCGATGACGTCGAAGGGGCCGTGCTCGCCGCGCCGGACGATGTCTTCGCTCCGCATCCGGGTGAGGCTAACGAGCGGCCCCGGACCGGCAGGGCCGGCTTCACCGCCGGCGCGCCGCGACGATCCGGAAGTGCCTGGCGGTCTGGCCGAGGTTGCCGGCGCGGTCGGTCGCGGTCACCCGCAGCAGGTGCTTGCCGCGCTTCAGCTTCGGCGTCTTCACGTTCGGCCCGCAGGGCCCGGGCCTGCGGTGGTCGACGCGGCAGGAGAAGGTCGCCGGCTCGTCGGCGCTGAGCTTGAAGTGGGCGCGACCGCGCTTCTTCCTGGTCTTGAAGACCCGACGGCCCCTGACCGTTATCGAGGGCGGCCTCGTGTCCACGGTGAAGGTACGGCTCGCCGGCGCCGAGCGGTTGCCCGCCGGGTCGGCGCCGACGACGGAGAAGGTGTGGGGGCCGTCGGCGAGCGGCGGCGTCGTGAAGGGCGCGGAGCAGGCGGATCCGGCGGTGCCGATGCCGCAGAGAAAGCTGGTCGAGGCCTCGGGGGAGCTGAAGCCGAAGGTGGGCGTCGGGTCGTTGGTGAAGCTCCCCTCGGCGGGGCCCGAGGTGATCGCGACCGCCGGCGGGGTGCTGTCGTCGATGTAGCGGGCCAGGGCGAACTCGCCGTTGCCGGCCCAGCCGGCGAGGACGATCCGGCCCGCCGGGTCGATGGTCAGCGCTTCGGCGCCCGACGAGCCCGTGCCAACCGGCGTGACGACGATGCCGCCGGCACCGAAGGTCGGGTCGATGCTCCCGTTTTCCTGAAGACGGACGAGGAGAAAGTCGCGGTGCGGGCCCACTTCCACCCGTCCGGCGATCAGCGGGCGCCCCTGGGCGTCGAGGGCCAGGCCGCTCACTTCCAGACCCGGTCCCACCGGGGCGATCGTCACCCCACCCGTGCCGAAGGAGGGATCGAGGGAGCCATCGGGCTGGTAGCGGGCGGCCGAGAGCTCTTCGGTGCCGTTGACCGAGCTCAGGCCGGCGACGACGACCCGGCCCTGCGGATCGACCGCCACTCCGTAGGCCGTGTCGTCGCTGGTCCCGGGTGCGGTTCGCACATAGCCCGTGCCCTGGCCGAAGGAGTGGTCGAGTTCGCCGTTGGGCAGGTAGCGGGCAACGAGGAAGTCGTCGCCCCCTGCAATCGCCTTGCCGGCGAGAATGATCCGGCCCTGGGAATCGAGGGCCATCGCTTCGGGCACGTCGTTGCCGACCAGCGGCGTGGCGACGATGCCGCCGGTGCCGAAGGTGCTGTCAAGTTCGCCGTTCGGCAGGTAGCGGGCAATCGTGAAGAGCTCGTTTCCACCCCCGAAGCTCGAGCCGGCCACGAGGATCCGGTTCTGCGAATCCACCGCAACCGCGGAACCCACCGACGAAGCCGCACCGATTTCGGTGTATTTGACCCCGAAGCCGTTGAAGCTGGAATCGAGCTGCCCCGTGGGGGTGAAGCGGGCGAGGCCGAAGTTCTTTTCGTGGCTGGCGGTCCTGGCGGAGCCCGCGAGCACGATCCTTCCCAGCGAGTCGATGGCGACGCCGCTCGCCATGTCTTCGTTGCTCGTCCCGACCGCCGCCGTCGTGGCGCCGCTGGTGCCGAAGGAGCTGTCAACCGCACCGTCGGCGAGGAGGCGCGTCACGGTGAAGAGGTAGTGGCCGCCGCCTTCGTTCTCCCAACCCGCGGCGACGATCCCGCCCGCCGGATCGACCGTCACCCCGGTGGCGATGTCGTCGACACCTCCGCCGGCCGGTGCCAGCGCGACGCCCCCGCTGCCGAAGCTCGGGTCGAGCTGGCCGTCGGCCCGCGCCAGGGCCGGGGAAGCCGACGCGACCAGCGCAGCCGTCACCGCGCAGATCGCCGTCAGCCGGTTCACTTGGAGCCCTCCTCGCGACGCGGCTCGATCAGCAGCGCCCGCGCGAGCGCCAGCGGGGCGCCGTCGCGGTCGAGCACGGCGGAGCCGGCGAAGCGCTTGCGCCCCTCGGACTCCAGGGGCCAGGCGATGACCACGTGCTCCTCGCCGGCCCTGACCGGAGCGTCGATCCGCGCCGCCATCTGCGCCAGCACGCTGGGCGGCAGCTCGCCCTCGGTGTAGAGGGCGAAGTAGGTGGGGCAGTCGAGCGCCGCCCAGACGAGCTCGGGGCGCACGTGCCCCTCCTCGTCGGCGCTCCAGCCGGGCGGCGTCCAGGTGGAGGCCACGAGCCGCCGTCCCTCCACCGGCCCGGGGAAGACGCCGAAGGCGTCCTCCCGCGCGCGCCCGCAGACGAAGCAGCGGCTGAACATGCCGTCCGGCAGGCCCCGGTAGCCGGCCATCGCCCGGCGGGCCTCGTCGAGGCCGACCGGCGGGGAGGGCACCTCCAGATCCAGCGAGGGGATCTCGCGCCCCTCGGCGACCAGGGTCTCGCCCTCGAGCGCCCGCACCGAGCCGTCCGCCGCCCACTCGACGTCAAGCGGCGTGTCCAGCGGCACCGGGCGCCTCAGCCTCACCTCCGCCACGCCGTCGAGCAGGCCGGCGAGGACGCCCGAGCAGTACCCCCCGTTGCCGCTGCTGAGCGGCCCGTTGAAGCGGTCCTCGATCTCGATCGACACGGCCGCTCCCATGGGACGAGCGTAGTCGATCTGCGGGGGCCCGACCGCCCTTTTCTCAGCTCGTGGACGATGTTTGAATGCAGCCGATGTCGCGCCAGATCGAGGACCGCAACCGGCGCCTGCTGCGCGCCCGCGACGCGATGGACCGCGCCTTCGCCGAGCCGCTGGACGTCGCCGGCGTGGCCCGGGTCGCCCACGTCTCCCCGGCCCACTTCTCGCGCCAGTTCCGCGACACCTTCGGCGAGACGCCGCACCGCTACCTGCAGCGGCGCCGGGTCGAGCGGGCGATGGAGCTGCTGCGCGAGACCGAGCGCCCGGTGACCGAGATCTGCTTCGACGTCGGCTTCAACAGCCTCGGCACCTTCAGCCGCACCTTCCGCGCCATCCTCGGCGAGTCGCCGTCCGGCTACCGCGCCCGCTTCCGCGAGGCGGGCGAGCGGCTCCGGGTTCCCGCCTGTTGGGCGATGACCTGGACCCGGCCCGCCGGATAGCGCAGTTTTGGAGAAGCGCGGCGGGGGCGGGCGGCTCTAGCGTTGCCGCCATGTTCAAACGGATCTCACACACCTTCATCTACGTCCTCGACCAGGACGAGGCGCTCGCGTTCTACGTCGGCAAGCTCGGCTTCGTCGTCCACACCGATGCCGACCTCGGCCACATGCGCTTCCTCACCGTCACCCTGCCCGACGACCCCGGCCTCGAGCTGGTGCTGATGCAGCCGGGCCAGCCTCTGCACGACGCGGCGACCGCCGAGCAGGTGCGCGAGCTGGTCGCCAAGGGCGGGGCCGGCGGCGGCGTCATCCTCGAGACCGAGGACTGCGTAGGCACCTACGAGCGGCTGTGCGCCGCCGGGGTCGAGTTCACCCAGGAGCCGACGGAGCGCTTCTACGGCACCGACTGCGCCCTGCGCGACCCCTTCGGCAACCCGCTGCGCTTCACCCAGCTGCCCACGGCAGAGAGCTGATCAGGTGGTCTTTTCTTCCTTCGGCTCCACGCGCGGCTCCAGCTGGATCTCCTTCTCGGCCCGCGGCAGGCCTTCGGCGATCTCGGTGCTGCGCTCGCGCTCGGCGTTCAGCTGGTGGCCGAAGAGGATCGCCAGGTTGGAGATCCAGAACCAGATCAGCAGCACGACCAGGCCGCCGAGGGTGCCGTAGGTCTTGTCGTAGGAGCCGAAGTTGGCGACGTAGAAGGCGAACAGCGCCGAGGCCACGGCCCAGGCGACGATCGCGACGACGCTGCCCGGGGTCACCCACCTGAAGCCGCGGACCCGGACGTTGGGCGAGGCGTAGTAGAGGACCGAGACCATGGTCATGAAGAGCGCCGCCATCGCCGGCCACTTAGCGATGTTCCAGACGTCGACCGCGGTCGAGCCGATGCCGAGCGGCGAGGCGACCGCGTGGACGACCGGCCCGGTCAGGACCAGGCCGACGGCGAGCAGGGCCATCATCACGATCAGCAGCAGGGTCAGCGCCAGCTGCAGCGGCCGCAGCTTCCAGAACGGGCGCCCCTCGGGGGTCTCGTAGATGACGTTGGAGGCGCGGATGAAGGCGCCAACGTAGCCGGAGGCCGACCACAGCGCCGCGGCCAGGCCGAGCACCAGGGCGAAGCCGGCGGCGCTCTGGTTGGTGGCGATCGAGTGGATCGGCCCGGAGAAGGTCTGGGCGGCCGACTTCGGCCCCAGCCCTTCGATGATTTCGGTCAGGCTCTGGGTGGTCGAGCGGGGGTCGCCGAAGATCCCGATCAGCGCAACCATCGCGATCAGGGCCGGGAAGAGCGAGAGCAGGCTGTAGTAGGTGAGCGCGGCCGCCCAGTCGGTCAGGTTGTCCTCGAGGAACTCGGTCCCCGTCCGCTTCAGCGTCGCCCGCCAGTCGGTCCGCGGCTCCGCGCCCTCCGGGCGGTAGTCGCGCCGGGCCTCGCCGTCGTGGGTGCTCCTCGGGGCTTCCGGTCGGGTGTTCGGGGTGCTTGCCATCCCTCCTCCTGCCCCACGAGTTCCCGCAAACCGGCGGGACTAACCGGGTACTCAGGAGTCCTCGAGATGGCGGCGGAAGGCCGAGGCGGGCTCGACTTCGGCGCCCCGCGCCCGCCCCCGGCCGGCCAGGTCGCGGTCGGAGGTGACGATGGTGACGGGGCCCTCGGCCAGCCAGCCGTCGAGGCGGCGCAGGATCTCCCCGTCGGCGGCGTTGCGGCCGGCCTGGGGAGCCCAGGCGACCTCGACGTGTTCGGCTGCCAGTGGCCGGCGCGGCTCGTGCTCCAGCATTACCGTCACCGCCTCCTCGACCCCACCCGCCCAGCGGTCGAGCTCGCCGACCAGCCGCTCGATCGCCCCGGCGCGGTCGCGCCACCAGCCGTCGGGCCGGCTGCCGATCACGTTCATCGCATCGACCACGCGCCGCACCGCTCACCCGCCGCGCAGGAAGCGCCAGACGCCGGGCCGGCCGGCGTTTTCGATCGCCGCCGGATCGACCACCACGGCGCGGCGGCCGGGGGGCAGGAGGGAGAGCGGCCGCGGGACGCCGCCGCGGGTCGTGAAGAGGCGGCCCAGCGGGCCGGCGCGGAGGATCGTGTGGTCACGCGGGTAGCGGCGGACGTGGCTCCAGCGGCCCGAGCCGCCGGCCCGGGCGAGCGCCGCCGGGTCGATCCGCGTCGCCGGCCGCTTGCCCCCGATACGGGACCAGCTGCCGATCGCGATCGGGGCCCCGCCGGCGAACCGGTAGGGGTGGCCGGCGGCGGTGACGAAGGTGCCGTTGGCCGGGTAGCCAGGAAGGCGGCCGAAGGCGGACCGGCTGACCAGCAGCACGGGATGGGCGCCGCCGAAGTCCTGCCAGTGGGCGACCGGCACGGGCGCGCCACCGACCAGCCGGTAGGCGCCCCCCTCGCCAGGCGCGGTGAGGAAGTCGCCGGGACGCAGGATGACCGGCAGGTCCCTGAAGTGGATGTAGGCGTCGGGCGCCCGGGTCGGCACCCGGCGGGTGTCGAAGCGGCCGGTCCCCAGGTGGTTGTACTCGTCCAGCTCGACCGAGCCGGCGAAGGCGTTCGCCACCCAGGCGACGTGCCCGAAGCCGCCGAACAGCTCGCTGCCCCACCAGGCGACCGCGCCGCGGGCCGGCGTGTGGTCGACGCGGTAGCCGCGCGCCCTGGCAGAGGCGGCCCATCCGGAGGCGTTGCCGAGCCCGCGGAAGTCGCCGAAGTGGTTGGCGGTGCTGAGCTTCCAGGCGACGTAGTCGGTGCAGTTGCGGTACGCGTAGCCGTAGGGCGAGAACCCGTTGCCGGCGGCGTCGGTCCAGGTGTAGGTGGCGGGGTTGCTGCCCGGCCCGTCGTAGCTCCAGTACGGGTAGCCGCCGTGGCCGCCGGCCGCCCGCGCCGGCCCGGCCGAGGCCGCGGCGATCGCCAGCAGCGCGGCGGCCAGGGTCGCGAGCCGCGGCGCTCGCCCCGCTCGGCTCCAGACCTGACGCAAACCTCCCATGACCAGATTCTCCCCCGAGCCGGGACGGCTTGCACGCTTAACTTGGGTCTGTGACCCGCCCTGCACCAAGGCGCCTTCCGAACCGCCTGGCGCTTCTCGCCGCCATCGCCGCCGCGCTCTGGGCGTCGCTGGCGTCGATGGCGATGGCCGAATCGCCCTGGGCGCTGACCAACCTCAACCTGGGGCCGGAAGAAACGCTGTTCGGGATCAGCTGCCAGCCGAGCGGGTTCTGCCTCGGGGTCGGGCAGAGCGGGGTCGTCGTCACCTCCAGCGCGCCGACCGGCGGCGCCGGGGCGTGGTCGATCTCCCACGTCAACCTGCCGGAAAACCTGCGCGGCAACCTACGCGGCGTCTCCTGCCCCACGGCCTCGCTCTGCGTCGCGGTCGACTACAGCGGCGGCGTCTGGACGACCGCCGAACCGGCGGCCGGGGGCGGGGGCTGGAATCCGACGCGAATCCCGAAGGCGAGGTCGCTCTTCGGGGTCTCCTGCACCTCGGCGAGCTTCTGCGTGGTGGTCGGCAAGAGCGGCATGGTCTACACCTCGACCAACCCGACCGGGGGCGGCTCGGCCTGGACGCCGACCCACCTGCCCGAACCGCCCGAACTGCAGCTGCGCTCGGTGGCCTGCACGACGGCGGGCGGGCTGCTCTGCGTCGCCGGGGACGTCGGCGGCGACATCGTCACCTCGACCCAGCCGGCCGGCGGCGCGACGGCCTGGAGCGTG
This sequence comes from Solirubrobacterales bacterium, assembly GCA_036393155.1. Lineage (GTDB taxonomy): Bacteria > Actinomycetota > Thermoleophilia > Solirubrobacterales > 70-9 > VAYN01. The sequence continues at coordinate 18,066 of DASVWP010000111.1, read as the reverse complement.
GCGGTCCAACCGGCGGGCGAAAACCCGACCATCGGCATCGGCTGCCTCTCGAGCACGCTGTGCGTCGCCGGCGACGAAGGCCACGTGCTGGTCTCCACCGCGCCGACCGGCGGGGCGGCCGCCTGGCCGGCGACGGCGCTGCCGGCGCGCTTCCAGATCCTCGGCGTCGCCTGCCCGACGGCCACGCTGTGCGTGCTCTCCAGCAACAACGGCGAAGTCAGCGCGACGACGACGCCGACCGGCGGCGGCTGGACGACCGAACACCTGATCAAGGGGACGACCAACGCGCTCTTCGGGCTCTCCTGCCCGACCGAAGCCCTCTGCGTCGCCGGCGGCAAGTTCGGTCAGCTGCTCGTCAGCACCGACCCGGCGGCGACCGGCCATCCCGCGCCGCCGCCCCCGCCGCCGCCGGGGACCCGCCTGCTGCACCACCCGCGGGCGACGATCCGCGTCGGCGCCGCCCACCGCGGCGCCGTCCCGGTCGCCTTCCGCTTCGCCGGCGTCGGCCTCGCCACCTGGTACCGCTGCCGGATCGACAGCCGCCCGGCGACGATCTGCGGCTCCCCCCGGCGCTACAACGTCGCGCTGGGCAACCACGTCTTCCGCGTCCGCGCCTTCGGCCCGGGGGGCGGCGACCCGACGCCGCTGGCCTTCCGCTTCCGGGTGGTCAAGCCGAAACCGAAGCCCAAGCCGAAGCACCACAAGGCCCAAGCGCACGGCTGAGGCGGAATCCGACGGCGGGCATTACGCTCGCCCGATGTCCGTCTCCCGGGCCGAGCGCCGCCGCAGGATGCGGGGGGCGCCGGCGCTTATCCTCACCCTGACCCTCGCCCTGGCCTGCCCGACCGGCGCCGCGGCGGCCGGGGGCGCCAGCCCGCCGCCGACCCGGATCTGGGTCTCGCCCGGCGGCTCCGACGCCAACCCGGGGACCGAGGCGGCGCCGTTCGCCACCCTGGCCCGGGCCCGGCGCGCCGAGCGCCGGGCGCTGCGCCTGCGGCCCGGCGCCGCCGTGACGGTGATCCTGCGCGGCGGCACCTACCGGCTGCGCGGCCCGCTGAAGCTGAGCGCCGCCGACTCCGGCAGCCGCGCGCACCCCGTCGTCTACCGGGCCTTCGACGGCGAACGGCCGGTCATCTCGGGGGCGGTGCGCGTCCCCGGCTCGGCCTGGCAGCCGTGGGACAAGGAGGCGAACATCTGGCGCGCCCGGGTCGGGAAGGTCTCCAGCCGCGAGCTCTACGTCGGCGGCGAACGCGAGACCCGCGCGGCGACGGGCGAATACCCGGCCGGCTTCCGCCCGGCCTGGAACGGCGGCGGGCCGGGCAGCGGCATCGAATACCTGCCGACGCTCCAGCCGAGCGGGCTGAACCCGCCGTCGTGGGGCGAACCGGCGAGCTGGACCGACGTCGGCCGGATCGAGGCGGTGATCGACACCCAGTGGAAGACGATGACCGTGCCGCTCGCCTCGATCGTCCCCGCCTCCGGCTCGACCCCCGGCCTCCTGCGGATGGCCGAACCCGCCTGGCGCAACGCCAACGTCTTCCGCGGCGCCGACGGGCAGCCGGGGATCTGGAGCTTCTGGCAGGTGACGCGGTTCGAAAACGCCCTGCAGTTCCTCGACAGCCCCGGCGAGTGGTACCTCGACGAAGCCCACGGCTGGCTCTACTACATGCCCCGCCCCTGGCAGAACCTGCGCACCGCCGACGTCGAGCTGCCGCTCGCCCAGTCGCTCCTGCAGGGCAACGGCGCCGCCGCCCGACCCGTCGCCAACCTCGAATTCCGTGGCCTCACCTTCGCCTACGCGACCTGGCTGCAGCCGAGCGGCGACAACGGCTACGTCTCCGACCAGGCCGGGTTCCACCTGGTCGGCGAAGGCCACGAACCGAACACGATCGGCCACGACCCCGACGACGTGGGGACGCCCGGCAACGTCTCCTTCCGCTACGCGCACGACGTCCGCTTCGTGGGGGACCGCTTCGCCCACCTCGGGGCGGTCGGGCTGTCGCTCGGCACCGGCAGCCAGCACACCGCCGTCCGCGGCAGCACCTTCGCCGACGTCGGCTCCTCGGCGATCCAGCTGAGCGGGATCTCCGAAGCCGACCACGCCCCGGCGAGCCGCGCCCAGACCAGCCTCGGCAACACGATCGCCGGCAACCTGATCTCCCACGTCGCCTGGGAGTACCCCGACGCGCCGGGCATCTTCGTCGGCTTCGCCAGCGGCACCAGGGTCCTCCGCAACACGGTCGAAGACGTGCCCTGGAGCGGGATCGCGCTCGGCTGGGGCTGGGGCCTGCTCGACCCCGGCGGCTTCCCGGGACTGCCCGGCGCGAGCCGGTACCAGTGGGGCCGCTGGGAAACGCCGACGCCCAACCGCAACAACCTCGTCGCCTACAACACGATCCGCGAATTCCTCGGACTGCTCTGGGACGGCGGCGCGATCTACACCACCGGCGCCCAGGGGACGAGCATGGAAAACGGACTGCGGATCGAAGGCAACACCGCCTACAGCAAGCGGCCGAAGGCGGGCGGGAACACCTTCTACACCGATGGCGGCAGCCGCTACATCACGCTGCGCGAAAACACCTCCTACGACAACCCAATCGGCCAGACCTACCTCGGGCCGCCGCCGCGCGAAGGCGACCCGCTTCCCTACCCGAAGCTGCCCAGCGAGGGCAACGGGCTGCCCTACGGCGGCGACATCGGCGGCTGCGTCACCTACGGCGACATCGCCTACCTCGGCAACTCCTGGCAGGAACCGCCGATGGCCTCCGAAATGCAGCTGGCCAACGATTTCTACTTCCTGATCAGCGGCGGCAAGCTGACGCCCTACTCGCCGGAGGGCTTCTTCGACGTCTGCCCCTACAGCGAAGGCGGGACCAGCTACCCGACCGACCTGAGCTTCGCCGGCAACACGATCCACCCACCGACGCCCTGACGAGGCAAGGGCAGGTGAGCGAGGACCCACACGACCTGCAGCGCTTCCTCGACGCCCAGGACGCGGGCGGCACCTACGAGCGGGCGCTGGCCGAGCTGCGGGCGGGGCGCAAGACGAGCCACTGGATGTGGTTCGTCTTCCCGCAAGTCGCCGGGCTGGGGCAGAGCGCGATGTCGCGACGCTACGCGATCGCCTCGCCGGCCGAGGCGCGCGCCTACCTCGAGCACCCGGTGCTGGGGCCGCGGCTGGTCGAGTCGGCGCGGGCGCTGCTCGCGCACGGCGAGCTCTCGGCGGAGGAGATCCTCGGCGGCATCGACGCGGTCAAGCTGCGCTCCTCGATGACCCTGTTCGCCGCCGCCTCGCCGGAGGAGCCGGTCTTCGCCGAAGTGCTGGACCGCTTCTACGACGGCCGGCGCGACCCGGCGACCGAGCGGCTGCTCGGCTAGGAGCGCTCGGCGAGCTGGGAGATCCCGACCCGCCGGGTGAACGGGGAGTCGAAGACGCCGGAGGCGTTGTACTCGCGCTCGGCGGCCAGCCAGCTGCTCCATTTCGGATAGAGCTGCGACGGGCGCTCGGGCCCGAGCGCGTTGACCTGGCCCCAGTGGGGGCGCACGCCGAGGTCCTCGAGGGCCTCTTCGTAGCCCTCCAGGAGGGCGATGCCGCCGCGACTGCCGGCGACCATGATCAGCTCGATCATCATCGTCGGCTGGTCGTACATCATCGACGCGTAGGCGCGCGAGGGAGCGACGAAGCGCAACGAGAACGGCGAGGTGTGCCAGAGGCCTTCGCCGGCGCGCTCGGCGGCGAGCGCGAGGATCCGGTCGACCGCCTCGACGTGGCGGCCGTCGACCGCGATCCCCAGCTCCATCGAGTAGGCCGGCAGCTTGTTGGCCTCGCCGATGTTGAACACGTTGTAGGAGACGTTGGTGTAGTCGTCGTCGCACATCCCGGCCAGCGTGTCGTCGAAGCGGCCGGCGACGAGCCGGGGGAAGTGACGGGCGAGGAAGCGCAGGAGGACGCCGGTGAAGTGCCAGGAGGCCTCGAGCTCGGTCAGCGGGTGGCGTTCCAGCTTGTCCTGCGGGAGGTGGCCGGGCTCGGAGGTGTCGGTTCGCCGGGTGACCAGCAGCCGGTGCTCGCCGTCCTCGCCGGCGTAGGGATTGACGAACAGCTCGTAGTGGCCGGGCTCGCCGAGCACGCCTTCGGGGCTGAGCTCCCCCCGCACCCGCTCCCAGGTGTCGAGCGTGCGCACCTCCTTGAGCCAGAACTTCTCCCGCACCTCGAGCTGCACCGCATAAAGCAGGCCGAGCGTGCCGAGGCCGCAGATCGCGGCGGCGAAGCGCTCGTCGTCCTTGACCAGCTCCAGCCCCTCGGCGGCGAAGCCGCGCGGGTCGGTGGGGCCGTCGGTGGGCTCCAGCCGCAGCGCCCGGCCACCGGCGACCACCAGCTCCAGCGAGCGCACGGCGTCCGGGAAGGGCCCGAACGCGAGGCCGGAGCCGTGGGTCGAGGTGGAGATGACGCCGGCGATCGTCTGCGCGTCGTAGCCGCCCATGTTGGACAGCGCCAGGCCCATGTGGTCGAGCTTCGCGTTCAGCTCGTGCAGGTGCGTGCCGGCGCCGACCCAGACCAGGTCCCGGCCCTGGGCGGCCGCGGTGAGGCTGGCCGGATCGGCCCGCTCGACGAAGGCGAGGCCGTCGGGTTCGACCATCACCCCTTCGGTCAGCGCGATGTCCGACCAGGAGTGCCGCGCCCCGGCCGCCCGCACCGTCCGGCCGTCGGCTTCAGCCCGCCGGACCAGCTCGACCAGGTCCTGCAGCGAAGCCGGGTGGGCGATCTCCGACGGGTTGCAGCTCTGGTTGCCGGTGTGGTTGCGCCAGAGCGGGCTCACGCCAGTTCCTCGACCAGCTGCGCCGCGCCGCGCTCGGCCAGGGCGGCGATCGTCTTCGAGGGATTGACGCCCAGGGAAGTGGGGACGATCGAGCCGTCGAGCACCCGCAGCCCGGGGTAGCCGTGGACGCGGCCGAACTCGTCGACCACGCCCGCCGCCGGGTCGTCGGCCATCGGGCAGCCGCCGAGCGGGTGCACGGTCGTGAAGCTGTCGAGCATCCCTTCTTCGAGCGCGTAGTAGAGGTCCGCGCCGCTGCCGGCGGCCACCTCCTTCGCGGTCCTTTCGAGGTCGGCGAAGAGCGGTTCGGACCCCTTGCGGTCCCAGTCGATGGCGAGGCTGTGAAACAGCGGCGTCAGCCGCATCCGCCCGTTCGCGGCGTCGCGGCCGATCATCAGGAAGATCAGCGAGTCGGTGTCGGCCTGGCGGCGGTGCAGCCAGACGTCGCGCGGGCGCAGGGGCCGGTCGCTGAGCCCGAGCCGGACCAGCAGCGTCCGCGCCCAGACCAGCGCCCGCCGCCAGTGGCGCAGCAGGTTGACGCCGCGGGCGACGTCGAGCAAGGCGTGGAAGTTGGCCGGCAGACCGCCGTCGGCGAGGATCAGGTGGCGCTCGGCGGTGTAGTCGAGCTTGCTGGTCATCACCGGGCCGAAATCGTTGCGGGCGTGCCGCACGTCGGCGGCGCTCGGGTCGAAGGCGATTCCCAGCGCGTCGCCGTTGCCGGAGAAGCGGCTGCCCAGGGCGGCCGAGAGGCGCGGCAGCCGGCTGCGGTTCTCCAGCAGCAGCCGGGTCGAGCCGACGGTGCCCGCGGCGAGGACGACGGTCGGCGCCGCGACGGTCCCGTCCTCGCCCTCGCCGAGGTTCTTGAAGCTGACCGTCCAGCGGCCCCCCGGCTCCCTGGGCGGGTAGAGCCGATCGGCGAGGTGCAGCGGGCGCACCTCGGCCCCGTGCTCTTCGGCCCGCGCCACGTAGGTGATGTCGACCGTGTTCTTGGCGTGGACCGGGCAGCCGGCGTTGCAGAGCCCGAGGTTCTGGCAGCCCTCCTGCGGGACGCCGCTGAAGGGGTGCTCGCGGGCCTCGCCGAAGTGCACGGCGATCGGCAGCGGTTCGGCGTCCTTGCCGGCGTGGCGGCCGGCGGCGGCGAAGGCGCGCACCTTGTCGAGCGCCGGGTCGGTGGGGGTCGCGCGCGGCTGCAGCGCCTCCTCGGTGCGGTCGTACCAGGGATCCAGCGCGGCGCGGTCGAGCCCTGCCGGCCAGCCGGCGTCGAAGACTTCGGCCGGGGCGCGCAGCTGCACGTTGGCGTAGACCAACGAGCCGCCGCCGACCCCGGCCGCGGTTATCACGGTGACGTCGCGGGCAAGCCGCACGTCGAACAGGCCGCCCGGGTTCAGGCTCTCGTGCCAGAGCATCTCCGGCGCCTGATCGGGGTCGTGCGGGAAGTCGCCGCGACCGAAGCGCTTGCCGCGCTCCAGCACGCACACCCGCTTGCCCGCTTCGGCGAGCCGACAGGCGGCGACTCCCCCGCCGAAGCCGGAACCGACCACGACGGCGTCATAGCTCCCCGACCCCGAAGGCGTGCCCATGCTCATAGAACATAGAGCGCTCAAAGAAACTACGCGTTCCCAGATGTTCCCCGGTTCGGGGCCGAGGCCGGTGAGCCGGACCCGGCGGTTCGGTAGAACCTGGGGCATGCGGACGCGCACCCTCGCCCTCCTCCTCTGCGCCGGCGCGCTGCTGATCAGCGCCTGCGGCTCCGGCGCCGCCAGCACGACCTCCTTCGGCGCCACCGGCGGCTCGGCCGGCAGGCCGGCGCCGACCAGCGGCGCGACGCTGACCGACTGGCCGGAGTTCGGGCTCGACCCGCAGCGCGCCAACGCGACCAACCAGCCGACCGGGATCACTGCCGCCAACGTCGGCCGCCTGCGGGCGAAGCGGATCGAGCTGCCGGGCACGGTGGACTCCTCGCCGATCTACCTGCACGGGGCGCAGGTCGGCGGCGGCACCCACGACGTGGTCATCGTCACCACGACCTACGGGCGGACGGTCGCCCTCGACGCGAACAGCGGCGCGACGCTGTGGACCTTCACGCCGAGCGGCTACGACCAGCTCCTCGGCAGCGCCCAGATCACCACCGCGACCCCGATCGCCGACCCCGACGGCGGCTTCGTCTACGCCGCCTCCCCGGACGGCCTGATCCACAAGCTCTCCCTGGCCAACGGCCACGAGTCCAGCCAGGGCCACTGGCCGGTCAGCATCACCCGCGACCCGACGCGGGAGAAAATCGCCGCGGCGCTGAACGTCGACGGCCGCGACGTGCTGGCGACCACCGGCGGCTACATCGGCGACGCGCCCAGCTACCAGGGCCACGTGGTGGCGATCTCGCGCGCCAGCGGCCACGTCGACGCGGTCTTCAACACGCTCTGCGCCAAGCGCCACCGGATCATCGTCCCCGGCAGCTGCCCGCAGAGCGACTCGGCGATCCTCTCGCGGGGCGGCGCGGTGGTCGAGCCCGGCGGCAGGCGGATCCTGATCTCGACCGGTAACGCGACCTGGGACGGCCGCCGCTACTTCGGCGACAGCGTCCTCCAGTTGACCTTCCCCCGGCTGCACCTGCGCCAGTCCTTCGCCCCGCGCAACCAGGCCGAACTGAACGCCAACGACACCGATCTCGGCTCCAGCGCCCCCGCCCTGCTCGGGCACGGGCGGGTGATGGTCGCCGGCAAGGACGGCCTGATCCGGGTCCTGCGGCTGGCCCGGCTGAACGGCCACCCGCCGGGCTCCGGGCCCCACCTCGGCGGCGAAGCGCAGCGGCTGCCGACGCCCGGCAACGACGAGCTGTTCACCCAGCCGGCGGTCTGGCACCACGGCAAGGCGACCACGGTCTTCGTCGCCGACTTCTCCGGCACCGCGGCCTACGAGCTGCGCGGCGGCCACCTCCACACCCGCTGGGAGAACGGCACCCCGGGCAGCAGCCCGATCCTCGCCGGCGGCCTGCTCTACGTCTACGAACCGGACGGCGGCGGGATCGAGGTCTACGCCCCCGGCTCGCCGCAGCCGATTGCCGAGCTGCCGGGCGCGCCCGGCCACTGGAACAGCCCGATCGTCGTCGACGGCCACGTGATCGAGCCGGAGGGCAGCGGCAACGACCACAGCGGCAGCGGCACGCTCGACCTCTTCTCGCTGCCGTAGCTCGGCCCACCCCGTCCCGACCGGCGCCGAGTCAGCTGGCGACGGTGACCAGGGTGCCGATCGGCGTGTAGGGGTAGACCTTGGCCGCCTCTTCGAGCGGCATCTCGACGCAGCCGAGACTCTGCGGGGTGCCGTAGGAGGCGCGGTCGAAGGCGTGCAGGGCGTCGCCGCCGTTGAAGTAGCTGACCCACATGATCCCGGGGTCGTTGTAGTGGGACCCGTCGGGGTTTTCGCCGCTCATCGTCGTTTCTTCGAGGTGCTCGAAGACCGGGAAGGTGCCGAGTTCGGTTTCGGCGCCGGGGATGCCGGTGTTGGCGGCGCCTTCGACAACGATCTTGCCGTTGTGCCAGAGCTGCACGGTCTCGGGCAGCGTCTCGCTGACGTGGACGTAGTTGTAGCCGTTCGAGGAGCGTTCGCCGGCGATCGCCGCCTTCATCAGCGCTTCCCAGAATTCCGGCCCGGCGACGCCGTCGGTTTCCATCCCGTGCTCGTCCTGGAAGCGCATCACCGCGCCTTCGGTGATCGTCCCTTCTTCGCCCGGGGCCCACATTTCCTTCAGCGGCGCCGGGGTGTTGTGGAAGCGCCAGGAGAAGTGGCCGCTCGGCGGGTCGATCGCCGCGTGGACCTCGGATTCCGGCGTCTTGGCGACCGGCTTGTCGGGCTTCCATTCGACCGGCAGGTAGCCGGTCTGGGCCAGCAGCTGCTGCAGGCGCAGGACCGAGCCGGCGGGGACCTTCCATTCGACCTCGCTCGCCGACCTGGTCGAGCCGTCGGCCTGGACGACGGTGACGCTCTGCGGCAGCTCCGCCTTCAGGCTGGTGTCGAACGGCGCCCCGAAGCCCTTCGGGTGGAAGACGAGCGTGTGCCGGTCGGCGAGGCTCCAGCGGCCCGGGACTTCGGGCGAGAGCTTGGGCCGTTCGCCGCCGAGCACCTTGGCGACCGGCTTGGAGAAGGTGAGCCGCAGCGGCGTCGAGGGCGTGACGTCCGAGCCGGCCGCCGGCGTCGCGGCGACCGCGGGGCCGCCGCTGGACGGGAACCAGGTGACGGTGTGGAAATGGCCGGGCCGCTCCCACGGGGCGACCGCGGCGGCGACGATCGCGCTGCCCGCCGAGGGCTGTTCGCCGAGGTCGACCGAGCGGCGCGGGTGGGCGAAGCGGCGGTGTTCGAGTTCGCCGGGCTGCCCGTAGGAGACGACGCTGACCGGGCGGTTGAAGGTGACCCGCGGCGAGGAGCTGCCGGCGACGGTCAGCCAGCGGGCGTCGAGGTGGGCGACCGGGGCCCGCATCGTCAGCGTCACCACCTGTTCGCCGCCGGCGAGCCAGCCGATCCAGCCGGGGCGCTTGACGACCGCTTCCACCTGCACCGGCTCACCGGGACTGAGGCGGTGCTTGGGGATGACCCGCCCGTCGTGCAGGCCGACCGGGATTTCCCTGCCGCCCGGGCCGGTGGCGTGGACTTCCTGCACCGAGCCGCCGAAGGTCTGCACTTCGACCCGGCCCAGCGAGGCGGCTTCGGATTCGAGGCTGGCGCCGGAGAGGCCGAAGGCCGCGACGAGAAAGGCGGCGACGAGGACGACCAGCGCCACCACCCCACCGATCAGCGCCCGGCGCGGCCAGCGCCGCGGCCGTTCGGGCTCCGGCAGAACCTCGCGGGTCGGCTGGTCCTCGATCAGCACACGACAAAGGTTAGGCATGTGGGCCGATCTGCGCAGAACTTTCTGTGCTTTGGGCGCCGATCCTCAGCGGATCGACGAGTCATCTCGGCGCGGTGTCACGATCCGCGCCGAGATGGCAATCAGCGCCGGGGCGGCGAAGCCGCGACACGAGCCGGGCCGCAGCCTCAAGCACGGGCTGGTCTACCTGGTGCTGCTGTTCGTCCTCGTCGCCGCGCTGCTGCTCGCGGTGCCCGGGCTCGAAGGCGTCGCCCACACGGTCGAGCGGATGCGGCTCTCCTGGGTTGCCGTCGCGGTCGCCCTCGAGCTGCTCTCCTGCCTCAGCTACGTGCTCGCCTTCCTGCGCGTCTTCCAGCTCGAGCCGGCGCGCATCGGAGCGCGGGTCGCGCTCGCCGAGCTGGCCTTCGGCGCCGCGGTCTCGCTCGGCGGCGCCGGCAGCATGGCGGTTGGCTCCTGGCTGCTGATCGAACGCGGGGCGCCGCCGGTGCGCACGGTTCAGCGCTCGGCGGTCCTCTTCCTGCTGACCAGCGCGGTCAACGTGATCACCCTCGTCCTCTTCGGCACCGGGCTCTTCCTCGAGGTGCTGCCGGGGCCGCACTGGCTGTTCGGGCTGATCCCGGCGGCGCTGGGGACCGCGGTCTTCGCCCTCTTCCTGCTGCTGGGCGGGCGGGCCGAGGCGATGGCCGCGAAGCGTCCCGAGGGCCGCGCCAAGACCGTGCTGAGCGAACTCGCCGCGAGCATCCAGGACACCCGCCGCCTGCTGCTGGCACCCGACTGGCGCGGCGTCGCCGGCGCGATCGGCTACCTCTGGTTCGACATCGGCGTCCTCGTCGCCTGCTTCGCGGCGATCGGGAACGTGCCGCCGCTGGCCTCGATCGTCCTCGCCTACCAGCTCGGCTACCTGGTGGACCTGGTGCCGATCCCCGGCGGCGTCGGGGTCCTCGACGCCAGCCTGGTCGGGATCCTCGTCCTCTACGGGGTGGGCGCCACGGAGGCCATCGCGGCGACCCTCGTCTACCACGCGATCGCCCTCTGGGTCCCCGCCCTCTGGGGGACGCTCGCCTTCCTCCTGCTGCGGCGCAGCCGCGGCTCCCAGCTGGAGCTCTCCGCCTGGGAATGAGCCGGCGCCCCGGCGCCGGTCACCAAATCGCCACCTGACCTTCACCCGCGGGTAACGGAACGCGCGTCTCCGCGGCGGATCTTCCAGGCGTCCCGCCACTCAATGAACGGAGGATCGGAAATGCGTCATCTCAAGCGGCTGAGCGCCGCGACGGCGGTCGTCGCGGCCACCGTCGGCGCCACCGTCGCGCTCGCCAGCCCGGCGCCCGCGCACCGCGGCGAGGGCCCCGACCGCGGCCAGTCCCCCTACACCGTCGCCCTGTTCGGCGACATGCCCTACGGCGCCGCCGGCCGCCAGGAGTACCCGCGGCTGATCCAGAACGTCAACGAATCCGGCATCGCCTTCTCGACCTTCGACGGCGACCTCAAAGCGGGCGGCGACGGTCCCTGCACCGACCAGCTCTACACCCAGTCCCTGGAATGGTTCAACAGCTTCCAGAGCCCCGTCGTGGTGACCCCCGGCGACAACGACTGGACCGACTGCTGGGGCCGCTACGGGGCGGCCAACGGCGGCTTCGACCCGGAGGAGCGGCTCGAACACGAGCGCCAGGTCTTCTTCTCCACCGACCGCAGCCTCGGCCAGCACACGATGCGCCTCGAAAGGGAGAGCAGCGAGCCCGCCTACTCCGCCTACAGCGAGAACGCGCGCTGGTCGGCCGGCCCGGTGCTCTACGTGACCCTCAACGTCCAGGGCTCCAACGACAACCTGCCCCACGCCGGGGTCGAAGGGGAGTCCCGACCCGAAGCGGAGATCGCCCGCCAGGCAGCCGAGCACTACGCCCGCGAGGAAGCAGACGTCCACTGGCTCGACGAGTCCTACGCGATGGCGCAGCGGCTGGGCAAGCGCGGCGTGATGGTGATCTGGCAGGGCGACCCGGACTTCAACAACGAATACAAGCTGGAACCCGGCCAGTACGACGGCTTCGCCCAGATCGTCCCGGCGCTGCGCCGCGACGTGATCGCCTTCCCGGGCCAGTCGGTCCTGGTCCACGGCGACAGCCACTACTTCAAGATCGACAAGCCGCTGAACTACGACAACGGCCAGGTCGTCATGAAGTTCACCCGCGTGGAGACCTTCGGCGCCGCCAACACCCAGTGGGTGCAGGCGACCGTCGACCCCCGCGACCCCAACCTGTTCGAGTTCAGCCCGCGCGCGGTGCCGGGCAACGTCAACGACCGCTAGATCCGCTGGCCCTGGAAGCGCTCGCGACATTTCCCCCACTGGGGTGGGGACAATGTCGCGAGCGTCGTCGGCACCAGGCTCACCGCCGTTAACCTGACTTCGGTGGACGCGCTGAGGCTGAGCCCCGAGCAGCTGCGGCGGCGCTGCGACCCGGACCGGCTCGGCTTCGAGACGACCGCCGAGGTCGAGCCGCTGGCCGAGACGCTGGGGCAGCCGCGGGCCCTGAACGCGCTCGACTTCGGGCTGGAGATGGAGGCGCCGGGCTACCACGTCTTCGCCACCGGGGCGATCGGGACCGGCCGCCGCTCGACCCTGGAGGCGCTGCTGCGGCGCCGCGCGGCCGAGCGCGAGGAGCCCGGCGACTGGGTCTACCTGTTCGACTTCGCGGCGCCGGAGAAGCCCCGCGCGGTCGCCCTGCCGGCAGGCCGCGGCGAGGAGCTTGCGCGCGAGATGTCCCACCTGGTCGAGGAGGCCCGGCGGCGGATCGCCGCCGCCTTCGAGAGCCGCAACTACCAGGAACGGCGCGGCCAGCTGGGCGAAGAGCTCGACCGCCGCAGCGAGGAGGCGCTGGGCGAGTTGCGCCAGTTCGCCCAGGAGCGCAGCCTGGCGCTGGAGCTGACCCCCGCCGGGGTGGCGACGATCCCCCTGGCCGCCGGCCGGCCGCTCGACCCCTCCGAGTTCCAGCGCCTGCCCGAAGAGGAGCGGCGGGCGCTGATGCTCCACACCGAGGAGGTGCGCGCGCGGCTGCCCGCGGCGATGAGCCGGATCGCCGAGATCCAGCGCGAGGGCCGGCGGGAGCTGGCCGACCTCGACCGTGAGGTCGCCCAGTTCGCGATCGGGCACCTGGTCGACCTCCTGAAGACCCGCTTTACCGACGTCCCCGACCTCGTCGCCTGGCTGGAGCGGATCCCCGACGACGTGGTCGAGAACCTCGACCGCTTCCGGGTCGCCGAGGCCGAGCAGAGCCTGCCGGAACCGATGGCCGCCTCGGCCCAGCGCTCCGCGGAGGAGTTCTTCGGCCGCTACCAGCCCAACGTGCTGGTCGGCCATCCCGACGGCGACGGGGCGCCGGTCGTCGTCGAGACCAACCCCTCCTACTACAACCTCTTCGGCCGGCTCGAGTACGAGGCCAGCTTCGGCGCCCTGATCACCGACCACCGGCGGATCAAGCCGGGGGCGATCCACCGCGCCAACGGCGGCTACCTGCTGCTCGACGCCGCCCAGGTGCTGCTGGCGCCGCTGGTCTGGGAGAAGCTGAAAGAGACCCTGCGCGCCCGCGAGGTGAGGATCGAGAGCATCGGCACGCAGCTGACCCTCTTCCCCACCGTCACCCTGGAGCCGCAGCCGATCCCCCTCGACCTCAAGGTCGTCCTGGTCGGCTCGCCGCGCGTCTACGCCCTGCTCTACGAGCTCGACGAAGACCTGCGCAAGCTGTTCCGGGTGCGGGCGGAGTTCGACGTCGAGATGCCGTGGGGCGAGGAGCAGCCGGCCCAGTACGCGGCCTTCGTCGCCCGCAAGGTCCGGGAGGAGGGCCTGCGGCCCTTCGACAAGGGCGCGGTGGCGCGAGTCGTCGAGCAGGGGGCGCGGCTGAGCGAACACCAGAGCCGGCTCTCGGTGCGCTTCCTGGCGATCGGCGAGCTGGTCGGCGAGGCGAGCCACTGGGCCGGCCGCGCCGGCCGCGAGCTGGTGGGCGCCGCCGACGTCGAGAAGGCGATCGCGCAGCGCGACTACCGCTCCAACCTGGTCGAGGAGAAGGTCCAGCAGCTGATCGACGAGGGCACGCTGATGATCGACGTCACCGGCGAGCGGGTCGGGCAGGTGAACGGGCTCTCGGTGGCGTTGCTCGGCGACTACGCCTTCGGCCGGCCGAGCCGGATCACCGCCACCGTCGCGGTCGGCGGCGGCGAGGTCCTGAACATCGACCGCGAGACCGAGCTCAGCGGGCCGATCCACGACAAGGGGTTCCTGATCCTCGCCGGCTACCTGCGCGAGCGCTACGGCTCCGAGCGGCCGCTCTCGCTCGCCGCCAGCCTCGTCTTCGAGCAGTCCTACGAGCTGATCGAGGGCGACTCTGCCTCCGGGGCCGAGCTGTTCGCCCTGCTCTCCAGCCTGGCCGAGGCGCCGGTCCGGCAGGGGATCGCGGTGACCGGGTCGGTCAACCAGCACGGGCGGATCCAGGCGATCGGCGGCGTCAACGAGAAGGTCGAGGGCTTCTTCGAGGTCTGCCGGCGGGCCGGCCTGGACGGCGAGCAGGGGGTGATCGTCCCCGCCGCCAACGTCGCCAACCTGATGCTGCGCGAGGAGGTGGTGGAGGCGGTCCGGGAGGGGCGCTTCCACGTCTGGGCGATCGACGACGTCGCCGAGGGGCTGGAGATCCTCACCGGCGTCCCGGCCGGCGAGCGCCGGGCCGACGGCAGCTTCCCCGAGGGCACGATCCACCGCCGGGTCGAGGAGCGGCTGGCCGCCTTCGCGGAGACCGGGCGCGAGTTCCGCGCCCCCGCCGGCGGCGAGAGCGAGGAGCGGTGAGCCTCAGAGCCGGCCGAGGTGGAGGGGCGAGCGAGCCGTCCTTTCGGATCTCCGCGACCCCGATCGCGGGTCCGCCCTGCGACGACGTCCCCACGTCCTCGCTCGCCTCCGCCTCTCCCAGGAGAGCCTGCCGGCTCACCTTTCCCTGGCTACCGGGCACCCAGCGACGGGCCTGGCCAAAGCACTCGTCACTGGACTCCTTCGAGGCTATACAACCAAGTATCCGAAAGTCAAGAAATATCGAGTTCCGTTCGATTTTTCGGCGAAAAGACGAGACACTCCGGTACTGAAAAGGGATGGGAGCCGGGGAGACGATCGAAGCGCCGGCCGGCAGCCGGCGGCGCGCCGCGCGGGAGGAGCAGCGGCAGCGGCTGCTCGCCGCGATGGTCGCCTGCTGCGCGGCCAACGGCTACGAGGCGACCTCGGTCGCCGATCTGCTGCGCGCCTCGGGGGTCTCGCGCCGCACCTTCTACTCGCAGTTCGACGACAAGCTCGCCTGCTTCCGGGCGGCCGAGGGCCAGATCGTCGCCGCGACGCTGGCGCAGACGCGGCGACAGCTGCAGGCATCCGGCACGGCGGAGGAGCGGGTCCGCGCCGCGCTCGGCGGCTTCGTCGAGATGCTGCTGGAAGAACGTGACGCCGCGCGCATGTGCTTCGTCGAGTCCTACGCGGCCGGCGAGCCGGGCGTGGCGCCGATCCGCGACGCGGTCGACGCGCTGATCGAGCTAGGGCGCGAGGCGCTGGCGCAGATACCCGGCCGCGAGCTGCTGCCCCCCGAGCTCGCGCGGGCGATCGTCGGCGGCTTCTACCAGGTGATCTACCATCGCCTGCAGCACCGCCGGGAGGACGAGCTGCCGGCGCTCGTGCCGGCGCTCTCGGACTGGGCGATGACCTACAGCACGCCGCCGCGGCCGCTGCGTCGGGCCCGGCGGCGCGGCGCGGCGCGGCCGACCGGCGAGCTTCCCGCCTTCGCCGCCCACAACACCGAACAGCGGATCATCCGCGCCTTTGCCGCGGTGGTCGCCGAGAAGGGCTATCCGGCGGCGACGATCGCCGACGTCGCGGCGGCGGCGGCGATCTCGCAGACGACCTTCTACCTACACTTCGCCGACAAGGCCGACGTCATGGAAGCCGCCCTGGACTCCAGCGGCGCCCAGATGCTCGGCGCCGCCCTGCCGGCCGCCCGGCGGGCCCGCGACTGGCCGGAGGCGGTGCGGGTCGGCCTGGAGGCCTGCTGCGACTTCCTCGCCGCCGAGCCGGCCTTCGCCCGGCTGCGGATGGTCGACGTCTTCGCCGCCGGCCCGGAGGCGATCGCCGCCCGCGACCGCGGCGGGATGGAATTCCTCGGCACGCTCCTCGGCCCCGCCTTCTCCGACCGCCCGGCGATTCCCGACGCCTTCCTCGAGGCCACGGTGGGGGCGGTCTACGGGGTCTTCTACGAACGCATCCGCGGCGAGGGGGCGGAGGGGCTGCCGGCGGGCGCGCCGCTTCTCACCTACCTGGCGCTCGCTCCCTTCATCGGCGCCGAGCGGGCCGGGGCGGCCGCCACCGCGACGCCGGCATCGCGCCGGCGTCGCGGGTAGCCAGGGCTCACTCGCGTGTGGATTCCTCGAGCACCTAACGTGCATCGGCCCGCCGAGCGGGGCCTGTCCAGATCCCTGAAAGAAAGTCGCGCCCGATGTCGAGAACCGGGTCGCGGCTCCGACAGACTCCTGAAAGCGCCCTTCCGGTGGCGCCCGGAGTCAGGAGGACACGAATGAAGTTCATGCTGCTGCAGGACTACGGGGGAGTGGAAGCCGACGTGCCCCCGATGAGCGAGTGGGCGCCCGAGGAGGTGCAGGCGCACATCGACTTCCAGCTGGACCTCAACGCCGAGCTGCGCGAGCGCGGCGAGCTGGTCGAGGCGCAGGCGCTGAGCGCGCCGGAGCTGGCCAAGTTCGTCGTCTGCGACGGGCAGTCGCCGCCGGTCATCACCGACGGCCCGTTTCCGGAGTCCAAGGAGCTGCTGGCCGGCTACCGGACGGTCGATGTCGAGTCCCAGGAGCGGGCGCTGGAGATCGCCGCCCGCGCCTCGGCCGCGCCCGGCCCCGGCGGACAGCCGATCCGCAACCGGATCGAGGTCCGCGAGGTGATGGGCCCGATCGAGCGCTGAACCTTTCCGGCCGCGCTGCGTATGACGCCTGCAGGGAATGGCAAGGTGGCCGCGGTCGAGGACCTGCTGCGCCGCGCGGCGCCGCGGGTCCTCGCCGCGCTTCTGCGCCGCTTCGGCGACTTCGCCGACTGCGAGGACGCGGTGCAGGAGGCGATGATCGACGCCGCCCGGCAGTGGCCGCTGCGGGGGACGCCGGAGAACCCGACCGGCTGGCTGGTCCACGTCGCCTCGCGGCGGATGACCGACCGCATCCGCGCCGAGGCGGCGCGGCGGCGGCGCGAGGAGGCGCTCGCCGCCGAGCGCAGCGCGCCCGGCACGGCGGCGGAGGAGGACGACTCGCTGGTGCTGATGCTGATGTGCTGCCACCCGGCGCTCAGCCCGGCCTCGGCGATCGCCCTCACCCTGCGCGCGGTCGGCGGCCTGACGACGGCCGAGATCGCCGCCGCCTTCCTCGTCCCGGAGGCGACGATGGCGCAGCGGATCAGCCGCGCCAAGCAGAGCATCAGGCGCTCGCCCGAGCCCTTCGCGATGCCCGCCGGGGCCGAGCGATCCGGCCGGCTGCGCTCGCTGCTGCGCGTCCTCTACCTGATCTTCAACGAGGGCTACCTGGCCAGCGGCGGCGAGGAGCTGGCCCGCACCGACCTCTCGACCGAGGCGATCCGCCTGGCGCGGATGGCGCATGCCGCGCTGCCCGGCGAGCCGGAGGTGGGCGGCCTGCTGGCGCTGATGCTGCTGACCGACGCCCGCCGTCTGGCCCGCTCCGGCGCCCGCGGGGAGATCGTGCCGCTGGAGGAGCAGGACCGCTCGCTGTGGGACCGCGAGGCGATCGCCGAGGGATCGGCGCTGCTCGCCGAGGCCCTGGCCGCAGGCGCCGTCGGCGAGTACCAGCTGCAGGCGGCGATCGCCGCCGAGCACGACCGCGCCGAGAGCTCGCAGGACACCGACTGGCGCCAGGTCCTCGGCCTCTACGAGCTGCTGGAGCGGCTGACCGGCAGCCCCCTGGTCGCCCTCAACCGGGCCATCGCCGCGGCGATGGTCGAGGGCCCGGCGGTGGGCCTGGAGATGCTGGAGCCGCTGGAGGAGCCGCTCGCCGGCAACCACCGCCTGCACGCGACCCGCGCCCACCTGCTGGAGATGGCCGGCGAGACCGAGGCGGCGCGCAGCGAGTACCGGCGCGCCGCCGAGCTGACCGCCAGCCTCCCCGAGCGCAACTACCTGACGGTCCGCGCCGCCCGCCTCAACCCGCGGGCGGGCTAGTGGTGATGATGACGATGGTGATGGTGGTGTCGGTGATGGTGATGGTGATGGTGGACGGGGACCGGCGGCGCTTCGATCTTCGACTTGACCGAGTTGCTCACCACCGAGACGTAGCTTCCGTCTTCCGCCCGGCTCGCGGTCAGGGTGACCGTGTGGC
>DASVWP010000110.1:0-21605 GCA_036393155.1 Solirubrobacterales bacterium | reverse complement strand
CGGCGGCGCGGCGGCAGCGCCCGGCTTCCGCGCCTCCCTATCGCTGACCGAGGCGCCGGGGCGCCCGGCGCCCCGGACGGGCGCCTCGGTCCCGGCGCGCCCCGAGCGGCGAAGGCCACTGAGCGGGCGGCGCAGGGTGCGGGCTCCGGCGTAGAGGGCGAGCAGCCGCAGGGTGTTCTCGCGACCCGGGGCGCCCGGCCCGGTGGCGATCCCGATCAGGCTCTCGGTGAGGGTCTTTCGCTGCAGGAGGACCGCCCAGAAGAAGAGCGCCTGCAGGCCGAAGGACATCAGCCAGCCGAGCTGCGCGGTGGCGCCGGCCAGAGCGCCGGCCACCGCCAACAGCACCGCCAGGATCAGCGAGTAGGCGGCCTTTCGCAGCAGGTAACCGGCGAGCTTCTCCAGCCAGCCCTTGAAGAAGGCATGCCCGCGGCCGGGGATCACCGCCGCGACCAGCGCCACCGGGGCGAAGGCCAGGAGCAAGAGCAGCAGGACCTGGGCGAGGATGATCCCGACCGCCAGGGCGCCGAGCAGGCAGAAGGCGCCCAGCTCGCCGACGAAGATGACGAGGGCCAACAGCAGCCGCTGGTACTGGCCGCCGGCCTCCATCGCGTCGGTCGCCGGCTTGTCGGCGACGCCGAGCCGGTAGCCCGCCTTGGCGGTGTCGGCTTCGGGCAGCTTCGAGGAGTCGCCGTGGTTGAGCGCGTCGTACTCGGCGTTTCGTTCGTCGGTTTCCAGGCCGAAGCGCAGGAAGTGCGGCGCGTACTTGTTCGCGTTGTTGACGCAGGCCTTGCCGTCCGCGCTCACTTCCGTGCCGGTGGCAAGGCGCCGGGCGAGCGCGTCTTCGCGGGCTGGGCTGGAGGAGAGCGGGCGCACCGGCGCTGAGGTCGGGTCGCTGTTTTCGCTCCCAGTGCCGGCGAGGACGCAGTGTTCGAGGCCGCCGAACTCGAGGACCGTCCACGGCTTGAAGACGAGGACGTCGAAGAGCTGGCTGGCGAGGTCGTCCTTTGCCTGCTGGCCGCCGGAGGGGCTGCCGTGGTCGGAGACCGCCAGGAAGGCTTCGGACATCTGGTTCGTCCACTTCGAGGCGGTGCCGATCGTCGCCCCCGGCTGGGCGACGAAGAAGAGGGCAAGCACCACGTAGATCAGCGAGAGGCCGAGCGCGCCGGCCGTCTCGGAGTAGCGGCGTTGCACCAGCGCCTTCCACATCGCCCAGATCCCGACCACCGAGATCGCCAGCACCAGCCACGGCCCGCCGAAGACGCTCGCGTAGATCGAGTGGATCGCCGCCGAGACCGGCGCCAGCGCCCCTGCCTCGCCGGTGGCGGAGGAGCCGTTGACGAGATCGAGGCTGAAGGCGAAGGCAAAGAGGGTGATCAGCGCGTTGGCCAGAAAGCAGGTCAGCCACCACAGCGCCCCGGCGAAGAAGTAGGCGATCATCGGCAGGACGCCGGAGACGTCGACGCCGCCGGTCAGCGAGACCGAGACGGCGGTGAAGTGCTGGTCGAGCGTGTAGTGGTCGAGCGGGTAGCGGCCGAAGAGGCCGCCCGGGCTGAGCGGCGCCGCCGGGGAGATGTTTCCCCAGACGTCGCTGGCGAAGGCGGCGACCGGATGCAGGAGCCCGGCGGCAAGGAAGGCCGCGACCCCGAGGGCGGTGAGCATCGTCCGGCGGCGCCTCATCCCCTGGCCCCCGGCGTGTTGTCGAGGGCGGCCAGCAGCTCGCCGAAGACGAGGTCGAACTGCACCTCCCCGACGCGGCCGTCGAGGTCGCGCATCAAACACAGGCCCCGGCGGTATTCGGTCAGCCGCGAGCGCAGGACCGCGTCGGCCGGGTCGAGGTCGACCATCGCGAGCGCCCGTTCGGCCTCGGGGATCGAGTCCTGGCCGAAGAGGAAGTAGACGCCGACCAGCTCGGAGAGGTCCCCGAGGTCGGCGAGCCTCTGGGTCGCCAGCAGGATCGTCGTGTTCATCGAGCGGCCGAGCCGCACCAGGCGGTTCAGCAGCAGCCGGCCCTGCGTTGAGGCCAGCAAAAACCACGCCTCGTCCAAAAGCACGATCTTGTGTCGATTGCGGTTCGCGCTGACGAGGCGCAGAGCTTTCGCCGCGACCAGGGACAGCGTCGCCACGCTGACCCGCTCGGCGCGGGTGTAGGTCTCGCGGGAGGCGCCGGGGTCGGGCAGCGAGAGGCCCGGCGTGCGGATCGTGATCACCGAGGTCTCAGCCGCCGCGGCGGCCTCCGGCTCGCCCGTGCCCTCATCGGCGAAGCCGAGGCGCGCGAGGCCGAAGTCCGAGAGCACCTCCAGCGCCTCGGCGGCCTCGCGGCCGGCGTCGCTGGCGCTTCGCTTGAGGCGCTCGACGACGCAATCGAGGCTCTCCTCGCCGGCCCGGACCGCGTCGCGCACGGCGCGGTCTATCGCGTTCTCCCAGGAGGGCGGCGGGTCGCGCAGCAGCTCGAGCAGGTAGCTGGAGGCCAGCTCCTCACGCAGCTCGGGCAGGCCGATCGCAAGCGGGTCGAGCTTGCCGCGGTGGCGCGGGTCGCCGGAGAGCTCCAGCACCTCCACCTCGCCCGCCAGCTCGGGGACGCCCTCGAGGTTGTGGTCGGGCTTGGGGTCGAAGGTGACCACCAGCGAGCCGCGCCGCTGGGCGCCGTAGGCGATCGCCTGCCCGGCCAAGGTCTTGCCCGAGCCGAGGGTGCCGGCGAGAAGGACGCCGGAGGGCCGGGCGGTGCGCGGCGCCTCGGTCGGGTCATAGCGGACCGGGCGCGCGGCAGCGCCAGGAGAGTGCCCTATGTAGAGACCCCCGGCCGAGCCGACCTCGGCGCTGGCGGTGGGGACCATCGCGCCGAGCTGCTCGACGGTCATCTGCTGGCGGTAGTCGGGCACCGAGCCGGCGTCGGTGCGCGGCATGTGGTCGAAGAAGAGGCGGTGCTGCAGGCCGCGCGGGCGGTGCAGGCGGACCTCGCCGAAGCGCTCGCGCAGGACCTCGACCCGGCGCTCCAGCTCGGCGCGGTCGGGGGCGCCGATCGCGAGGGAGAGATAGGCGCGCAACATCGGCGGGTGCGCGGAGGACTGCAGGACCGCCTCGTACTCGCGGGCCAGCTCGCGGTCGTCCTCGGCCCGCCAGCCCGGCCCGGCGTGGGCGCCTTCGGCCTGCTCGCGGTAGGCGTGCTCGACGTCGAGGATCCGCTTACGCACCTGGCCGAGCGCGTCGCGGTTACCGATCCAGCGGGCGTGAAGGACCGCGTCGACCGGGAAGCCGGCGCCTTCGGCCGGTGCGAAGAGCAGCTCGGCCGCTCCCGGGAACTCCGCCTCCTCGGCGAGGGAGCCAGCGCAGAGGATCGCCTGGAAGCTCCGCGCCTCTTCGGCCTCCACCTCGAGGGAGGGCGGCTCGGTCGGGTCCTCGCTCATCGGCGCGTTCGCGCAGCGCCAGAGGTCGTGTTCGAGGGGCTCATAGCTGACCGCCTCGCCGCCCTCGATCACCAGGGCGTCGGGCGCCCAGGCCGGCTCGAGGGCGGGCTCGGCCACCCCGCGGCAGCCGCCGCGGCGAAGCAGCCACTGCAGCTCGGGCGTCGTTGCCCGGCGCAGGCCGGCCACCGCCGCGAGGCGCCCGAAGGCCCGCTCCTCGGCGGCGGCAAGCGCCTCAAGCTCAGCGCCGGAGACCGGCCGCGGGCCGGCGACGCCCGCCAGCTCCTCGACCCGCCGCCGCGCCCGGTCGAGGGTCCGCAGGTAGCCCTTCGGCGGCTCGCGCAGGGAGACGGCGATGTAGATCTCGGGCAGGTGGGAGCCCAGCTCGGCGAGGCGCCTCGCGTGCCCGTCCAGGTAGCGGCCCCAGCCCTCGGCGTCGGCGTGGCCGGGGTCAGCGGCGCCCGCCAGCTCGGTGGCGTAACGCCCGGCCGGGTAGGAGCGCTGCACCCGCCAGAGCGAGAAGTCGGCGCCGACGAGGTGGCCGAAGCGCTCCAGGCGGTGAAGCAACGCCCACTTCTCGGCCACCGGCAGGAACGGGTAGGAGACCGGCTCGGCGCGGTAGAGCGCCGCTGCCTCGCCGCCCGGCCCGATGAGGACATTTCGCCTCGCGTAGCGCAGCGGGAAGGCACTCACGGGCGCACCTCCAGCGTCTCCCCCGCGCCGAGCGCGAGGCGGGGGGTTGCTAGCTCACCGCGACGGGCGCGCATGGGGGCCGGCCGGGCGAGCAGCCGTCGCTGGCGCAGCGCCGCCCTTCGCACCCCGACCTCCGCGGCGAAGGCCACGGTCGCCGCGCCGCGGACCCGCCCGCGCCGCAGCTCCGGGGAGTGCTCGTCAGGCGCGACCCAGGCACCTCCCCCGCGCACCTGGGCGATGCCGGCGGGCGGCAATGCCCGGCCGAGCGAGCGGCGCCGCGGCGCCAGGCGGAGCGCCAGCCAGGAAGCCGCGAAGCGATCGGCGCGGCGCCCGTCGGGGGTCGCCTGCGTCGCCAGCGTGGCGACCGCCACCGGGACGACGATCAGCCGCAGCGGCCAGTCGAGCAGGTCGAGGGCGAATCCAAGCGCCCAGAAGCAGGCGAGGGCGCCAGTGCCGGCCAGGCTCGCCCCAGCGCGACCGCCGACGATGAGCCCCGCCAGGGCGGCGGCAAGGGCGCCGAGGAGCGCGATCGCGGTCGAGCCCGAGCCGATCGCCAGGACCGCAACCAGGGCGCCGGTCGCGTAGGCGAGCCAGCGCAGGGGGACGCCGCCGGGCACCGGCAGCGAGCGCCCCTCGAGCTGGTAGATCCTCCGCTCGGGGCGAAAGATCCGCTGGTAGGAGCGGATCGGCTCGCGGCTCGCACTCATGGCAGCACCCGCTGGCCGATCGCGCGCGCCGCTTCGGCGACCTGATCGGGGCTGAAGACCAGCCAGCCGACGAGGATCGCGGCGACGAAGAACATCGCCAGGTCGATGAACTTCCTGTTCAGCAGGAAGACCAAGCCGACGATCGCGACGATCCCGCCGTAGACCTCGCCCGCGTACTGGCGCAGGAGCGAGCCGAGGTTGTGGCCGACGTCGTTGCCGGCGGCGAGCGCGGCGGCCGGCACTGCCATCAGCACGAGCCAGGCCGCCGCGAGGCCGATTGCGATCCGCGCCCGGCCCCTCACGAGGAGGCCCCTTGGACCCCGGCGACGTACCAGCGCCCGCCGGCCTTGACCACCTCGAGCCGGTAGGCCACCGGGTAGGTGGCGCCGCTTTCGGGGTCGCCGACCCGCGCTGAGGCGAGGACGGTCCGCCGCGGGCCTTCGCCGGACCCAAGCTGGGTGACGCCCGTTACCGCGTCGAGGGTGAGGACGCCGCCGAGCGGCACCACCGCAGCGCCGGGCGCCAAGAGGTAGGCGAGCGAGGAGGCTTCGCGGTCAGCGAGGTACTCGGGCACGAACTTGTCAGCCAGCTCGCCGATCGCTGCGGCGTCTGCCCCGGCGAGCGGCTGGGGCCGCTCCGTCGAGACGGCCCCAGCCCTCCCGGGCGCCGCGACTATCGAGGGCACGCCCAGCGCCGCCACCTCGCCCGCCCTATCGCGGACGATCGGGACGGCGAGATAGAGGACGCGTGCGTCGCGGAGTTCGGCGGCGACGGTCAGGACCGAGCGCCCGCCGCCAAGCTCTTCTGAGCCAGCGACCTCGGCTTGGGCGACCGCGCCGGCTTCGCTCTGCGGCCGGGTGCCGCCGCTGGCCCGCACCCCTTCCGCGAGGAAGGGCGCGAGCGCCGCGGCGCTTGGATCGCTCAGGTAGGTGCGGGCGAAGCGGACTGCGAAGGCGGCGCTCGCGGGATCGAGCGCCGCGGTGCTTTGGCGCGGGGCCGGCGCGGTGGCGCTCGGTTCGGCGAGGACGCCGCGAAGGAGGAGGAGCCCGAGCACCGCCCAGATCGCGGCCCGCCCGCATCCCCGCAAGAGTGACCTGACACTCGAATCGGTTGCTCTGACTTTGTTACTTATCCCTTGGCTCACCTTGCATCTGCCTCCTTGACTCCGGCGCGGTGACTGTGTGTCAGTCGCGGCGGGGGTGTTGTGCGTTGGTGAGCTAGGGGTACCGCGGCAGCTTGCCGGTGACTACCTACGTACCTATCTGCTTAGGTATGTTGGAACACGGCCAAAGGTGTGTGCTATGCGTGCGTGCGGTTAGGTGTGACTCGTTGGGCGTGTCATGCCCTTCCCGGGCATGGATCGGCGGGCCGGACCGACCGGCCTGCTTCACTTGGTCAGCCCCCCGGGCGCCGCGAGCGCCAGCTCGCCGCGCCCGGAGGCTGCGCTATTCGGTAGGCGCCGAGGCGCCCTGTTCGTCCTGGCAGGACTGCACCCAGCGGGCGATCTGCTCGATCACCCACCATGCGCTCCAGTCGTCAAGCGCATAGAGGGCCACCGTCCCCTCCTGGCGGCGGGACAGCACGCCCGCCCGCCAGAGGAGGTTCAGGTGATGGGAGGCGCTCTTGTGGGGCCGGTCGATCTGGTCGGCCAGCTCCTGAACGGCGGCCTCGCCGTCGTTCAGCGCCTCGAGCAGCGCGATCCGCGTGGGGTCTGCGATCACCCGGAGGCGCTGTGCGGTTAGCTCGACAGCATCGGCGCTGAGTGGCTCGCGCCCCGCCAGGGGACCCGTCTGGTTCTTGCTCATACCTATCCGTCGCGTGAGGCCCCCTCGATCCGCCGACTTCTCAAAAAGTTGGCGGATTTCGGCCGCTCAAACGACGGATATGTAGAGGCCCCCATGCGATTGAGGGCGGAGGCGCTTTGGCAGAAAGGTGTCTGAATGCGAAAACTGGGTATTAGCAAGGCCGGAGATACGCACATGAGATCGGTGAAGCCGGGGGAGCCGCTGCAGGACGAGGAGCTACGCGAGATCGCGCGCTCCCTCCACGGAAAGTTGAAGGCTCACCGGCTCTCGGAGTCGTTCATTGAGCGCTTCAGCGAGGAAGCGATCCAGAAAGGGATGGTCGACTACTTGCGTGCGGTAGAGCGCGGTGTCGTAGTCGAGAACCGCGAGGCCTTCGTCGTGCAGGCCGCCTTTCGCCGCGCGATCGACGAGGTCCGCCGCGAGGCCCGCCTCGCCGACGGCGCCGCGATCGAGGCGCTTCTCAGCGGTCTCAACCTTGCCGAGCCCGCAAGCGAGGAGATCGCGCTCGAACACCTAGCCGCCCAAGAGCTTCACGAGGCGATCAGCTCGCTGCCCGCCGAAGAGCGAGCGGCGCTGCGACTGCACTACTTCGACGAGCTGAGCGCGGAGAAGAGCGCCAAAGCCATGTTCTGCGGCGAAGGCACCTACCGGCGCCGGCTGGACAAGGCGCGACGCACCATGAGCCGGCGCCTTGGAGTGCCGATCCCCGAGCCCGGTTCGGACCTCGCGATCGAGATCGGTATGGCCGCCTGGGTCAGCCTGCGCGGTGCGGACGTCGCGATCGCCCACGGGCTTCCCGAGCACTTTCTCGCTGTCCTCGACCGCGGCCGCGATGCGGTGGGGTGGGTCCTCGATCGCCTCCGCAATCCGGCGGCCAGGCTCGGCGCCGCAGAAGGCGGCGAAAGGATCGGCGCGGTCGCCAGCGGACCGGTCGGAAAGGTGGCTGGCTGCGCTGCCGCCGCCTGCCTTCTCGGCGGCGCCATCGGCGCTGAGGTGGGCGGCCCGGGCAACCTCTTCGGCCACCACGACCCCAGACCCGCGCACGTCGGGCGCCGGGCGAACATCCCCACCGCCCGAATGGCCGTAAAGCCGCAGGTGCCGTCCACGCCATCGCGTGTCTCCCATCCGGTGACCTCACAGAGCCAGCCCGCCGCCAGTCGGACTGAACCCACTCCGGCACAACGCCGCCGCGCCGCGCGCCGATCCGAAGAACGCCAGGTCGAAGAACAGATGTCGGCGATGTCGCGGATCGCGAGCGAAGCCGAATCCGAACCGTCCTCGAGCGGTGCCAGCGCGGCGGCGGCCCCCGAAGCCGAATCGGTCACCGTGGCGCCGAGCGGCGGCTCGTCGGGGACGAGTGCCGCGAGCGAAGAAGCGCAGGCCGAAAAGCAGTTCGGGGCGTTCAAATGAGGGCGCGGGAAATGCTCAGACGAGGGCTGGCGCTCTCACTGCTGCCCGCGCTCGTCGCGCTCGCCTTCGCCGGGCAGGCGAGCGCCTCCCCGTCGCGGTTCGTCTACGAGCTGTGCGACTCCGAGCTTCCTGGTGGCGGCATCCCCGAAGCTGAATTCCACGTCAACCCCGGCGTGCCGTTCAACCCCTTTGACACCTGCGCCCAGCCCGGCGGGTCGATCGGGATCACCGAGACCGGCAGCGCGGCTGCGACCTTCGCCTACTGGTCCCTCGCAGTCCCGCCCCCTCCCGGCGGATTCGTCGAATCGGAGGCGATCTCCGCCGTCGCCTACGGGCTGGGACCGGGCAACGACCACACCTACGTCTACGAAAACGGCTGGCCGTCCAACGGCTACGGCGAAAGCAAGCGGGCATTCCCGGAGCACTCCTCCTACAGCTACTTCTCCAGCGGCGGCGGCTTCGACATCACGATGAACTGCGACGGCAACTACGGCCCCGGCTGCGGTGCCGGGCCGACCGTCGCCGCCCACTACGTCGCGGTCACCGAGGTCGACCCGAAACCGCCGACGGTCGGAGCGCTCGAAGGTTCCTTGCTGGCCGGCGGGGTGCTGCGCGGCCACCAGACCATCGCCGCCGAAGGAGCCGACGTCGGCGGCGGTGTGAGCAGGATGGAAGTGCTCGTCAACGGCCTCTCCGCCGGCAGCCCGCAGCTCGCCACCTGCAGCGTCGTCGCGGTGAAGAACACGAGCTACGAAGGGATCACCGCAATCTCCCCAACCCCCTGCCCGCCGAAGCTGAAGAGCGGTTGGACGCTAGACACCGCCGCGCCACCGTTCCAGCGCGGCGCCAACACCGTCCAGGTCTGCGCCAGCGACTACTCGAGCCTGGGCGAAGCCAACCGGACCTGCTCCCCGGCAGCAACGGTGGAAGTGGATGACTCCTGCGCCGAATCGCCGGTCCCCGGCGGCGAGGTGCTGAGCGCGCAGTTCGCCGCCACCCACAAGGAAGAGATCACCGTCCCCTACCGCCACACCGCGAAGGTTGTCGGCGAACTCGCCGACAACGCGGGGGACCCGATCTCCGGGGCGACGATCTGCGTCGAGATGCACACGCAGGGGACCCACCACCCCCTGCGCCCGGTGGCGACGGCGGTCACCGACGGCCAAGGCCACTTCGCCTACAAGGTGCCGCCGGGGCCGAATCGCAAGGTGCTGCTCGGCTACCGCCACGACAGCTTCCAGGTGGGGCGGGCGATCCGCTACTACGCCCACGCCCGCCCGAGGATCGAGCTCTCCCCCGGCCAGGTCGAACGCGGCGCGGAGATCCGCATCCGCGGCGAGCTACCCGGGCGCCGGGCCGGCGGGCGCGTCGTGGTCCTGCAGGCCTCCTCGCTTCACTCGACCCGCTGGTTCACCTTCCACCGCGCCACGACCAACCAGGACGGCGTCTTCCACAGCCGCTATCGCTTCGACGCAACCACGCGGCCGGTCACCTACCGGATTCGCGCGGTCGTTCCCCGCCAGGACGGCTACCCGTGGGAGGAGGGCCACAGCCGCCCGGCCCTGGTCGAGGTACGCGGTTGACCGCGGGCGGCGAAATATCAGATAGAGGCGAGCGCGTGCGCGGCTTTGGGCGCGCCGCAGCACACCTAAGATCAGCCAGTCGGGTCGACCGGCTCGGCTGGGCGATCAAGGAGGCAGACATGTCCAAGTTGAAGCTGAAGCGTCCGAGCCTCGGCACGATCCTGGGCCTCACCGCGCTGGTGGTGGCCGTGGTGGGAAACGCGAACGCCGCGCCCACCCATGTCGTCGTCCGGCGCGGCGACATCGCCCCCGGTGCCGTCACCGCGAAGGCGATCGCCTCGGGGGCGGTGACCTCGAACAAGCTCCGAAAGGGGGCCGTGACCGCGAGGAAGCTCGGCAAGGGAGCGGTGACGGTCGCGGCGATCGGGGCAGACGCGGTGACGGCAGCGGCGATCGCGCCGGGGTCGGTGTATGGAGGGGCGCTGGGGGAAACGACTGTTCACTCGGCGCCGATGGCAGACCTCGATCAGGTCGCGGCGAACCCCGAATGGACCTCGAGCAACAGCCAGCCGGTCGGCTGCGCACCCGGGGAAAAGCTCCTCAGCGGGGGCTTCGGATTCACCAACCCCGGCAACCGGGAAGCGACGTTCCTGCAGATGCTGCCGAGCCCGTCGGCCAACGGCGTGCTCGGCCTGATGGCAACCAACTCCGGCGGAACGGCCGCCGGCGAGATTGTGGCGCTCTGCCTCAAATAGCCCTACGCGATCGACATTGACCGGAATACCCCAAGGGGAGCCGCCACGTTCATCGACGATCCGCAGATAGAGGGTGCTCAAGACGGCCCCCTGGCGCGACAACATCGCGTGCGCTGCCCGATGTGGACCCCCAGCGTTCGCGGCGCGGAGTTGACGCTCCGAAATCTCGACGACGCTGCGCTCTTTGCGACGTGGTCTCGACGGCGGCCTACTTTCCGAGTCGAAGCGACCGGTCGCGCTCGCGGAGAAGGTCGTAGAGGCTTTCGCCTCCCAGGATGACCGCATCCAGATCCTCTTCATCAAGCATGATGATGAGACGCTTGTTGACCTGGCACTCGGTGTAGATCCGCAGTTTCGCGTCATGTCCGTCATCACCGGTGAACCCGGCAAGCGACAGCACTATGCCGACCCTCGCGTGACCCTCCGCAAGGATCTGGGCGAATTTTGGGACGTCACCGGCCATGAATTTTCTTTCTCGATTCCGGCACTCCACCAGGAGCAGATCGCCCCACTCCTGACAGAGGGTCCCCGGGGTTGCGGTGACGTTGAAGACGGCGTCGATCTCGGCGGTCCGGGTCCTCACCCGCCTTTCGAATAACTGGAGCAGCGGTATCCCCGACAGAAGTTCGATCGCGAGGTCCTCGAGGCTCCTGCCCTTCTCGTCCGGGTCGCTGGCCGCCTTCACCCGCTCCCATGAGCTCCGCAAGGCCGCCCTGTCGCATTGAAAGAGCGCTTCCCCCGGACCCTCCACGCCACGCAGCTCAAACAGGAGTCCGCGAAACCGCGAGAAGTCGAAGCTGCGCTTCTCGAAGATTCCCCGGAGTTTGATCGCGATCCCTGCATAGTCGCCTCCGAGCGTGTCGGGCTCCGCGAAACCACTGACGAGGACGACGTGGGCGCCGGGGACCCGCGTACCGAGGCTCTCGGCGACCGCCTGCCCCGAAAGGCCGCCCAGACTGTCGTCGAGATTCGGGTCGAGGAAGACGACGTCATAGTCGAAGAGTGGTTCGGCGACCTTGAGCAGGGCCTCCTCCCGATTTGAGGCCCAGTCAATCTTGAACCCCGCCCGCAGAAGCTCGTCCCGGAGGATCCGCAGCCATTCTTGGTCGTCCTCGACCACCAACGCAGTCGGTATCGAGCTCGGATCGCGCACGACAAGTGCGGGCTAGGAGAACGTCGAGCGTGATCGCTCCGGAACGGCGATCACGACACCAGCCAGGCCCGCTTTCTCCCGGTCGCGCAGGGTCTCCCCAAGCGGACAGCCTGCCAGCTTTTCCAGCTCATCGGAGGCACGAGCCGCGCGAACCGAGTCCGCCTGGCCAAAGGCGATCATCAAGGGACAACCGACGGCCCGGCTCCAGAACAGACCGACGGCCAGGTCGGATCCGTCACGGTGCACCAACAGATCATCCGGGCCCCCCGGGACCAGCGGCAGGTAGCGGTTGGCGAGGTTCTCCACCAGCCTGTAGAAGGCATCGACGCCGCCTCTCCCGCCGGTGACCCGCAACATTTCCGAGTCCCAGTCCATCACCGTGCGCCGGCCACGGAGGACCTCGGGTGCGGGTGGATCGAGCACTTGCGCCTGCCGGTTCCGATCTTCGGTTGCCCGCTCGATCAGCTCGCGGATCATCCCCGGGTCATTGCTCGTGCTCTCCTTTTCGATCGCCTCGTAGGCGTCGAATTCCTTGAGTGCGTCGCGCGTGATCGCCACCGTGCCGTGGCCGGTCAGCATGATCGCGCTCGTGTGATCCCTCGTCTCCCGCAGGGCCTGGAGCACGCGCAGGCCGTCGGTGTTCTGATCGTCGGCCTCGTCCAATCTGATGTCGACGAAGGCGACCGCGAACGCCATCTCCTCGATTGCCACAAGCGCCTCCTCGAGGGTGACCGCAGTCCTCAGCTCGCCCTCGTGGAGCGGCCTGGCGTTCCGTGAGTAGATCTCACGCCAGTCCTTGTCGTCCTCGACCACCAGGATGTTCCCGATTTTTCCGATCGGCACCGCTCACCCGCCTTTCTCTGTCGGTCTGAAGCCGGCCCCCGGCACCTCGCCTCCCTCGAGAACCAGCGGCAGTTTGATCACGAAGATCGTGCCCTTCCCCTTCTCCGAGTCGACGGTGATCTCGCCGCGGGAACGACGGACCCACTGCCGGACCCACCAGAGACCGACCCCCATCCCCTTGCCCTCCTTGCGGGGCTTGGTCGTGAAGTCGATTTCGAAGAGGCGCCTGCGGGTCTCGGGGGACATGCCTATGCCCGTGTCCCTGAAGGTGAGTTCGACCCTGCCGGCGGGCAGGCCTTGAACTGCCACGAGCTCGGAGGTGATCGAGAGTTCTCCGCCATCAGGCATGGCGTCGATTGCGTTGCGGATGAGGTTCTCGGCCGCCACCCCGAGCGAGAAGGCCTGCACCGTTGGTATTTCCGGGGCGAGGGAGACGTTCAACTTGACGTTCTCCGGAACAGTCACGCTCGAGAGCGCCCCCTCGATCGCAGCGTTGACGTCGAACTCGCTGAGCCCTCCCCCCTCGGCCAGGAGAAATGCTCTGACCCGCTTCGGCAATTCGAGGGTTTCGTCGGCCGCTCTGAGGAGATGGTCAAGGGACTCCCTCAGGAAGTCGCTCCCTTCTACCTCGGCGGAACAGTTCTCTTGAACCTCGCGGATGCGAAATCGCATCGCGCCGACCACGTTGTTAAGTCGGTGGATCATGTTGCTCGCCTGGTCGCCCACGGCGATCATCAGCTCAGCGGAGTGATGGGCCTCGAGCGCGCCCGAGATGTCGCTGCGCAACTTCGTGATCGCCAGGAGCATCGACACCTTCCGGGCGAATCGGTCGAGCACCAACTGATAGACGCCTCCGAAGGCGTCGTGAACCTTGCTCTCCACGTTGAGGACGCCGATCGGGACCTCGTTCGCGCCGACCATGATCGGTACTGCGATCTCACTCCTTATCTCGCTGCCGAGCATCCGCTTGTAGTCGGGGTCCTTGGTCACATCGTCGATGACCAGGGTCCGGCGTTCGGTGAGCGCGCGCCCGACGACGGAATCCTGGGTCGCGACCCGGAGACCGACGTCCCAATCGTTCGTGCTGTGGACGATCCGCAACATGCCCGGGTCGTCCGTGGTGAACAGCAGCTGGGCCGCGGCAACCGGCGCGTAGTCGAGGCGCCGCAGCTCGTCGAACACCGCCTCTAGTGCTCTCTGCAGCACCTCCTCGGTCGGCTCGTCCGAGAAGACGAGACGGTCGACCCGCTCAAAGAGGCTGGTCTGATCGAACAGCTCGGCGTTCTCCAGGGCGATCGCGATCTGGGGAGCGATCGCCTCGCAGATCTCCAGGTGAGTCGCCTGGAACGCCCGGTCGGTGTCGGCGACCGCGCAGAAGACGCCGAGGACCGTTTCTTTTGACCTGATCGGGACCGCGATCAGACTCCTTGGCGCGGCATCGGCACCCTCCCAAGGAGGCCTGGAGAGAAGTACCGCCCCATCCGAGTAATCGCCGACGGCCAGGCGCTCTCCGGTCATCACGAGCTCGGCGAACGCGCTCTTCTCGTACTCGAATTCTCCGGCGGGAAACCAGGGCGCACGATCGACAGCCTGCTCGAAGGCCGTTCCACGCCGAAGATAGATCTGCGCCGCGCTGGCGCCGAGCAAGCCGGCCGCCTCCAGGCAGATGAACTCGAGAGTCTCGGCGAGACCCCACTCATCACCGAGGATCCTCAAGTCGATCTCGTGCAGAAGCCGCAGCTCGGCCTCGCGGATCTCGAACTCCGCGCGAAGCTCATCGAGCAGCCCCTCCCAAGACCGGATTGCCGATTCCCCCGTCATCGTCAACGGACCAAGGATACTCAGAACGTACCTATTGCCCACCGAACTTTTCCCGGAGCAAAAGATTCGGACCCTCGGACGCCATCGACAGGGACGGGCGTGCTCACGGCGTCGTAGCGGACCCGCGCTACGACGAACAACCGGGCGAGACGCCCATAGTTGAGATAGGCACCCCCAACGCCCGAAAGTCCCTACGCATGGAAACCGCCCCGACAGCATCCGCGCTCCAACACCATCGGCGGCCTGATCAGGTGGGCGCTGGGGTGAGCTTCAAGGATGCCAGCCGGCCTGCAGCTTCGTGGCTGATCAGGTAGTTGCAGGTCAGTGCTCGCGACGACAAGCGTCCCTCGACGTTACCGCTTGGGGCTGCTGAACTTGATTCCTCATAGAGACGCTTATGTCTAAGTATCTTTTTCAGCAATTCCGCTGAACACTTGACTGCACCTATGTAAGTCGGAAAGACTCGCTCGGTGGGCGGGTTACACGCACTGATTGTCGGCGTCAGCGAATACCGGCATCTCCCGGGGGGGAAAGGGCCGCAG
The DNA here is from genome assembly GCA_036393155.1 of Solirubrobacterales bacterium. Classification (GTDB taxonomy): domain Bacteria; phylum Actinomycetota; class Thermoleophilia; order Solirubrobacterales; family 70-9; genus VAYN01. The sequence continues at coordinate 6,952 of DASVWP010000110.1, read as the reverse complement.
GGACCCCAGAGCTATGGGATGGGTCAGCTGACGACGTCCGCGCGCAGCGCGGTCGCGATCGCCGAGTGGCTCCACAACGCCGGCCCAAGACTGGAGACGCCCTTGGCAAGTGTCCAGCTGCTCCTCTCGCCATCACCCGACGAGCGCCGCACCGTTCCCGGCGCTGCCGAAGCCGAACCGGCGACCCGGGAAAACCTGCGCCGAGCCGCGCTGGACTGGCGCGGCAAATGCGCCGAAGACCCGGAGAGCGTCGCTTTCTTCTACTTCGCCGGGCACGGTGTTGAGCGGACCCCGCGAGACGCTGTCCTGCTGACCACGGACTTTGGCGACAACGATGGCAATCCCCTCTTCAATGCAGTCGACGTCAACAACCTCTTTGGTGGCATGGCTCCTTCCGCATCCCGCCCCGGCATGGCCCGCACCCAGCTTTGGTTCATTGATGCGTGCCGGGTGCTTCCCGAAGTGTTCAAGAACTTCGAGACTCTCAACGCGGGAACCGTCTTCGAGGTCGAGCTCGCGGGAAGGTCCCGTCGGTGTGCCCCGGTCTACTACGGCGCCGTGTCTGGCGGCGAAGCCTATGCGCTGACCGGCGGGACAACGCTTTTTAGCCAAGCGCTGCTCGACAGCCTCGATCGCTCCGGCGGTCGCCTGCTCGAGGGACGCGGGCGCTGGGTGGTGACTGTGGAGTCCCTGCTGCAGGGGATGAAGGTAGGGATCGCGCGCCTCAACTCGGAACACGGCCTTGACCAAGAAGTGTGGGATGGCGGTCAGATGGAAGCATCCGTCCGGCCAATCGCCGATCTCGCCGAAGTTCCCGAGGTTGACGTCCGGCTCGAGCTGGTTCCCGCGGCCGATGGCGTCTCCCTTCAGTTCGAGGATCTCCATGGACAGACGGTGCCGCTGCCCGACCCGCTCAAACCGAATCCCTTTGAGGATCGCTGGACAGCGGGATCCTATGAGGTGCAAACGCGGCCCGAGCTGCCGGGGGTCGACCGGCGTGTGTCCGTGCGACCGCCGTCCTTCGACTGGCAAGCGACCGTCCCGTGACCCAGCTGCTCTTCGATCTCCCAGGAGACCTCGACTTGCCGGTCGAGGTCTATGACCAGTGCCAGCGGCTCGTGGGACGGGCGCTCAGCTCCGGCACCGTTGCGGTCGAACTCGGCAGGTACTTCGTCGAGACTCGACTGCCCGACGGCTCCCGCCGCCAGCAAACTGTCGAAGTGGATAGCGAGGGCGAGCAGGAGGTCTTCCTTGGGCCGGCCGAGAGCACGACGCATCTCGTTGTCCCTTCGCAGGGGATAGCGTCTTCCGAGTTGCTCTATGCCGAGGAGTGGCCGCCGATCGAAGACAAAATGGCGGGGGCGTGGAAGGAGACGACCGAGGAAGCGCCGCCGGCGTGGCTCGCGGGATTTCGCTGGAGTTCGCTCGGCGGCTGGCAGGTCACCGCACGGACGCCGCTCTACCCATGGGACCTGCCCGCCTCGGTCTGGCTCGGCGACGGAGGATGGGGCGCCCTCGGCCTACAACGGCCGGATGGCCACACGACGGTGATCCCGATCCCGGGCGAGCGCAAGGAGTTGCTGCAGTTCGAGCTCCACGAAGAAGGGGAGGACCTGCAGCTACGGGCGAAACTCGCGAGCGAGCCGGCGCAGGCGCTCCTCAACTTCCTCAACCTCGATCTGATTGGAGACGCCGAGCTGCTCAGCCATTCCCGGGCGCTGCAGGGCGAGTACCTGTTGAGGGACAAGGTTGCGGACCCCCTCGCGGCGGTAGCGGGAGCAGTGGCGTTACTGCGGATGAACGAGCTGGACCGCTTACATGACTGGACCGCGAACCTCGCCGACTGGTTCCCCTGGCTGCCCGATGGAACGGCCGTACGGGCGGAGCACCTCGCCCTTGCCGGCAACCACGACGAGGCGGTGGAGCTGTTGCGGGAGCTACCCACCAAAGGGCTCCCGGTCCTCAGCACCGTTCTCGGGTTTGCCACCGACCGGATGCGGACCTACTCCGCTTACTGGCCTGCTGACGGCGGTCTCCGGCACACCTTGGAGCTTCTTACGAGCTATGCCCTCGCCACGGATTTCTCTCAGCCGGTCACGACCTTCTCCGGACGGGATCCCGACTCCCCCGAAGGTGCCCTGCCTCCCGACGATCGAGGGGCGGATCGGGGGCCTGAGGCGGTTCCCCGCGAGCCGGCAACCGCTGGGTCAACCAACTGAAAGACAAAGGAGTCGAGATGGACAGGTACCGCGCAGTGATAGCCGCTGTGATTTTTGTGATTTTTGTGATTTTCGGATATTTCCTCGTGAAGGAAGCCGATACGGCGAGCTCCGTGAGCTGGGAGCGGTGGGTTTACGTGTTCGGCGCCGCCGAGGCGATCGCCTTCGCGGCGATCGGCTGGCTTTTCGGTCGCGAGGTCAACCGCGAGCGGGCCGAGAAAGCGGAGGACAAGGCCGACAAGGCCCAGACCAGAGTGGAGGAGGAGTTGCACAAGGGATCTACCCTGGCAGGCATGGTCCGCACCGCCGCCGGAGGCCAGCCAGGAGTCGAGAGCATGGGCGCCGGTGGGGGAAACCCGAGTCTCGCCCAGGCGGTCGCGTATGTGGCAAAGGAATACAACGCCTAACAGGGATCTGCCAGCCTGTGTTGTAGGCGGCGAACGCCGGTACAGGAACGGCGCTGAGTCCAAAAGCGCCGTGCGTCCAGCTTTCGGCCACTCGGTGGCGACGAGTGGCCGAAACGGCGGGAATCGCCCGGAGTCTACGGGGATCCCGAGACTCCCACATCTCTACAGTCAGCCCGTTAGTACCTGCAAATCGGCGCTTTTGGCGGCCCTCAGCTCCTTGGATCGCACCCAGGAGAGGTGGTCTGTGTCATACAGCTCAACGTCGCCGCAGCTCAACCGTCTCGAGCCGGGCGTGACGGGCGCCGGTGGGCCGCAGCTCGAAGTGATAGAGGCTGACGCTCTCCGGCCAACAGGGATCGGTGACAGTCCGCGGCAACGGCCCAGAAGGCATCGCCCGGATGGCCATTGGCCGCCGTGACCCAGCCCCCACAGGCCGGACCCTGGCGACCGTCAGGTGGGGCCAGAAGGGCGGCCGGTCGGGGTCGACTTCGTAGTGCCCCATGTGGGCCAAATGCGTTCGCAATCCGATATGGAACAGCTCGACCCCCGGGGAGTTGACGGGCAGCAAGACGAGCCGCGGCTGATCCTCTGGCCGCGGCTCGGGGTCGCCCAGCTCGACCATCGGGGCTGGCAGACCCGCAAAGAACTCCTCGACCCCGGCCATGATCCGCTCCACCTGACTCTCGGGCCGATAGCCCAGGAAGAGCAGAACGATGCTCAGGTTCTCGGGCTCGATCCGGCGAAGGGCGGGATCGGCGAGTCCCCTCCGGCCCCAGGCGTCCACCTCATCGCGAACGTCGGCGGGCAGGTCAAGGGCGACAAAGAGCCGCAGGCGTCTCCCCGGCCCGCCCGCAGCTCCTCGTCGTCACTAGAGCGGGGCTTCGGCCAGAGGGCTCCCCCGGTGGCCTGCGGCGCGTCCGCGCGACCGCGGTTGCGCCGTCGAGCAGGAAGCCCGCCGGCCTGCTTCCCCGTCCCCTCACCGCGAGCCGACCCCTTTGAGGTCGTATTCGCGGGGAGCTTTGTTCGCGAGCCGGGCCTTCTTGGCGCTCGCCAGCCGCTCCAGGCAGTTCCCGACTGCGCCCGCCGAGCGCCCGATCCCTTTGGCGATCGCGCTCGCCGACAGCGGCAGGTCCTTTTCGTGCTTCCGCATGAAGCTCAGAACCAGGCCGTCCAGCTCGCCGGGCCGCAGGCGTTTGACGTGGCCGTTGCGGCGCGACGCTGCGGTCGCGCTCGCCTGTACTGCTTTGGCTTTCGGAGCATTGGACCCGCTGCCGCCCCTGCCCTTCTTCTTGGTTGATTCCGCTTTGGGTTTGCCTGCTTTGGCGGTCATTTCTCATGCCCTCCTCTTCGCATTAGGGAAGAGCGGCGAGCAGGTCGTCACACGCCTGCTCAGCGAGCTTGAACCTCGCCCGCCGCTCCCCATCGGTTTCGCTTGGTCGTCGGGAATCGCCGCCGGCTTGGGCCTCGACGGCGTCTTGCCGCATTCGCCGCAGGGTCAGTTCGAGCGGCCGGCGGCTCATCGTCAGGGCGACCTCGCCGCACTCAGCCCGGTCCCAGCCGAGGTCGCCCATCAACTGCAGGTCTTCGCCAAACTCGGCGGCTAGCTGCTCGTGTGGGGTGCCCGCGATCACGGCCACCGCCAGGCGCCGGTCTCCGATCACGAAGAGCCGGTAGGCCATGAGGTCGCGCAGCGCCTGGCGTTGAGCGGCGCTGGCGCTGATCAGCGCCGCCACAGCAGTACCCCCCACCTCTCCGAACAGCCTCGCGTCGGGCCACCGCTCGAGTTCGCGGCGCGGGAAGGGCCAGAACCCGCTGCGGCCCAGCTTGTCGGTGTCCCGTCGCCGTTCGGTTGGCTCCGGCCACTCCCGCAGGCAGTAGGTGGCGGAGGCGAGCCGCCAGAACTGAAGCTGGAGCCGGTTCCCGATCTGCATCAGCTCGCCGGAGCTGCCGAGTCGGGGTCGCAGCAGCACGGTTTCCGCCTCCTGGACCTCCGCAGTCACCGCGCCCAGGAACTCGCTGATCTCGGCAGCCGCCGCGGTCCGAGCATGGCGCCAGGTGCGATGCTGCGGCGACTCGGGCAGGGCCTCGACGCTCGCCTCGGGGGCCTCGGCTCGGCGCGCGTGCTGGAGCGCGTTCAAGCCCTGACGGGTCAGACGGCACCGCCCCTCGAACCCGGCCGCACCGCCAAGCTCCAGGTAGCCGGCCGACTCCAGCGCGAGGAGCTGGGGAAGCAGCTTGCGGGCGGTGCCCGAGTGCCAGACGAAGCCGAGATGCGCCGCAACGCGGCGACGGGTCGTTGGTTTCCCCCGCCCCTTCCCCTGCACCTGCGCTCGCTCGACCGCCGCCAAGACGGTCAGGTCGGCAACCGGGCCGAAGGGCCGCAGCTCGGTGGCGGGGCTCATCCTGCCCCGTCCTTCCGATCCTTGAGAGCATCGAGCAGCTCACCGCAGACCTCGGCCGTGCGCTCGTAGCTGGCCTGGATCTGGGCGGTCTGCCCGATCGCGCGCCGCTCGTCGTCGCCGCGAAGTCCCGCCCGGGCTTCCTCGCGCACCCGATCCAGCACCTGCCAGAGGTCGCCAGGCGCCATCGTGAGGTCGAAGGCATCGCGGTCCTCAAACGGCCGCCAGGACAGATCCTCCAGCAGTCTCAGATCCTCCGCGTAGCGCTTGCCGAGAGCGGCCGCGTCGGCGAACTCACCCGCTTCATAGAGGAGATTGACGTCCCCTATCCCGCTGAGGTTCTGGATCACCTGGCGGTGAAGCGCCGCCCTCTGCGGGCCGGTGATCGTCAGGGTCGTGCTTGGCAAAGTGCCCTCCGTTTCGGTAGGGCACCGAAGCGCCGCCTCTCAGATCAGCGGCGAGTACCGTTTGGCAAAGGTGCCGAAGGTGCTACTTCGGTGCCGCGGCCCCTTCGGGGGCCGCCACGGCTCGCTGGGTGCCTCCAGCGCCCGGCGGGCCGTGATGCTTATTTCGGCCGACGCTAGCTCTGGTCGCGCCGGCAAGCGAGTCGAAATATGCGCCGATTGGCGCGGATGAGCGCCGATTCTGGGTTTTTCAGGCAGTTTCTGCCTATTGGGGGGCCGTTTTCGGGGGCCGGTTTAAACGAGGCGCCCCAGGGCACGGTGCCGATTTGCAGGGGTTCTACGAGGGGTGGCTGAAGGGACTCGAACCCTCGACCGCCTGGACCACAACCAGGAGCTCTACCAACTGAGCTACAGCCACCGCGCTCGAACCAATTTACCGGGCGCGCGCTCGCGACGAAACCGCGAGAGAGCACGTATACGGGGCACTTGTGCGGTCTCGCGGCTCAGGCGATGGTGGGCGCTTCGGGAAGGCGGCTGAGCGCGTCGGCCATCTCAGCGTCGGAGAACTCCAGGTCCTCCAGCTCGCCGGCGTGGTAGGCGGCGTAGGCGCCCATGTCGAAGTGGCCGTGGCCGGAGAGGCCGAGCAGGATCACCCGCTCCTCGCCGGCCTCCTTGGCGGCCAGGGCCTCGTCGATCGTCGCCTTGATCGCGTGCGCCGGCTCGGGGCCGGGGATGATGCCCTCGCAGCTGGCGAAGCGGACGGCGGCGGCGAAGGCCTCGGTCTGCTTGACCGCGGTCGCCTCGACGATCCCCTCCTTGACCAGGGCGCAGAGGCTCGGCGCGTCGCCGTGGTAGCGCAGGCCGCCGGCGTGGACCGGCGGCGGCACGAAGTCGTGGCCGAGCGTGTACATCGGCATCAGCGGCGTCATCCCGACCGTGTCGCCGAAGTCGTAGGCGTAGGTGCCGCGGGTCAGGGTCGGGCAGGCGGCGGGCTCGGCGCCGAGGAAGCGGGTCCTCTTGCCCTGGCGCAGGTTGGCGCGCACGAAGGGGTAGACGAGGCCGGCGAAGTTGGAGCCGCCGCCGACGCAGCCGACGACCACGTCTGGGTACTCGCCCGCCAGCTCCATCGCCTCGATCGCCTCCTGGCCGATCACCGTCTGGTGCAGGCAGACGTGGTTCAGCACCGAGCCGAGGGCGTAGTTGGCGTTCTCGCTTTTCGCCGCCACCTCGACCGCCTCGGAGATCGCGATCCCGAGGCTGCCGCTGGGATGGGAGGCCTGCGAGCGCCCGGCGTCGGTGAGCTCGGTCGGGCTGCGGTGGACAGTCCCGCCCCAGGTCTCGATCATCGCCCGGCGGTAGGGCTTCTGGTCGTAGGAGACGCCGACCATGAACACCTCGCACTCCAGCCCGAACAGCGAGCAGGCGAACGCGAGCGAGGAGCCCCACTGCCCGGCCCCGGTCTCGGTCGTCAGCTTCCTGATCCCGGCCTGCGCGTTCTCGTAGGCCTGCGGGACGGCGGTGTT
>DASVWP010000109.1:0-6445 GCA_036393155.1 Solirubrobacterales bacterium | reverse complement strand
CCGCCGGCGGAGCGGCAGTGCTCTGCACGACGCGAAGCCGACGGTGCGCCCCTGGCGCCGCGTCCTACGGCCTCAGCGCAGCTCGCGCATGGCGGGGTAGATGATCACGTCCCGCAGCGTCTTGGACTCGGTCATGATCATCAGCAGGCGGTCGATCCCCAGGCCGCAGCCGCTCGCCGGCGGCATTCCGTATTCGAGGGCTTTGACGAACTCCTCGTCGTGAGGATGTGGGTCCGCCTCGGCGCCGGACTCCTGGCGCTCGCGCTGCTTGACGAACCGCACCCGCTGCTCAATCGGGTCGTTGAGGTCGGTCCCGCCGCCGACGATCTCCATCCCGGCGACGATCCCGTCGAAGGCCTCGCAGATCCGCGGGCTCTCCTCGTGCACCTTGACCAGCGGCCAGATGTCGATCGGCAGGTCGATGATGTAGGTCGGCTGGATCAGCTTCGGCTCGACCAGCTTGCCCTGCAGCGTGTCCACCACGCCGGCCCAGTCGTCGGTCTCGTCGACCTCGTCGCCCGCCGCCTCGGCAAGTTCGTCGCGGCTCGCCTCGTAGATGTCCAAGCCCGTCTCGCGCAGCAGCTCGTCGCGCAGCCGCACCCGCGGCCAGGGTGCCGCGAAGTCGATCTCGACCCCGTCGCGCATCACCTTCGTCGTCCCCAGCACCGTCTCCACCACGCTCGCCACCAGGTGCTCGACGAAGGTCATCACGCCTTCGTAGTCCGCCCCGCCGACGAACATCTCCAGCATCGTGAACTCGGGGTTGTGCTGCGGCGACATCCCCTCGTTGCGGAAGAACTTGCCGAACTCGTAGACGTCCTCGAAGCCGCCGACGATCGCCCGCTTCAGGTAGAGCTCGGTCGCCGTGCGCAGGAACAGCTCGCGGTCCAGCGCGTGGTGGTGGGTGACGAACGGCCGCGCCGCGGCGCCGCCGGTAAGCCGCTGCAGGACCGGAGTTTCCAACTCCACCCAGCCGCGCGAGTTCATGTAGTTGCGGATCTCCCAGATCAGCTTCGAGCGCTTCTTGAACACCTCGCGCGAGGCCTCGTTCGCCATCAGGTCGAGTTCGCGCTGGCGGTAGCGCACCTCCGGATCGGAGATGCCGTGGAAGAGGTCGGGCGGGTCGAGCAGCGCCGGCGCCAGCAGCACGGCGCGGCGCAGGCCGATCGCCACCTGCCCCCGCTTGGTCACGTAGAGCACCCCCTCGACGCCGACCAGGTCGCCGACGTCGAGGTCCTCGAGCCCCTCGAAGGCCTCGTCGCCGAGCACATCGCGCCGCGCCACGACCTGGATCGTGCCGGTGACGTCGCGGACGTCGAGGAAGGCGATCTTGCCGTGGCCGCGCTTGCCGGTGACCCGGCCCATCACGCGGTAGCTGAACTCCTCGCGCTCTCCCTCTCCCAGCGTCTCCGGATCATGCGCGGCGAGGATCTCCTCGACGTGGTCACGCCCTTCGAAGGAGTGCGGGTAGGGATCGACCCCCCGCTCGCGCAGCCGCTCGACCTTCGCCCGGCGCTGCTCCGTAGTGGAGCCCGATGCCGTCTCGGTCATGGAGCGAAGCCGACAGTCACCCGCTCGTCACCTTCATAGTCCTGAAGGGTAGTGGCGTCGCGCAACAGCTCGCGCATCGCCGGGCCGTGGTGGGTGTCGTGCTCCATCGCCATCCGCCAGCCGGAGGGCGTTTCCTCGATCAGCCCGCGGATCACCCCGAGGCCGTCAGCGCCGCAGGCGCCGGTCACCGCGATCCGCGGCTCCTTCTGGATCTCGGGCGAGCGGTCGAAGATCGTCTCGTCGGTGACGTAGGGCAGGTTGGCGATCACCAGGTCGATGCCCTCCAGGTCGTCGGGCAGCCCTTCCGCTACCCGGACGTCGAGATCGAGGCCCAGCCGCTCGGCGTTCTCACGCGCGGCTTCGACCGCTTCCGGCGAGAGGTCCGAGGCGCTGATCCGCAGGTCCGGCCGCTCCGACAGCAGCGCCAGCGAGATCGCCCCCGAGCCGGTGCCGACCTCGTGGACGCGGGCGCCCTCGGGCAGTTCGATCCCGACCTCGACCAGCAGCTCGGTCTCGCGGCGCGGCCACAGCACGCGCTCGTCGACGGCGATTTCCAGCTGGCGGAAGGGAGCGCGGCCGAGGATGTAGGCCATCGGCTCGCGCTCGACCCGGCGCTGCACCCGCTGCTCGATCAGCTCGGCCACGTCGGCGGGGATCTCCCCGCCGCTGTCGACCTGCAGGTCCTCGGGCTTCACGCCCATCGAGTCGGCGACCAGCTTTTCAGCGTCGGCGCGAGCCTGCTCGACCCCGGCGGCGGCGATCCGCTCCGCCGCGTCGTCCAGCACCGCGCTGACCGTACGCGCGGACGGTCCGTCCTGACTCTGAATGTCAACAGCCCCCATCGGCGAGTCCTCCCCGGTTCGCAACCGCTCTAAAGTTCCTGTGCAAGGCTACCATCGTTTTCTCGCAGTCGAATAGGGAATCGGGACGCCCGCTTCAGGTCGCAGGCTGCACCGCATCGTTCGCCGCCGGGCGTCCGATGCCTCCGTGCCGGCGCACCACGATAGCGATCCAGAGCGCTCCGACCGCCATCATCGCGATGCTCTCCAGCTGCGCGTCGGTCAGCCCGATCACCGTCCGGTGGTTGCGGCGCAGGAACTCGATCAGGAAGCGCTCGGCCCCCGCGTACATCAGGTAGATCGCGAAAAGGACCCCCGCGCGGACCCGGTCGCGCAGCTGCCAGAGCAGCCAGGCGCCGAGCCCCATCGCCACCGTCTCGTAGACCGGCGTCGGGTAGACGGTGCGGTCGGTCGGCACGGTGCCGTTCGGGTAGGACATCGCGGTCAGGCCGCTGAACGGCTTGCCGTAGTCGCCGTCGCCGGAGAGCTGGCAGCCGCAGCGGCCGATCGCGTAGCCGAGCGCCAGCGCCGGCGCCGCCAGGTCGAGCAGCGCCAGGCCGAGGAATCGCCGGTACGCCGCCCAGGCGATCACCGCCAGGGCGCCGCCGATCGCCCCGCCGTACCAGACAAGCCCCGCCCCGCCGAACAGGTTGCCGAGCAGGTCGTGCTTGACCTGGCTGTAGTTCTGGACGACGAAGTAGACGCGCGAGCCGACGACCCCGCCGACCAGCGCCGCGAAGCCCATCTCATACGCCCAGTCCTTCGGCTTGCCGATCTCCCCCAGCCGCTTCCAGATCAGCGCGCCGGCGGCGAGGAAGGCGGCCGCGAACATCAGCCCGAAGGTCTGCAGCGTCAGCGGGCCGATGTGGAGTTCGGGATACAGGCGCGGACCTCCTCAGGGGGAGAGCAGCAGCTCGAGCAGCGCCTTCTGCGCGTGCAGTCGGTTCTCCGCCTGGTCCCAGACGGCCGAGGCGTCTCCGTACAGGACGTCGGCGGTGATCTCCTCGCCGGGATGGGCGGGCAGGCAGTGCAGGACGGCCGCCCGCTCCTTCGCCGCCGCCAGCAGGTCGGCATCGAGCCGGAACGGGGCGAGGTCGGCGCGCCGGCGCTGGGCTTCGGCCTCGTCGCCCATGCTGATCCAGACGTCGGTGTAGAGGGCGTCGGCGTCGGCCGCCGCGGCCCGCGGGTCGTTGGTCAGCTTCGCCGCGTGACCCTCCTCGAGCTCGTAGCCGGGCGGCGAGGCGACGACGACTTCGACCCCGGCCAGCTCGCCGAGGATCGCCAGCGAGCGGGCGACGTTGTTGCCGTCGCCGACGTAGGCGAGCCGCAGGCCCTCCAGCGAGCCGAAGCGCTCGCGCAGGGTCAGCAGGTCGGCAAGCGCCTGGCAGGGATGGTGCAGGGGAGTGAGGCCGTTGACGACCGGCACGCTCGCCTCGCGCGCCAGCTCGGCGACGTCCTCGTGGGAGCCGGAGCGAACGACGATGCCGGCGAGGAAGCGGGAGAGGACCCGGCCGGTGTCCTTGACCGACTCGCCGCGGGAGAGCTGCATCTCGTCGCCGCGCAGGACGATCGGCGTGCCGCCGAGCTCGGCGACCCCGACCTCGAAGGAGATCCGCGTCCGCGTCGAGGGCCGTTCGAAGACCAGCCCGACGCTGCGCCCCCCCAGCGCGTCGCGGCCGAGCCGCTCGCCGCGGCCGGCTTTCAGCTCCGCCGCCCGGTCGAGCAGCTTGCCGAGCTCGAAGGCGCCGATCTCCTCGCCGGTGAGGAAGTCGCGCTTGTCGGTCACGATCGCTCCGTTCAAGGCCGGGATATTAGGTGGGGATCGTCAAGCCTCGATCCGCGACGGCAGCGACACTACGGCGCGATGGAATTCACGGCGCTCGCCTGGAACCTCTTCCACGGTCGCGACTTCCCGCCCGACCCGGCGCTGCGGACCTGGCGCTCGCGGCTGCTGCGCCTCGACGAGCGCAACGCCACCCACATCCAGGTCAACCGCGACCTCAGCGCCGAGTTCGCGACCCTTCTCGCGGCGAGTGCCTGGGACGTGGCGCTGCTGCAGGAGTGTCCGCCGCGCTTCGCCGAGCCGCTGGCCCGCGCCTGCGGCGCCGAGTGGCAGCGGGCGCTGACCTCGCGCAACTCGCTGGGCCCGCTGCGGGGCCTGCTGGCGCGCCAGAACCCCGACCTGATGGCCTCCGGCGAGGGCGGCTCGAACCTCACCCTGGTCCGCGTCCCCGGCCGGCTCGGCGGGATCGCCGAGCGGCGCGAGAGCGCGATCCACGAGGGCGAGCCGGAGCGGCGGGCGATGGCCTTCACCCGCACCGCGTCGGGCGTCTGCATCGCCAACCTGCACGCCACCAACGACCAACCCCGGCTCGCCGCCGCCGACGTCCTGCTCGCCGCCCGCACGGCGAGCGAGTGGGCCGGGGAGGCTCCCCTTCTCTTCGGCGGCGACCTCAACCTGCGGCCGGCGCGGAACCCCGAGGTCTTCGAGCGCCTGCGCGAGGACTTCGGCCTCGCCGCGCCGACGGGGCCGGAGGCGATCGACCACCTGCTGGTCCGCGGCCTCGAGGTGCGCCGGCCGCCGACCCAGTGGCCACCGGAGCGTCGCGAGCTGCCGCTCGAAGGACGCGCCCTGCGGCTCTCCGACCACGCGCCGGTGGAGGCGCGGTTCGCTCGCGAGGAGCCCGCGGCGCTCGCTTCCTGACGCACAGAGATCGTGCAGGAACGGCAGGAGGCCCACAAAGATCCTGCAGAGGTGACATATTCGTGCCGTCACGCGGCCCAACTCACTCTTGGAGGCAATCAATGGCGGACAAAAAAGCCACGAAAACGAAAAAAGCCAGCTCGAAATCGAAAGCCAAAGCGAAACCGAAAACGAAAAAACCAGCTGCGAAAAAAGCTCCCGCCAAAAAAGCCTCCGCGAAAAAAAGCTCCGCGAAAAAACCGGCCGCGAAACGCGCCACCAGCGCTGCCACCAGCGGCCTCGACAAGAGCGTCGCGCAGTTCCGCGAGAGCCTCGAGCAGAGCGTGACGATTACCCACGACCGGATCCAGGGCGTCCTCGACGACGCGGTCAAGCGCGGCCGGATGACCCGCGGCGACGCCGAGAAACTGCTCAAGGACCTGGTCAAAAAAGGCCGCAAACAGACCGACTCGCTGCTGAAAGAGCTTGAACGGCTGGTCAAACAGGCCCGCAAAGAGGTCAACGCGAAAACCAAACCGGCGCGCAAACAGGCCAGCAAAGCCGCCGCCCGGGCGCGGAAAAAAGTCCGCTAGGTGTCAGAGGCCCCCGGCACCGGTAAGCCGGCGGCCCGCGGTCCACGTCGCGGAGAGCTGCTGGAGGTCGAGATCGACTCGCTCGCCTTCGGCGGGCGCGGCGTGGCCCGCACCGACGACGGGCTGGTGGTCTTCGTCGCCGGGGGTCTCCCCGGCGACCGAGTCCGCGCCGAAGTCACCAAACCGAAGAAGCGGTTCGCCGAGGCGCGGAGCGTCGAGCTGCTGCGACCCGGCGCCGACCGGGTCGCGGACGTCTGCGTCCACGGCGGCGAGCCCTGTCCCGGCGCCCCCTGGCAGGGCCTCGCCTACGAGCGCCAGCTCGCCCACAAGACGGAGCAGATCGACGAGGCGCTGCGGCGGATCGGCGGCCTCGACGGCTTCGAGCTCGAGGAGATCGTCCCGGCCGAGCAGACCTGGCGCTACCGCAACAAGCTCGAGTACTCCTTCGGCGAGGCGGACGACGGGGAGCTGGCGCTGGGCTTCCACGCCCGCGGGCGCTGGGACCTGATCGTCGACGTCGAGGACTGCCACCTCGCCTCCGAGGCGGGGAACGCGGCGCGCAACGCGGTCCGCGACTGGGCACGGGCGGAGTCGGTGCCGGCCTACGACGCCCGGGCGCGGCGCGGCGTGCTGCGCAACCTCGCGGTCCGCGAAGGCCGCCGCACCGGCCAGATCCAGACCCGGCTCATCACCGCCCCCGTCCGCTTCCCCCGCCCGCCGGTCGACCTCCACACCACGGTCGAGGGCGACTCCGGCGGCACCGACGGGCCGACCGGCGT
>DASVWP010000108.1:0-8234 GCA_036393155.1 Solirubrobacterales bacterium | reverse complement strand
CCTCGAGCTGACCGAGGGCATCGTCGCCGTCGCCGCCGAGACCGCGACGACGATCGCCGGTGGCGACGTCACCCGGGCCCCTGTCCTCACCCTCACGGTGACCGCGGTCGGCCACGCGGCCACGGCCGGGGACCTGGTGCGGCGCGGCGGCGCGGCGGCCGGCGACCTCCTGGTCCTGACCGGCGAGATCGGCGGCGCCGCCGCCGGCCTCCTACTGCTGGAGCGACCCGAGCTCGCCGCCGCCGTCGGCGAGGAGACGGCGCGGCGCCTGCGACAGCGCCAGCTGGACCCGACGCCGCGACTCGGCACCGGCCGTGCCCTGGCGGGAGCGGGAGCACGGGCGATGATCGACCTCAGCGACGGCCTCGGCGCCGACGCGGGCCATCTCGCCGAGGCCAGCGGGGTCGCCGTCCGCATCGATGCCGCCGCGCTGCCGCTGGCCAACGGCCTGGCCGAGGTCGCCGCCGCCGCCGGCCTGGACCCGCTGGAGCTCGCCGTCTCGGGGGGCGAGGACTACGAGCTGCTCGCGGCGCTGCCGGAAAAACGTTTGAGCGAGGTGTCTGTGGCGATTGGAGAGGCAGCGGAAACCACGCTGACTCCGGTCGGCGAGGTGCTCGCCGGCAAGGGTGTCGAAATCAGGCTGCCCGACGGGGGGCAGCTGCCGGCGAAGGGGTTCGACCAGTTGGCCCCCAAAGCCAGTGACCGGAAGTCAGCAGCTCCCTAACGCCGCGCCGCTCCAGCATCGCCGCAGCCACCTGCGACGGGTCGGGCTTGTATTCGCCGGATTCGACCAGGGTTTTCAGTTCCTGTGCCTGCACGTTCCCTCTATCGGAGCATAGCGGTGGGATCCTTAGTTCTTAGTACTCGCACATGCGTCCAGGCTGGCCGCCCGACTACCCTGTAAGGGATGGCAAACGGGTCAGCGCGCATACTCCTGGTCGACGACGAGCAATCGATCCAGACGCTGCTGAGCTACCCCCTCCGTAAGGACGGGTACCACGTCACCTCGGCCCTGGACGGCGGCGAAGCGCTGCAGCGATTCGAGGAAGGCCGCTTCGACCTCGTGATCCTCGACCTGATGCTGCCGCGCCTCAACGGCGTCGAAGTCTGCCGCCAGCTGCGCTCGCGCAGCCAGGTCCCGATCATCATGCTGACCGCAAAAGGCTCGGAGACCGACAAGGTCGCCGGCCTGGAGGTCGGCGCCGACGACTACATCACCAAGCCGTTCTCGATGCGCGAGTTCCGCAGTCGCGTCAAAGCGGCGCTGCGTCGCTCGCGGATGGGCGGCGAACCGGCCCCCGACGCGCCGATCGCCGTCGGCGAGCTGACGATCGACTTCGACCGCCGCACGGTCACCCTGCGCGAGGAGGAGGTCCGCGTCACCTACGTCGAGTTCGAGATCCTCGGCGCGCTGGCCCGCTCGCCCGGCCGCGTGCTGACCCGCGAGACGCTGCTGGAGCACGTCTGGGGGGACTCCGAGTACCGCGACCCGCGCACCGTCGACGTCCACATCCGGCACCTGCGGGAGAAGCTCGAGCAGGACCCCAAGCAGCCGGAGTTCCTCTTCACCGTGCGGGGCGTCGGCTACCGCTTCCGGGACTGAGAGGGACCAGCCCGATGCGCCGTCTCCGGCTCAACAACCTGGGCAGCCGGATCACCGTGATCTCGATCGCGATCGCGATCGGGACGACGGCGATCGTCTACATCTACGCGGTCGCGATCGGCGGCGCCGCCAGCGGCCTGGCCTCGGTCAAGGACCAGATCCTGATCGGCGGCGCGATCGCCGTCCTCGTCGCCGGCCTGGTCGGCCTCTACTTCGCCCAGGTCGCCGCCAGCAACATCCGCCACCTGCAGGAGGCGGCGCGCAAGGTGGCCGACGGGAACTTCGAGACGAAGATCCCGGTTGCCCCGGCCGGGCAGCTGGGGCAGCTGGCCCGCACCTTCAACGAGATGCAGAGCCGCCTGGCCGAGCTCGACAGCGCCCGCAAACAGTTCATCGCCAACGCCTCGCACGAGCTACGGACGCCGATCTTCAGCCTCGGCGGCTTCGTCGAGCTGCTGGAAGAGGAGGACCCGAGCCCCGAGGAGCGGGAGGAATTCGTCCGCACGATGCGCCAGCAGATCGAGCGCCTGACCAAGCTGACCGCCGACCTGCTCGACCTCTCCCAACTCGACGCGGGGGCGATGGTGATGCACGCGCGCAGCGTCGACCTCGGCGAACTGGCGCGCGAGGTGACGCGGGAGTTCGGGCCGCGGGCGGACGTGCGCGGGTCTCGGCTCGAGCTCCGGACCCCCGACCGGCCGGCGATCGCCCACGGCGACCCGGATCGCGTGCGGCAGATCATCCGTATCCTGCTCGACAACGCCCTCACCCACACCCCCGAGGGCACGAAGGTCACCGTGACCACCTATTCCGCCAACCGCCGCGCCGAGCTGACCGTCTCCGACGAGGGGTCCGGCATCCCCCAGCGGGTCCAGGGCCGGATCTTCGAGCGCTTCTACACCGCCGACTCGGCCGGCGGTTCGGGGCTCGGCCTGGCGATCGC
This sequence comes from Solirubrobacterales bacterium, assembly GCA_036393155.1. Lineage (GTDB taxonomy): Bacteria > Actinomycetota > Thermoleophilia > Solirubrobacterales > 70-9 > VAYN01. The sequence goes on along the minus strand of DASVWP010000108.1, from coordinate 5,688 downwards.
CCGCGAGCTGGCGCAGCGGATGGACGGCCGGATCACGATCAGCTCGTCCCGTCGCTACACGGCCTTCACGCTCGACCTGCCGCCGGCCGGCCGCGAGGCCCCCGCGGCGCAACCGGCCTCACCGCTGCCGGCACGGATGGGCTCGTGAAGCGCCTCGCGGCGCTCGCCGCCCTGACGCTGTGCCTGGCCCTGCTCGCCGGCTGCGGCAGCGGCGGCTCGACCTCGACCGGCGCGCCTCAGGCCGGAACGAGCGAACCCAAGCAGGTCATCGTCGAGACCGCCGCCAGCGGCTTCGACGCCGCCCGGGTCTACCGCGAAGCCTCGCCGGGCGTGGTGACGATCCGTTCGATCTTCGGCGGCAGCGCCGGCGCCGCCGAGGGCTCGGGCTTCGTCCTCGACACCGAAGGCCACATCGTGACCAACGCCCACGTGGTCACCGACGAATCGACCGGCACCCGCAAGCCGGCCAAGGAAGTCTTCATCGAATTCCCCGACCGCAACGTGGTCGAAGCGGAAATCGTCGGCTTCGACCCGTTCGCCGACGTCGCCCTGCTGAAGATCCAGCCCGACGGCTTCAAGCTGCACCCGCTGCAGCTCGGCAACGACAAGACGCTGCAGGTCGGCCAGCCGGTGGCGGCGATCGGCAGCCCCTTCGGCGAGCAGCAGTCGCTCTCGGTCGGCGTGGTCTCGGCCACCGACCGCTCGGTCAAATCCCTGACCCAGTTCCAGATCGAGGGCGCGATCCAGACCGACGCCTCGATCAACCCCGGCAACTCCGGCGGCCCGCTGCTCGACGCCGGCGCCCGGGTGATCGGGATCAACCAGCAGATCGAGACCAACTCCGGCGCCAACGACGGGGTCGGCTTCGCGGTGCCGATCTCGGCGATCCGCCGCTCGGTGGCCCAGCTGATGGAAGACGGCACGGCCGAATACGCCTACATCGGGGTCTCCAGCCAGGCGCTGTATCCGCAGTTGGCCGAAAAGCTCGGCCTCAACACGACCTTCGGGGGCCTGATCGCGGAAGTCGTCCCCGGCGGGCCGGCACAGAAGGCGGGCCTGCGGGAAGGCAGCGAAAAGCTCGTCTTCCAGGGACAGCCCTACCGGACCGGCGGCGACGTGATCCTCCAGGTGGACGGGCACAACGTCGTCGGGCCCAACGACCTCGCCCGCTACATCGCCTTCCGCAAGCCCGGCGAAAAGGTCACCCTGACGATCATCCGCGAAGGCGAACGCAAGCACGTCGAAGTGACGCTGGGCAAGCGTCCGGACACGGTCGGCGAAGGCTGACCGACAGCCGCCGCGAGGGCTGGACCGCACCTCGCCGCCAACCCGTGTAGAACTCCGGCCTTGCTCCAAGAAGTCGCCCTTGGCCAGAAGTCCCTCACCGACTACACGCACATCGTCGGTCGCGAGCTGACGCAGGAGATTCGCGACCTCGCGGAGCCCCTGAAAGGCAAGCGGGTCCTCCACGTCAGCGCCACCGCCTTCGGCGGCGGGGTCTCGGAGATCCTCTACACGCTCGTGCCGCTGATGCGCGACATCGGCCTCGACGCGCACTGGCACGTGATCTTCGGCAAGGAGGAGTTCTTCAACGCCACCAAGCTCCTGCACAACTCGCTGCAGGGCGCCGAGGAGACGCTGAGCGACGAGCAGTGGGAGATCTTCGACGAGATCAACCAGATCAACGCCGACGGCCTGCAGGGCGAATGGGACACGGTGATCGTCCACGACCCGCAGCCGATCGGGCTGCGGCGCGGCGCCGAGCAGAAGGGGTGCAACTGGATCTGGCGCTGCCACATCGACCTCTCGACCCCCAACCCGGCCCCGATCGCCCGCCTGCTGCCGCTGATCGGCGAGTACGACGCCACCGTCTGGCACCTCCCCGACTACGTGCCCGGCGGGGTCGACCACGAGAACGGGGTCAACATCATCCCGCCGGCGATCGATCCCCTCTCGCCGAAGAACATGGCCTTCTCGCCCGAGGACGCGGCCTTCGTCTGCCGCCAGTTCGGAATCGACGTCGACCGGCCGCTGATCACCCAGGTCTCCCGCTTCGACCCCTGGAAGGACCCGATCGGCGTCATCGACGCCTACCGCGAGGTGACCGAGACCGTCCCCGAGGCGCAGCTCGCGATGGTCGGCTCGATGGCCACCGACGACCCGGAGGGCCGCGAGTACTTCCAGAAGACCTTCGAATACGCCGACAGCGACCCCGACATCAAGATCCTCAGCAACCTCAACAACGTCGGCGCGATCGAGGTCAACGCCTTCCAGTCGCAGTCCGACGTCTGCCTGCAGAAGTCGATCCGCGAGGGCTTCGGCCTCACGGTCACCGAGGCGCTCTGGAAGGGCCGCCCGACGGTTGCCGGCAACGTCGGCGGCATCCCGCTGCAGATCGAAGACGGCGTCGGCGGCTTCCTCGTCGACTCGCCCTCGGAGTGTGCCCAGCGCAGCCTCGAGATCCTCGCCGACCCCGAGCTCGGCAAGCGTCTGGGCCGGGCCGGCAAGGAGCACGCGCGGAGCAGGTTCCTCTCCCCCCGGCTGCTGCGCGACTGGCTGCGGCTGCTCGGCGACGTCGGCACCTGAGCCCTGGCGCCCATCGCCTAACCTCTGCCGCGTGGACAGCTCGCCTCTGATCATCGTCTCGAATCGGGGGCCGGCCCAGTTCGAGCGCGACGAGAACGGCGAGCGCACCGTGCGCCGCGGCGGCGGCGGCCTGGTCACCGCGCTGTCGGGCCTGGTCTCCCACCGCGAGGCGCTGTGGATCGCCTCGGCGATGACCGAGGAGGACATCGCGGTCTCCGAGGAAGAGGGCGGGCCGGTCGAGATCTCGATCGACGGCATCGACTACAGCGTGCTGCTGGTCGGCAGCGATCCGCAGGCCTACGAGCGCTTCTACAACGTGATCGCCAACCCGATCCTCTGGTTCATCCAGCACTACCTCTGGGACCTCTCCAACGCCCCGGACATCCGCCAGGAAGAGCTCGACGCCTGGGACTACGGCTACCAGGCGGTCAACCAGGACATCGCCGACGCGGTGCTGCGCCAGGTCGAGGGGCGCGAGCGGCCGCTGGTGATGCTGCACGACTACCACCTCTACACGGCGCCGGGGATGATCCGCGCCGAGCGCCCCGACGTCTTCCTCCACCACTTCGTGCACATCCCCTGGTCCCAGCCCGACAGCTGGCGGGTGCTGCCGGGGCGGATCCGCGAGGCCATCTTCCAGGGCATGCTGGCCAACGACATCATCGGCTTCCACACGCACGCGTACTGCATCAACTTCCTGCGCTGCTGCGACGAACTGCTGGAGGCCGAGGTCGACTACACGGCCGGCGAAGTGCGGCACGCGGGCGGCCGCACGCTGGCCCGCGCCTACCCGCTGTCGATCGACGCCGAGCGCCTGCGCCGCGCCGCTGCCCTGCCGGAGGTCGCCGAAGCCGAGCGCGAGGTGCTGGAGCGGCGGCGGCGGCACCTGATCCTGCGGGTCGACCGCGCCGACCTCTCGAAGAACGTGCTGCGCGGCTTCACCGCCTTCGACACCTTCCTCACCCAGCACCCCGAGTTCCGCGAAGAGGTCACCTTCATCGCCCACCTGCAGCCCTCGCGCCAGGACGTCCCGGAGTACGCGGAGTACCTGGAGCGGATCGAGGCCCTGGTCGCGGTCGTCAACCACCGCCACGGGACCACCGACTGGATGCCGATCGACCTGCGGATCTACGAGAACTTCCACGACGCGGTCGCCCGCTACAAGCACTTCGACCTGCTGATGGTCAACGCGATCTTCGACGGCATGAACCTGGTCGCCAAGGAGGCGCCGGCGGTCAACACCCGCGACGGGGTGCTGATGCTGAGCGAGAACACCGGCTCCCACCAGGAGCTGGCCGACTGCGTGCTCTCGGTCAACCCATTCGACATCCAGGAGCAGGCCGACACGATCTACCGCGCCCTGACCATGGACCCCGAGGAGCGCCGGGTGCGGGCCCAGCGGCTGAAGGAGATCATCTTCGCCCGCAACCCCGGCGACTGGGTGGACGAGCAGCTGCACGACATCGCCGAGCTGCGCGAACAGGTGGCTTAGCTCCCGCCAGGGGAGAAGGAGCCGGCGCCTTTGCCTTGGGTGCCGGTGGGCGCGGTTCGAATCAGGTGGAGAGGGCTGGCGAAAGTGGTCGGGGTCGCTCTCGCCGCGCTGCTCGTCCTGCAGCTGCTGCCAGGGCTACTGAGGCCCCCGGATCCGCCACCGCTGGCCGCCGACGTCGGCCTGCCGCGGGTCGCGAAGACCGCGCAGGCGCCGCGGTCGCGACCCCGGGTCAACCCGCGGCGAAAGGCACCGAGCCGGCGGCGCGTGTCGAGTTTGTCTCCCGGTGGGCGACGAACTCGACACGGCCGTGGCGCGGCGGATGCGGTGATCGGCACGCGCAAGCGCATCCACCGCCCTCGTCGTCGCCGCCCCTCGCGCGCGGCGGGCGGTGTCCCGTCCTCCCCACCGCCCCGCTTCCACCCCGAAGCGCCCGCTGCCTCCACTCCCGCGCCAACGGCGTCCCCGGCTTCTGCGCCGCCCGTTCTGCCGCCACCGGAACCTGCTCCAGCCCCACCCCCGAGCGACGGCTCGATCGAGTTCGCCCCGCACTGAACGGACGCCACCGCTATAGTCCTTCGCCGTTTTGGCCGCAGCACGCGAATACGAGCTGGTCCTGATGCTGGACCCCCAACTTGACGCCCCGGCGCGCGACGCCCTGGCGCAGGAGGCGCGTGGTCAGATCGAGGCCTCCGGCGCTCTCAAACACGAGAACGACTGGGGCCTGCGGAAGATGGCCTACGAAATCAACCGGCGCACCGAGGCGGATTACCGCTGGTTCCGCTTCGAGGCCCCGAGCGAGCTGCTCGACTCGCTCGACCACAACCTGAAGATCGCCGACGGCGTCCTCCGCTTCCGGATCTTCAAAGTCGATCCCGGCGCGCCGGTGATCGTGCCGCCCGTCGCCACCGCCTCGCCCGGACCGCGTGAGCGCAGCGCTCACGGCCCCCGCGAGGACCGCGGCGAGTTCGGCAGCGACAGCGACGAGTAGGCGCTCCGCGCCTCGGTGTTTGCGGGAAAGCCCTCCTGCCGGGGGGAAGTCGCGCCGCGCGCACTCTTAGACTGGAACATCAGCAAGCGATCTCAGAGGAGTGAGTGTTTTGGCAGCTTCGAACGTCAACGTGGTGGTCATCACCGGGAACCTGACCCGGGACCCGGAGCTGCGGCACACCGGGGGCGGCACCGCGATCTGCAAGCTCCGGGTGGCGGTCAACAGCCGCCGCAAAGACCAGAGCGGGAACTGGGTCGACAAGCCGAACTTCTTCGACGTCACCGTCTGGGGCGCCCAGGGGGAGAACTGCGCCAACTACCTCTCGAAAGGGCGCCCGGTCGCGGTCGAAGGCCGGCTCGACTGGCGCGAGTGGGAAGACCAGCAGGGGAACAAACGCCAGACGGTGGAAATCATCGCCAACAGCGTCCAGTTCCTCGGCTCGCGCGACGGCTCGGGCGGCGGCAACGGCAACGGCGGCGGCTTCAGCCCCCCGCCCAGCGACGTCCCGGCCGACACCTCCGACTTCGAAGGCGCTCCCATGGGGAGCGGCGGAGGCGGCGGGGAAGACGACATCCCGTTCTAAGAACCGAGGGGGGCGCCGCCAAGCGGCGCCCCGTCTGTA
>DASVWP010000107.1:0-10223 GCA_036393155.1 Solirubrobacterales bacterium | reverse complement strand
AGGCCGACGCCGTTGTCCGTCCGCTCGCCGATCGTCCCCGCGACGTGCGTCCCGTGGCCGTTTTCGTCCAGCGGGACGCGGTCGTCCTGGACGAAGTCGTAGCCCTTGACGAACTGGCTGGCGGCGAAGTCGGGGCTGCGCAGGAAGCGGGGTCCGTCGGAGCGGTAGGCGATGCCGGTGTCGAGGACCGCCACGGTCACCCCTTCGCCGCCGGGCCGGCCGACCGCGTCGAGGTTGCGCCATGCATCGACGACGTCGACCCCTCCCGGCGAGATCGGCAGCCGCGGCGTCGGTATCCCCTGCCAGGGAAGGAAGTTCCACTGCTTGTAGGCCCAGTCGCCGGCGCCGGCGGCGGGTTCTCCGGTGCCTTCGAGCGTCCCGGGGTCGTCCGGCAGTTCGAATTCGGTCGGGGTGGCCGCCGAGGCCGTCGCCACGTAGTTCGGCTCCGCGTAGGCGATGCGCGGGTTGCGGCGCAGGGCCCGAGCCGTCTCCAGCACCCCAGCGCCGCGAGGCAGGTGCAGCGCCCGGCCGCGGCGCTGACCGGCGAACTTGACCACCAGCTGGCGCGGCGCGAACCCGTGCGCCGGGCCGAGGGCGGTGCGGGCGGGCGCTGGCGCGGGGAAGGCTCCCAGCGCAGCGAGCAGGGCAAGGGGGATCAGGATCGGCGGAAGTCGTCTCATTCGGTTGGCGTCACACTCGCCGGAATCCCCTGCGCGGCGCGTGCTTTATAGCTAACACCGCGATGCCGCCGGAGTTGTAGGCCGACATACTCTCCGATCGATGGGCGCGGTTGAGGAATCGCCTGGCGACGGCAAGCCGACGGCCAGCGACGAAAAGGCGATGGCGGTGGCGCTCGGGCGTGCCCGAAGCGCCGAGGCGCACGGGGACGTGCCGATCGGTGCGGCGATCTTCCGCGACGGCGAGCTGCTGGCCGCGGCCGGCAACGAGCGCGAGCTGCGCCGCGACCCCACCGCCCATGCCGAGATCCTGGCGATCCGGGCCGCCGCCGAGGCGCTCGGGGGCTGGCGCCTGCCGGGGACCACGCTCTACGTCACCCTCGAGCCCTGTGCGATGTGCGCCGGCGCGATCGTCCTCGCCCGCATCCCCACGGTTGTCATCGGCGCGCCCGACCCGAAGGCCGGCGCCGCCGGCAGCGTCCTCGACGTGCTCGGCGAGCCGGCACTCAACCATCGGCCGCGGCTGGTCCGCGGCGTCCGCGAGGAGGAGTGCGCGGCGCTTCTGCGGGAGTTCTTCGCGTCGCGCCGGTCGCCCGCCGCAGGCGCCGGCTGAGCGCCCGCAGCTCCTCCACCAGCTCGGGCGGCTCGCGCACCTCGAAGTCGGCGCCCAGCATCGCCACCCGGGTCGCCAGCCAGCCGAGGTCGTCGTCACGGGTCCGGTACTCGCAGCGCTCGCCGTCGATCGGCTCGAAGCGGCCCCACCAGGGCGGCAGTCGCCGCGCTATCTCCTCGGCCGGGGCGTGCACGGTGACCACCGCCTCGAAGCGGCTCGGCTTGTCGGCGATGCTGCGCTCGACGTAGGCGGACGCGTCCTTCTCCGGCAGCTCGCGCGGCGCGAAGCGAGCGGCCGCCGGGCGCGGGCGTTCGAGCCGGTCGAGCCGGAAGGTGCGCCAGTCCTCCCGCCGGCGGTCCCAGGCCACCAGGTACCAGCGGCGGCCGACGTTGACAAGCGCGTGCGGCTCAACCTGCCTCTGCGTCTCGACGCCCTCGCGGCTCGTGTAGTCGAAGCGCAGGCATTCGCGGTCGCGGCAGGCGGCGGCGATCGTCGTCAGGTGCTGCGGGTCGATCGTCGGGCCCGCCGGCGGCGCCGCCACCGTCGCCGAGCCGAGGGCGCCGACGCGGCGCCGCAGGTGGGCGGGCAGGACCTGTTCGAGCTTGACCAGCGCCCGCAGCGAGTTCTCCTCGATGCCGCTGACGAAGGCGCGGGTCGCGGTGCGCAGGCCGACGGCGATCGCGATCGCCTCGTCCTCGTCGAGCAGCAGGGGAGGCATCGCGGTGCCCGCCCGCAGGGTGTAGCCGCCGGCCGGCCCGCTCAGCGACTCGACCGGGTAGCCGAGCTCGCGCAGCCGCTCGACGTCGCGCCGGATCGTCCGTCCCGACACCTCCAGCCGCTCGGCCAGCTCCGCGCCCGACCAGTCGCGGCGCGCCTGCAGCAGCGCCAAGAGCTCCAGGAGACGACTCGAGGTGCCGTTCATCGCGCGTTTGATCGTCCCAGAAATTGAGGACAGAAACTGACCTGAATCGTGCCTAGCTTGAGTCGGGCAAACCTCGAAAGGAGCAGCGAATGAACGATCGAGACAGGTACATCCCCGGCGTTCCCTGCTGGGTGGACACGACCCAACCGGACCCCGCCGCGGCGGTGGAGTTCTACGGTGGGCTGTTCGGCTGGGAGCTCGAAGACGTCACCTCGGCGGAGGAACCCGGCAGCTACTTCATCGCCCGGCTCGGGGGCGGCGACGTCGCTGCGATCGCCTCGCCGATGGGGGAGGCGCCGCCCCGGGCGACCTGGAACACCTACGTCTGGGTGCAGGGCGCCGACGCGACGGCGGCCAAGGTCAGCGAGGCCGGCGGCACCGTTCTGGCGGAGCCCTTCGACGTCGGCGAGGCGGGCCGGATGGCGGTATGCGCCGATCCGGAGGGCGCCGTCTTCTGCCTCTGGCAGGCGGGGCGGCACCGCGGCGCGCAGGTCGTCAATGAACCGGGCTCGCTCAACTTCAATGGCCTCAACACGCGCGACCTCGAGGCCGCGGCGGCCTTCTACGGCGCCGTCTTCGGCTGGGAGGTCCTCGACCTCAACGGCGGCCACGCCTGGAGCCTGCCCGGCTACGGCCTCTTCCTCGACGAGCTCAACCCCGGGACGCTCGAACGGATGAGCGAGTTCGGCGCCCCCAACGGCTTCGAGAACGTCGTCGCCAGCCTGAACCCGATCCCCGACGAGGAGGCCGACACCCCGCCGAGCTGGGGCGTCACCTTCGGCGTCGAGGACGCCGACGCGACCGCCGCGCGCGCCCGGGAGCTCGGCGGCACGGTGATCGCCGAGCCCTTCGATGCCCCCTGGGTACGGATGGCAGTGCTCGCCGACCCGCAGGGCGCCACCTTCACGGTCAGCAGGTTCGTGCCCGAGAACCGAGATCTGGGTTCCCCCAGCTAGGCTTCAGGGGAACCCCCGGAGAGGTGTCCGAGTGGCTTAAGGAGCGCGATTGGAAATCGCGTGGGCGGGGTTAACCCGCCTCGTGGGTTCGAATCCCACCCTCTCCGTTCGGCTCCGGCTCAGCGCATGGTCACGTCCGCGAGCCAGGTTGCCGACGGCGACCGCGGAGCTCGCGTCACGACCGTGACTTCGCAGCGCTGCCCCGGACGCAGCCGGCGGAGCGCCCGCATCGGCACGACGGCCCGGCCGTTATGGACGGGAGAGGACCCGATCGCGTAGAGCTGCCTGGCCCGGGAGAGCCGGACCGAGACCGAGCGAGCCCGCGCGGCCGAGACGAGCTTCACCTTGCAGGTGACCTTGACCTTCGTCTTGCCCTTGTTCTTGACGGTGCAGGTGACCTTGGCATCCTTGCCGGCAGCGCCCTTCGGGCCGGATGGGCCGGATGGACCCGCCGGTCCGGTCTGACCCTGGGTTCCGCTCGGCCCGGTTTCTCCCCGCGGGCCGCCCAGCGCCGGCTGCTGGAAGAACATCGAGTAGTGCGTGTTGGTGTCGCCGTGGCCGTCGGTGACCCGCCAGCGCGCCTGGTAGCGGCCGGCGGGAACGCCGCTCACGGTGGCGCCGCCGGTCGTGTTCGGGTTGCCGGGGACGGTCGTCCAAGGCCCGTCGGTCAGCGGGTCGACCCAGGTCTGGTAGGCGAGCTGGGTCGGCGTCCCCGCTCCGGCCCAGGAAAAGGCGGCGTCGGTGACGTTCGCGTACGCCTGCCAGGAGGAACCCCAGACCGATTCCCCGTCCATCGGCACGGTCTGCGTCGCGGCGGGCACGTGCATCGCGGTCCCACCGCCGCCCCGGTCGTCTTCGAGGGTGACGACGCTGCCGATTTCATTGGCGAACGCGGGGCGCTCGAACTGGTTGATTTCGGAGTCGAATTCGGCTGGGTCGAAGATGCCCGACGGCGGGCAGAGGATCGTTCCGCGCTGCATCAGCCAGAGGCCGGGAGTGCAGCTGCCTCCGAGCAGATCGGAGTCCTCTTCGAGGTCGACGCGGAGGGCGCCGACGGTGGTCCGGGCCAGTTCGCGCGACCCGCTCGGCGCGGCGAGCTTCAGCGCGATGACGTCGCCGGGGGCGATCGCGTTGAGCAGGTGGGTTCCGAGCGTCGTCTGTCCCGCTGCGGTTTCCAGCGGGTAGGCGTGCAGCGGAGCACCGCGGGAGTGGACCAGTTCGTAGTGGGTTTCGGGAGCGACGTCGAGGCAGCGCACGAATGCGGGGGACCCTTCGACGCTGCCTTCGGCGTAGAAGGCGAAGCACTTCGGTGCCAGCCGGGCTTCGAATCTCGGCGCCCCTTCCCCTTCGCCTTCCCCTTCTTCCCCGCCCGGCACGAGCACGTCGCTGGGGTTTTCGTAGACGCCGAGCATCGGCGCCGCCTTGGTCACCTCGAGAAGCGTCGGGTGGGGTTCGCTGAAGCTCACCGTCCAGAGCGAAGCGCTGATCGGGTCGTCGTTGGTCGCGGTGCCGGTCAGGGTGGCGACGAAGGAGTCTCCGACTTCTTCGACCGGTTCGCGCGTGGCGACGATGTCGCCGCCGTGCCCGGGTGCGTGAACGACCGCCTTCGAGCAGACCAGGTCCCCGGAGCAGCGCTTGGCGCGCACCACCACCGCATGGCCGTTGGGGTTCGGCCAGATCCGCACTTCGCCCAGCAGGTTGGGCGCTTCTTCCTGGGGCGGGTTGATCGTGGTGTCCGGCGGCACTCCGGATGAGGTCGTGCTGCCTTCCACCGGTCCCGCGCCGCTGAAATCGAGGAAGAGGGTGTCGCGATCATCTGCCACCGCGTGGGTCGGCAGGGTGACGCTCCATTGCCCGCTCGAGTTTTCGATCGTGTCGGAGGCGCTCTGCACGGTGCGCGGGCCGGGGCCGGTTTCGCAGTATTGGCAGGCGTTGTCGCGACGCAGGGAGACGGTGACTTCGTTGCTGCCGCTGAGGCCGCCGCCGACGTCGCCGGAGATCGTCGCGCCGTTGACTTCGACGCTCAGCAGCGGCTGCACGAGCGAGCTGTTCGGGAAGGGTCCGCGCCCCTGGGCGACGATCGGCCCGACCGTGCCTTCTCCGTTGCTCACGGTCACCTCACAGGCCAGTACGTGGTTGACGTTAGCCGCCAGGGCCGTGTAGGAGGCCTGGCCGGCGCCGGTCGGTCCCTCGGTGTGGACGACGACCTGCGAGGGGCCCGGGTCGAGGACCCACTGGTAGGTGTAGGTGACGGGGCCGTTTTTCCATTCGCCGCCGTCGCATTTCGCGGTGCTGCCCTCGCCGGCCCAGGGTTCGACCTGCGGGGGCTGCAGTTCTTCTGGCGACGCGGCCGCGGCCGTGGCGGGGGCGAGGGTGCTGATGAGGAGGACGGCGAGGACGGCCGGAAACGCGCGTGAGGGGGACATCCACCTACCATCACGTCTGCGCGGGCCGGCCGAATCCGCCCAAACCACCCAGCTTGGGTGCGGTTGCACCACAACCCGTGGCCGGGCCACGCGGTGCTGCGCCAGTTCCTCTAGGCCTGTTCCATGGCCGGGACCGGGGCGAGGCCGTGGGTGAGCTCGCGGTAGTCGTCGAGCGAGACGACGATCGCCTCGGACTCCGGCACCGGGGTGCTCGGCCGGCGGCCGCGCAGGCGCTCGTGGCTGCAGACCACGTAGCACCACTCCATCAGCCGCAGTCGTGCCTCCGGGTCGATGTCGGAGATCACGGCGCCGATCAGGTGCTTGCCGTCGACCTCGCGGCAGCTGCGCACCTCGACCTGCGCGGTGACCTCGTGCGGGGCCCCGGCGGCATCGGCCAGCTCGAGCAGCACGGCGGGACGCGCCCCGACCTCGATCGGCGCGTCGGCGACCAGGCCGACGCCGGCGGAGCTGGCGTCGACCAGGCGGGCGCCGACGTGGCCGCTGGGCAGGAAGCAGTGAGCCTCGGCGTCGCCCTCGAAGCGGTAGACCAGCCGGCGCTGCCGCCGCCGCCCGACCGCCCAGGTGGTTCGCAGCAGCCGTCGCAGCTCGACCAGGCCGAGCAGCGGCACGATCACCGCGGCGATCCCCGGCATGTCCGGCAATGGCCCGACGCCGGCCAGGTCGAGCAGGCGCATCAGCGTCCCGACCCCGAGCAGGACGATGCAGAAGAGGACGAGGTGGAGCTTCCGCACGGCGGCGAGGCCGCCGCCGTCGGCACCCTGCTTCGGCGTCACCTTGAACTTCGTCTTGCCCGGCCGCAAGATGCAGCGCAGGGCCCGGGTGTAGATCTCCATCGTCAGCAACTCGTAGTGGGCGGTCTCGGGGATCCGCATGTAGCCGCGCGCCAGCGCCGCGCCGGCGCTGAGGTTGAGGGTCACGGCCGGCAGCCAGAGCGCCGCCAGCGCGAGCGCGCTGACCTTCATCGGCAGCTCGCCGGTCCACAGCACCAGCCCCAGCGTCAGCAGCAGCAGCAGTCGCATCGGCGGCGCCAGGTAGGCGGCCAGGCTGGCGAAGTAGGAGAGGCGCTGCAGGGGGCTCAGGGTGTCGGCGCGCAGCGGCGACTCCGGCAGGGTGAAGACGGCGAGGTTGCCGCGCGCCCAGCGGTCGCGCTGCAGCAGGTAGCCGTCGAGGTCGTGCGGCGCCAGGCCCTGGACCAGGACCTCGTCGTGGTAGCGGCTGCGCCAGCCGTGGCGCAGCAGGCGGATCGTCGTGTGGAAGTCCTCGGCGATCGTCTCGGTGGCGACCCCGCCGATCTCCAGCAGTGCCTCGCGCCTGATCAGGGCCGCCGAGCCGCACCAGTAGGCGGCCCCGTGACGGTCCTTGCCGGGACAGACCACGCGGTAGAAGAGGGACTGCTCGTGGCGGCCGACCACGTAGTGCTGGACGGAGTCGTGGTTGAAGAAGTCGTGGGGCGTCTGCACGACCGCCATCCGCTCGTCGTCGAAGTAGCCGACCATCGCGTCGAGCGCGTCGGGCATCGGCACGTGGTCGGCGTCGAGCACCAGGACGAGCTCGCCATCGGTGCGCGGCAGGGCGGCGTTGAGATTGCCGGCCTTGGCGTGCGAGTTGTCCTCGCGCGTCAGGTAGCGGGCGCCGGCCAGCTCGGCGATCTCCTTCATCTCCGGGCGCCGGCCGTCGTCGAGCAGGTAGGTGGTGTGGGGATAGGTCAGCGCCCGGCACCCGGCGAGCGTCGCCATGATCACCTCGATCGGCTCGTCGTAGGTGCAGACGTAGACGTCGACCGTGCGCCCTGGGGTGGCGAAGGGACGCACCGCCGCCGGCCGCGACCAGGAGAACCAGGTGAGGATCCCGAGGGCCCAGAACCCGTAGATCTCGGTCAGCAGCAGCATCGCGAAGGCGAGCGGGCTCGCGCCCTGGCCGCTCCAGCCGATGCGCCAGATCAGGTAGCCGACCCCCCAGGTCAGGGCGGCGAGAGCGAGCGCCCGCAGGACCAGCGGGTGGCGATCGAAGAACCGCCCGATCCGGGTTTGCGCTCCACTGCCCACACGGCTTGATCGGCCGCTCGGCGGAACTCTTTAGGTACGCAAATCCCGAGCCGTGGCGTCACCGAGAGTGGGCCGACCCTAGAATTGCCTGGCCGTACCTGTCCCCGGAGGGGTGCCGGAGTGGTTGAACGGGGCAGTCTCGAAAACTGTTGGGGGTCGTAAGGCCCCTCGTGGGTTCGAATCCCACCCCCTCCGTCTCGCCCGGTGCTCGCCGGCTCAGCCGGCTTCAGCCGCCAGCTCGGCGCTGGCCGCGTCGTGGCCCTCGTACGGCAGGACCACGAAATACATCAGGGAGGGGAGGAGGGCGGGCAGGTCCTCGACCTCGCCTTTGCACAGGCGCGAGTAGAGGATCGCTTCGACGCCGCCGACCACTCCGGAGGCGGTCATCATCGTGTGCGGCGCGCCGCCGGGCAGCAGCTCGTCGGCCTGCGCGTGCAGGCAGCTGGCGAACCGGTCGAGCATCTGCACCCGGCGCATCACCGCGTCGGCGCTCGCCGCCCGCGCCTCGACGATCAGGGTGCGGGCGGTGTCCGCCTCGGTGCGGGCGAAGTCGAGCACCGCTTCCAGTCCCAGCCGCAGCCGGTCGCGCCACACGCCGCCGCCCTGGCTGGAGGCGGCTTCGACCTTTTCCCACAAACGAGAGGCGCTAGTATCGAAGGCAGCCAGGAAGCAGTCTTCTTTGTTCGCGAAGTGCTCGTAGAAGGTCGGGCGTGAGACGCCGGCCCTCTCAATCACGTCTTGGACGTTGGTTTCCCGGTAGCCGAGCTCTGCAGCCGATCGCAGCATCGCCGCGATCAGGCGCTCGCGCTGGACCGCCTTGACGAGATCTGAGGGCAGCTTTCGAACGCCCGAGGGAAACTTGCCGTCGCTGTTGGAGAGCAGCTCGAGAGCAGCGTCGACCTGGTCGGATGACCAACCGTCGCCGATCGCGGCGACGAGGACCTCCTGCTTGAGCTGAATTCGATCGCGACCCACCCGAGAAACCATTTTGTTCCCAAGAAAAACAACCCGAGTCTTCTCAAGGTACCAAAAGAGATGGTGGCGTGCGCGGATATTTGGAGAACGGGGGTATTCTTCGAGCATGCTCCCACCTCATCCCGGGGAGCCCAGATGAAGCCGATTCGGCCCGAGCTTCCAAAAGAGTTCGTCGCTGTTCATAAGCGACGCCGCATGATCGATGCGATGGCCGGGTTGTGCGCTGAGCAGGGCTACGAGTCGACGAAAATCGCCGACATAGTTCGGCGTGCCGGTGTCGCGCGGAAAACGCTCTACGACAACTTCGACGGCAAGGAAGACCTCTTCCTCGCCGCCTTCGACACGACGGTCCGCGACAGCCTCCAGGAGGTCGAAGAGGCCTGCGCCGCCAGCGAGGGAGATTGGCCCGAGCGGATCGAAGCCGGGCTGGCCGCCTTCCTGCGGTTCGTCGCCGAGAACCCCGCCGCGGCGCGGATGTGCCTGGTCGAGGCGATGTCGGCGACGCCGGCCGCTTCGGCCCGCTATGACGGCGCTGTCAGCAAGTTCATCGAGCTGCTCGCCCGGAACACCCCCGAGGAGGCGGACCTGCCGATGACGATCGAGGAAACCCTGGTCGGCGGAGTTGCCTGGATCCTCCATCAGGCGATTCGGAGGGGCGAGGCGGAACAGGCCCCCGACCTGCTGCCGGAACTGGCTGAGTTCGTGCTTTCTCCGTACCAGCATGTAGCCACCCAAGGCAGCGGAGCCGCGCGGCGAAAGTGACAGTACGCTGGCAGACTCCATTAGTTAATGGAGCGTTTGCCACGCGGCCGCCACGGTCTCTCGCCGGAGTTCGTCGCCCGCAATCAGCGGGAAAGGCTGATCGCCGGGCTGACCGCGGCGCTGTTTGAGGTCGGCTATCAGAAAACGACTGTTTCGCTGATCGGGCAGCGCGCCTCGGTCTCCAAGAGCGACTTCTACAAACACTTCGAGAGCAAGGACGATTGCTTCTTCGCCGCCTATGACGTGGCGGTCGAGCGGATCCGCGAGCGCATCGGGTCCGCCTGCGCGCGGCACGATTCCGGGGCATGGGGACCGCGCGTCCGCGCCGGCATCGCCGCGCTCGTCGGCCTGCTGGAATCCGATCCACCCCTGGCCAAGCTGGCGCTGGTGGAGGGACTGCGAGCCGGGCGCGGGGTCTACGACCGCTACCAGCTGGCGGTGGAGAGCTTCGTCCCGCAGCTCCAGCAGGGCGCGCCGGAAGCGCCGGGTGGGGGAGCTGTCCCGGCGGCGACCGGGGAGGCGGTGGTCGGCGGCATCGCCTCGCTGCTCGGCCGGCGGGTGCTGGCCGGCGAAACCGACCAGCTCGGCCCCCTGCTGCCGGACGTGCTGCGGTTTGCGCTCACGCCCTACCTCGGGGCCGCCGAGACCGCCCGCCTGATCTCGGAGACGTAACCTCGCTCGCCGGGCTACCGGGAGGTCGGCACCGCGGCGCCGAGCTCTCGCATCAGGTCCCGGACCCGCCGGCGCCGCGCCACCAGCTCGCCTTCCAGAGCCGTGATCTCGTCGCGACGGCGGCGAACGAGCTCCAGCTGCCGGGCGATGTGGC
>DASVWP010000106.1:0-12902 GCA_036393155.1 Solirubrobacterales bacterium | reverse complement strand
CAGACCACCTTGCCGGAGGCGTAGCGGCGCTTGACCGGGGACTCGCGCCTCATGCCGCGTCGTCCCGATTTCTCGCGAGGAAGACCTCGACGTCGGCTGGGTCTATCCGTCTCGCCGCGCCGAGCTTGTAGCTGGGCAGGTCGCCGCGTCTAATCCAGTTGCGGATGGTGCGGTCGGAGACGGCCAGATAGGTGGCGAGGCTGCGCTCAGTGAAGAAGGGTGGCGGGACGGTTTTCTGCCTCATGTCCCCTATGTCAGTTCCGGCCGCTTCCTGTACCGGCTGAATTTCGTCGCACCTCCGATCCAACCGAACTCGGCCGAAGGTCAGACTCCTGCCGCCCCTCCCTACCGGCGGCCTCCGCGCGGCGAAGCCGCGCCAAAATCGGCCGCCGGGAGGGGCGGCCGATGCGTCCTCAGCGAGCCTCCGTCGACCGCCAACGACAGCGGCCCGATTCGAGCGCCTCAGGCACGAATCCGGAGGGTTCGTAGTGCGTCGGCTGTCGAGGCGGGTGCCTGAGCAAGGGCTCGGGGACCCCTGCCTCGGTGATGTCTCGGGGCTCGGTGAGACCTCTGTGCTCTGGGTGTCGAGCAGCATGCTGGGGTGGCTCGAACTCGGGCTGTCTGCCTGTGGTCTCCGGTGGATGAGGAGATGTCGGGGGTGTCTCGGGTGGACCTGACTCGAATCCCTCACGGCCGCGGCTCCGAGTCCTCCCCGCCGACTCGGAAGTGGCCGACCCTGGAACTGCCGGGCCTCCACCTCATCCCCTCCAGCAGCTCGCCGGGCTCGATTTCCAGACCGCCCGCGAGTTTCAGCAGCGTGTCGATGCGGGGTAGGCGAATCCTGCGCTCCAACATCCCAATCTCGGTGCGATGCAAGCCGGCGAGGAATCCGAGGGCTTCCTGGGAGAGACCCGCTTCCTTGCGGATGCGAAGGAGGTTGCGGCTGAAGTGCTTCGCCAGCTCCTGCTTGTCGAGCATCAGCCGACTCGGAGGCGGTCGAAGTAGAGGGCCGCGCGGCTCGGGACCGCGAGGCCTCCCGCCAGGTGCAGCAGGCCGGCGCCGACGAGGGTGTCTACCGCGCGCTGTATGGCGTCGTCGCTGGCGAAGTCCCCCGGCTGCGGGTTGACTGCCAGCGAAAGCTCGGCGGGCGTCAGGTGGTCCGGGTGGGCTTCGAGGACGAAGCCGAGGACCGCTGACTCGACCTGTGCGTCTTCGGTTGCGGGCGAGGCCGGGTCGGCCGACGCACGGTCTGCGCCCGTAGGGTTCTGCTCAGCCATGAGGAGCTATGCCTCCTTGTGGTCAGGCCCTCGGCTGGCGCACCACCGCCACCGGGGGCCGCTTCTCGACTCAGGCTAGCAAGGCCGGAAACATAGTTCTAGTTGCGGTATGGGCCGCCTTTTCTGAGAACGTGCAGGCCGATGCGGCAGTCACGGCGCTCCCAGCCTGCGCTCGGCAAAGCGATTCGTCAGCTGCGGACGAAACGCGAGATGACGCAGGAGACGCTTTCCGAGCAGGCCGACATCACGACCCGCGCTCTGTCGCAGATCGAGACCGGCAATGCCAACCCGACCTGGGCCACCGTCCGGGACCTGGCCGCCGCGCTCGGCGTCACGATGGCCGAGCTGGCGCGGCTCGCGGAACGCCACGAAGGCTCAGCAAGCCCGTCCGAAAAATGAGACAGAAATGAGACACTCGCGCGCCGGAACGCCCCGGAATGGCCCGGCACTCGCCGGAACGCCGATCAACCCCGCCGCCGAGGATCTGGCTCCAGACTGGGCAAAACCTGGCACTGCAAGGAACCTCTAGGAATGCGCCCGACGGGAGTCGAACCCGCGACCTTCGGCTTGAAAGACCAACGCCCCACAGGCGGTTGAACCGCTTGGGGTGTGACGCCGGGCTGGATTCCGTCCGGTTCGTAGCGGTGATGTAGCGAAAAAGCTTCATGCTTCCTCAGGTCAACGGTACCAGCGGTTCGACTACCCGACCTAAGCAGCTCCTCGCTTCGACGGGGAGGGCGAGGCGCACGGCTCGCCGCCGGGATTCCGTGCAGTGGTCTTCCTCGACCTCTCCTACGAGTTCCGCTCTCAGCCCGGGTCGGCCTGCATCAGCTCAAGCGCCCGCCAGCCTCCGTCGGTTAGTCGGAATCTACCTCGGTCAAGCCGCGTCTCGAGGCTCGTCTCTCGGCCTTCCGACTCCCAGACGAGGTCTCGACCGATCAGGCTCTCAAGCGTCCGGTCCCGCCCGAACCCGCGAGGAAACTCCAAGCCTTGCTCGCCGGCATCACGAATCTCGACGAGCATCCGCACCTGCGGCTGAGTGAGGGAAAGGGCGAAATTGGTCATGTCTCGGGTGTTGAAGACTTCGGGCGCCCGAGGCATATCCAAGGCTAGGCGGAACATTCCATCTCCGAGGGCACGAAGGGAAAGACGTCCCAGGTAGCTGGCAACCGGACCGAGAAGGGTGCCGAGATCTCGCAGCTGGGCCTCCTCCACCACCCAGGCGTGACCCTCCGAGTCATCGCACCGGGTTCCTTGGCCGCGCAAGAGCTCGAACAGCTGCTGAAAGGCTTCGCGGGGACTCATCTGCTGGGGAGGCAGAGCGACCGGATCTTTACCGGCCCACTCCAGCGCTAAGTCCCATTTCGGCTTGTAGTACTCCAGGAGGGAACTGGCATGCCCCCTCTCTTGCAGCTCCCCGATTTGCCGGTCGATCTCCGCGGCGACCGCCTCCGGAGCCCTTTCGGCTATTCGCTTGGCGAGCAGCTCGACCACCGGCAAAGGCAGCCAGGTATCGCCGTCGCGGCGATGGACACCGGGGCTGAGGTCAGCTAAGTCATGAGTGACTTCTGCAGCCGCAGCGATCGTCCGCTCCTGCTGAGAGGTCAAGTGGACGCGATCATGGTCGACGTAGGGTGAGTCCGGGCCCAGAAGCCCCTCCAGGACCACGTCCGCGGCTCCGGCCACGGCCCGATTGCTGAAGGTGTTTTCGCGAAACCCCCTCTCTCGCTCCTCTTCTCGAAGGAGCTCAGCGACAGCATCGTCCTCCCACCCGAGCACGAGTTGGGCCGAGCGAACCCGCGCCACTGATCCATCCGGAAACTGGATCTGGTTCTGTCCTTTCGGAAGAACCTTCAGCAGCTTGACCTTGATTGGCCGATCCTCGACGCGCTCCCACGCCCGAGTGTTCTGCCTATAGGCGTAGTCACGCCCCTCATGCAGATTCGCCTTGTCCATTCGGCTCTCAGTGGTTCCAGTGGATTCGACCACGTCTACTTCTTCGGATGCGTCTCCTGAGCCTAGCCTCCACGGTTCCCATCACCCGATCAGCTGGCGGATCTCCTCATGGCTTCGCCTGAGCGGATGGGTGTAGACCGCGATCATCGTTTCGACGGTGTGTCCGGCCACCTCCGCCAGATCGGCGTCGTCGATTCCGCCCGCTCTCAGATTGGACACGTAGGAGTGGCGGAACTCGTGCGGAGTGGGATCCATGCCGCTGGCCAGCTTGGCGGGGATCCACACGTCCCGGTAGAAGTTCTCCTCTCGCCAAAGCCTGCCCCTCGGGGTCGGAAACAACAGGTCGCAGCCGGGCCGCCTGGGCGCGCCTTCGATCATCCTCGCAAGGGTCGGCGGAACAGGCACGATGCGCTCGTGGTTCTTCTGTCGACTGGACTCAATGAGGTCCCCGTGGTGGGCCGTGCGAGCGATGCTGAGGCTGCGTCCATCGAAGTCCTGCACCTCCAAGGCCAGCACCTCCCCGAGCCGCAAACCGGTGAAGCCAGGGGTGAGGATGAGGGCCTCGTAGTCGTGTGGGGTGAAATAACAAGCGCGGCCTCGGCCCCGGTTGCGAGGGCCTGGGGGGCGCCTAGTCGCGGCTCTGACCTCTGGGCGCCCTCCCGCGGCGAACGCCAGCATCTGCTCGAAGCTCCAGATGCGGGTCCGTCTTGGGCGCTTCGTGATCCGGGGGTCGCTGGCGCGGATCCTGACCCCCTTGAACGCATTGGCGCTCGCCGCCTCCTCGGCGATCGCATCCTCGCTCATCGCCGAGAGCGTGGAGAGGATTCCCCTGGCGCCCCTCGCCGCGCGGCCTTCGACCCGCAGCATGTAGTCGACCAGTTCGAGGACCTGGCGGCGATGTAGCTCGTCGAACTGCCACTCCGCCAGCGGCCTGCCTTCCAGCTCGACCTCGAGCGCAGAGGAGAGGCGCCCGGCATTGGTGCTGTTGGTGCGCTTCGAGCGCGGGTAGCGTCGAAACCAGAGCTCCGCGAATTCCCCGAGCTTGCGGGGCCGGCTGGCGGTGCCGTAGAGAGCCCCGAGCGCCTCGTCGATTGCCCGCTGGGCATCGGCTCTGCGAGCAAAGGTGGCCTTGCGGCCGTTCCAGCGAGGCTTGGCGTAGCGCACCCGCTTGTCGAGGTCGCAGTAGCGGGCAATCCAGACTATCTTCCCGTTCGCGTAGGTGCGCTTGTAGGGGGTTTGGTGGGGCGGGTGCCCCACCGGCGCACTAGGACTCATGGGCTCCACCCCCCTCGTCCCGGAACCGGGCGAGAAAGGCCTCGACGTCAGCCGGCTTGAAGCGACGGCTGCCGCCGATCTTGTAGGAGGCGAGCTTTCTTTGCCGAACCCACTTGCGGACGGTCCGCTCCGAGACGTCGAGCTCACGGGCGAGCGTGGCAGGCGTGTACCAGTCGCTGTTTCGCCTTTTCGGAGGGCGGGTCAATTGGCTCAAGGGGTTTCGCCGGCGCCCTCCGCAGACTCCCTGCGAACATGCTGGTACTTAGACTATCGCGGTAGCCCCGCGCAGGCCGGGCCCCTCGCGCGAGAGGTTCTGGGGGGATGCGAGAAGCTCGCCGGGGTTGAAGCCTGGGCTAACCGGGAGGCGGCAGAACTTCCAGGCCACCCTCTTGCGGGAAGAGCTCGCCAATCCCTTGGCTGAGAAGGCCGAAATGTCTCTCATCGGCAGTGCAGAGCGTCTCTCCCTGTAGCCACGCGCACGCTGCGATCTGGATGTCAGCCACCCAGGCGACCCTTCGCTCGGGCTTGGAGCCCGTGGCGGCTCGCCGCCCGCCCGCAGATGGCGGCATCGGGTGCAAAGCGCGCAGCCGGCCCGCAACCAGCGCCGCCTCGCGGCTCACCGGGAGGACCTCCAGCAGACCAGCGCCGAGGATTTCCGTGAACCAATCGAGCGCCCTCACGAAGCGCTCATCCTCTGATCGGCGCTGCAGCCCGTAGGAGATCTCCGCGACGGTAGGGGCGGCGAGCCTAATCGGTTCCCCTGCGAGGGCGGCAACGGCGGCGAGCTCCAAGAGCTTGCCCTCGGGTCGCAGGCCAGAGGCGACCGAGGTGTCCCAGACTGGCATCGACCGAGGCTTCAGTCGCGATCGGCGAGGATCGCCTCGCGTATCTCACGCTCAGAGGGGAACGCGGCAGATGCATCAAAGGATCCGCTCTCCATCACAGCGGCGTGGCGCCGCTCGATCACCCGGCGTACCTCCCGCTCGCGCCGCGCACTCTCGGCGCCCCGCGCAGCGAGACGCACGAGAGCCTCGTTACCGCTGATGCCGAGCTCGCGGGAGACCCGGGAGACCTCGGTGTCGAGGGCCCTTGGAACCCGCAACGTGGTGCGACGGTCCGAGGAGCGAGCGGTGCTGGCGGGGGAGTCCCGGGACCCTTTACGCAGGGCGCCGCGCCCGCTCTGTTTAGCTGCCCTGGAGACGGCTTTGGAGCGACCCGTCGAGGCCTTCGCGTTCTTGGTGGGCATCGGATCAGAGTAGCGCATCAACTTGATGCGCTGAGGCACTGGCGCTCACGCACGGTCAGATCCGCCGGCCTCAACAGAGCTTCCAGAACGGTGCTCTGATTTCCATTTCTCGAGCTCCTCGGCTTCACGCTCGACTTCCGCGACCTCCTCGGGCGAGATGCGCCAAAGACTGAGCCCCCAGCGCGTCGTGGGCGGAACCCCGAACATGCTCGTCATGGCCTCGGTATTGCCCCAGGCCTCGATATGCACCACCGAGCCATCGTCGAGCGAGACGACAAGCGAATAGGCATCTCCTTCCTGCTGCTCGAGCTCCACCCCCTCGACGCGGCACCCCTTCAGCGTCTCGGCAATGGCCCGTTCTTCGTCAATCCCGCACATCCAGCCCTCCTCCCGAAATTGAGGTGAAGCCGAGGTTCCCTGTCCGGCGTCGCCCACGGATCGGTCAACTCAGCCCTTCTCGGGCGGGCTCTCGAATCCCATCAGGGCAACCGTCGCCGGAATCACCGGCTCGCGGCTGCTCCTCCTGCGGGCACGCGATTCGGCCCCGATCTCCAGAACTCTCGCCAGGGCCATGTGGAGTGTCTCCATCACGTCGTTGAAGCCACGCTGGTCCAAGCCCAAAGGCGCCCAGGTGAGGTGGCTGTTCTCCCGGCCGTCGACGGTGTCTGCCTCCACCGCCTCCTTGATGCGGGCATCGAGATCGTCGAAGTACGCCTTGCTCACTTCACGCCGGTCGGCGATCGGCATCTGGGCAAATTCAGCGTCGGTGATCAAGCCCTGCCGGAGTGCCGCGTAGATGTATTGGCGCAGCCCGCGAGCCATGCCCTCCTGCGGCCCGAGGAATCCGGCCAGCTGCAGCTTGCGAAAGTGGTGCCTGACTCCTCGAGCAGCCTGCTCGGGAACCCCGGCCCGATCCAAGAACTGCCTCACCGTGATCGCGCTCACCGTGCAGGCCGCGACGATCCGCACCCGCCAGTAGTGGCGAAGCGCTTTGCGCGCCGGCTGCTCCTCACCCATGGCTCGCTCCCATGCTCGCTCCTCCCTTCGGGCACGCTGGCCCCTGCTTTCCGGCCTTACCCGTGGGCCGATAGGGGCAACGTAGTGCGCCCGCCAGGGGACGGCCATAGGAAACATGCTGTCTTCCTAAATCAGCTTTGATTAATTAATCAAAGTCTCTGATCTAAAGGGGGTGGGAAGAATGATCGCGGCCAATGTGGGGCGCAGCGTTCCGGTACTGCACATCCGGAAGTCCGCCTAGCTGAGTGCCGGGGGCGCTCGCTCCAAGTGGGTGCGCCCCGGCTCCTAACGACCCCCACGAAGCTCCGAGGCACGACGGTCCGCGGGCAGGGGACAGGTTCGGGTTACCCGGCGCCGACTCGCGCCGAGACAGACACGTCAGTTCCTCGATGTTCTTAGAGTTTCGGGTATTCCGTTGAACACTCAAGTCCGTACCCTGGCAAGCCCATGAGGCTGCTCACTCTCATTTCGGGCGTTTTCGGATGGTTGCTGGTAACGGCAGCAAGCGCCCTCGCGATCTCGGCGCCCATCCACATCGCCAACACCGGTGGCGAAGGGGTCTTCATCAGGCCGGAACCGAACACCTCCCACCCGGCAGTTGGCTGGATCCCAGAAGGAGCGAGCCCCGACTACAACTGCTTCGTCTGGGGGCAGAACATCAACGGCGTGCCGATCTGGTTCAACGTCAACTACAACGGCAAGACCGGTTATTACGCCTCCTACTACGACGACAGCAGCTACCACTCCAATGAAGAACTGACCGCCAAGTACGGCATCCCGCTGTGCGGATCATCTCCGCCCCCCAGCCCACCGCCTGCAAGCCCGGGCCCATCGCCTGCTCCTAGTCCCTCGCCACCCGGCCCCCCTTCCCCGGCTGCTCCGCCTGTGGCCATCTACTTCTCGCCCTACAACAAAGGCGACAGCAATGGGCTTTTCGAGCTAAACGATGGGGCGACGAAAACCTTTTATCTCAAGGAATGGGAAAGCCATTGCGAAGAACCGAACTCGGAACCCCGACGGCCCTACCAAGTGGCATCACACTGGGCAGGCAATCAGCCGATCAGGACTATCGCTGCCTGGAGCAAAGGCAGGGTTGGCGTTATCTCCTACCTCTGGAACGCGAACCAGACCCAGCTCAGGCAGCTGAACTACGTGCTGTTGATCGACCCCGGCTATTGGGCGCAGATGACGTGTGACCGCACGCGGGCAGGCGGAGCGGCCATCGCCCGCTGGCTTCAGGCCAATACCAAGGCTCACCTCGTCATCATCTCGAGCACTGAAATCACTCAGCAGGAAAACTCGCGAGGGATTCAAGAGTCCTATTTCAACGCAATCCGTGCAGCCAGCGGAAACTTGTCCCCGCGGGTCTTGGTCTGCAACTACTCCCTGCCGAACAACGGGCACGAGGCCGGGCACAACACGGCGTTCTGGACCTCGAAGTATTGGATTCAACATGAAATCGGATCGACCAGAAATGCGTGCCCTCAGCTATCGCTGAACGGAAGCAAGTGGAACGCAACTGCGGGCTGGCACCCAGTCAATAACTGAAGTCCCCGCCGCGGATCGGGCTGACACTCCTGGCGACGCGCGGTCGTGCGGAACTGGCCGGCGCTAGCCTCATCAACTCCTCTGGACGCCCTCGCTCCGCGGTTTGCCTTCATGAGTTGAAGGCTGCCGAGCAGGATCCTCAATACCTGCCTTGGATGGAACCGATTCCTCCTCCTCGCCGCTCACAGCTCTTTTGAACCCGCGAAGGCCTTGGCCCAGGGACCGTCCGAGCTCCGGAAAACGTTTGGGGCCGAATACCAGCAGCGCAATAAGCAAAACGAGAAGAAACTCGAAGGGACCGACATTCGGGATCACGGGTTGATGGTAGCGCTATCTCCAAGAACATCTGAGCATTCCCTACATCAGGTTCGGGGTGTGGAGGTCGGAGAGGTGCCGGGCCGTCGCTTCGTCGAAGCCGGCGGCGCGTAGCCGGCGCACCCGATTGCGCTCCATCGCGGCCATCAGGCCGCGGACCGCGGCGGCCGCCTCGGCCAGCTCCGCGGGCTGGCGCGAGGCGGCGCTCATCAGGGTCAGCGACTCGGTGATGACCGGGTTCAGCTGGGAGAGGCCAGCGAGCTTGGCGGTGCGCGCCTCGGCGGCGGCGACGAGGCTCCCGGCCAGGTCGGGGTCGTTCTCGATCGAGCGCCGCACGTGGGAGATCCCGAAGTGGACGTGGCGCTGCTCGTCGCGGTGGGCGAGCCGGGCGGCGGTCGCCGTGGCGGCGTCGGGGGCGTGCTCGGCGACGAAGCCGAGCAGGTCGAGGAAGGTCCCCTCCCCGAGCACGTTGAGCAGCAGCGAGGCGGCGGTGAAGTCGCTCTCCTCCAGCAGCGTCTTCAGCGAGAGCTCGGTCGAGGCGAGGGCGTAGCCGGCCTGGCCGCCGATCAGCGAGCGCTTGGTGAAGACCTCGAGGTGGCGGGCCTCGTCGTGGACGTGGGCCGCCAGCCACATCAGCAGCTCCGCGTAGCGCGGGTTCACCTGGGGCAGGAAGCGACTCGGCACGTAAAGCGCCGCGCACTCGTTCTGGGCCACGTAGGTCATCACCTGGGCGACCGCCCGCTCGACCTCCTCGGGCAGCCCGGCGGCGGCCTCCCAGGGCACGTCGCGCGAGGCGTCCCACTGGGCGGCGCTCGCCTGCTCGGTCAGCTCGGCGACGTCGTCGGCCCAGAGGCGCCCGAGGTCGTTGAGCGCCCAGGAGAACTCCGGCGCGCCGGCCTCCGGCAGCGAGCCGATCGGCGCCAGGCCGGCCCCGGGCTCGGCGCGGGTCGGCGGAGCCCCCAGGCCGACGGCCGAAGCGCCCAGGTCGACGGCCGGACCGCCGGCGGCGGCTGGACCGCCGGCGGCGCCGTCGCCCGGGGGACCCCCCGCCCGCAGCTCGGCGCTGTGGAACTCGCCCCCGTCGCGCAGCGGCGGCGGCTCGCGGCGGGCCGGCAGCGGCGGCGCCAGCACCTCCCCCGCGCTCGCCTTCGCGATCCCGACCAGGTAGAGCGGGCCGCCGTCGTCGCGCGCCCGGACGGGGTCGCCGGCCTCATGCCCGCGCGAGCGCGCCCAGCTCGGCAGCTCCAGGGCCACCGCCCGCGAGGGCGTCGCCACCTCCAGCGCCTCCCCCGGCCCGACCCCCTCCAGCGCCGCGCCGAGCAGGACCTCCAGGCCGCCGCCCAGCTCCAGCGCCCCGGCATCGAGGCGGCGGCCGGCCACCGCTACCCCTCGGGGTTCGCGAGCAGGCCCTGCTCGCGCATCGCCTCGCGCAGGGACCGGTAGCCCTCCTCGTCGGACGGCAGCCAGCGCCGCACCCCCTCCAGCTCCATCGCCGGGCGCATCTCGGCGTCCTCGAAGCTCATCTCCAATAGCGCCTGCGCCCAGCGCTCGCGGCGCTCGCGGCCGGGGCCGGCGAGGGCGGTGAAGTTGCAGTGGTAGTAGGTCGGGCTGCGCCAGACCACCTCCAGGCCCTCCAGCTCGGCCACCCCCTCGGAGCGCAGGGCGGCCAGGGTCGGCTCGCCGAGCGCCCCGGCGTCCGCCTCGCCGGCAGCCACGGCGCGCAGGACCTCGCGCTCGGAACCGCCGGTGTCGCCGTGCTTGCCGAGGTCGCGGTCGAAGCGCACGAGCTCGACCGCCGCGGGGTCGAGCCCCTCGCGGGCGAGGTAGTGCAGCGGCAGGATCGCCGCGTGAGCGCAGTCGCGGCTGCCCAATGCCAGCCGCCGCCCGGCCAGCTCGCTCGCGGCCTCCCCTTCCAGCTCGCCGCGGCGGGCGAGGAGGACGCTGGCGAAGCCGGCGTCGAGGTCGCGCATGCCGAGGATCTCGGTCTCGCAGCGGGCGCACTCCGAGAGCGCCACGTAGGCGGTGTTGGTGTTCCAGCCGATCTCCACCGCCCCGTGCAGCATCGCCTCGACCAGGCGCTCGTAGCTGGAGTAGAGGACGAAGTCGACCGGCAGCTCGCGGGCGGCGAAGTAGTCGCGGAAGCGCTCCCAGATCGTCACCACGCGCGGGTGGTAGGCGACCGCCCCGATCAGCAGCGGCTCTTCGTTCAAGCCGCTCATGGCACCGGCAGACCGGCCAGCGCCCTGCCGATCCAGTTGCGAAGGACGGCGTTGGTCGGCGCCATCACGGCGCCGGCGCGGGCGTCGCGGAGGTGGCGCTCGATCGGCAGCCCCGGCCCGTAGGCCTGGCCGCCGCAGGTCTCCAGCGCCCGCTGAGTCACCGCCGCCGCGGCCTCGGTGGCGGCGATCTTCGCCTCCATGATCGCGACCAGGGCGCCCTCCTCGCCGGCCTCGCCGAGCCGCGCCGCCTCGCGCACCGCGAGGCGCGCCTGGCCGGTCGCGAGGTCGATGTCGGCCAGCGCGTGCTGGATCGCCTGCAGCTCGGCCAGCGTCGAGCCGTCGGGATAGGAGCGGCCCTTCACGTGCTCGATCGCCGCCGCCTCAGCCGCGGCGGCGATGCCGACGTTGACCGCCGCCAGGCCGACGAGGAAGACCGGCGCGACGACGCCGAAGACCAGCTCGCCGCCGGCCCCCGGCTCGCCGATCCGGTCCGCATCGCCCACCTCGACGCCGTCGAGGACCATCGCCACGCTGGAGTTGCCGGCCATCCCCAGGCCCTCCCAGGCGCCCTCGAAGGAGAGGCCGGCACGGTCGGCCTCGATCGCGTAGCAGTCGGCGCCCTCGCCCTCCTCGGCGCCGACCAGCACCAGGTAGACCGCGGCGCGGCCGCCGCTGGTCACGAAGCTCTTGCGGCCGCTGATCCGCAGGTCGCCGTCGACGCGCTCGGCCCGCAGCTCGGGGGAGTAGAAGTGGGCGCCGGTGCCGCGCTCGCTGAAGGCGAGGGTGCCGAGCGCCCCCGCGGCCATCCGCTCCGCCAGCTCGCCGGCCCGCTCGCCGCCCCCGCCGGCCACGGTCGCCGCGGCGACCGAGTGCATCAGGAAGACCATCCCGGTCGAGGCGCAGGCGCCGCCGATCGCCTCGCAGGCCGCCGCCAGCTCGCCGAGCCCGGCGCCGGCCCCGCCGTGCTCGGTCGGGACCGTCAGGCCCAGCGCCCCGGCCTGCGCGAGCGCCTCGATCGACTCCGCCGGGAAGCGCCGCTCGCGGTCGATCGCCGCCGCTTCCGCCGCGACCAGCTCCCCCGCCAGCGCCTCGATCCGCGGCAGGGGCCCCGCGGGCGCTTCGGTCTCCACGGTCACCGCGGCCTCCTCAGATCGTCTTGCTGCATGCGCAAGCGTCACTACCCCGACCGGGCGGGCTCAATCCAGGGCGGTCAACCGGCGAACCGGGCGCCGATGCCCCCTCGGCTCAGGCGCCGCCGCCCTCCCGCGCCATCCGCTCGCGCTGGGTGCGCACCGTCTGGGTCGGGTCTTCGGCCGAGTTGAAGCCGGCTTTGAAGACCGACCAGCGCTTGCAGACCGCGCCCGCCAGCAGCAGCGCCCCGCCGGCCGCGGAGAGGCCCCGCTTGCCGCGGCCGGCGACCAGGGCGGCGGCCCCGGCGGCGGTCAGCGCCCGCGAGGCGTGGCCGAACCTGCCGGCGGCGCCCCGCTTGTAGGCCTCGGAGAGGTGACCGAGCCGTTTGTGCATCACCACCGTCGCCGCCTCCTCGACCAGGGCGGCGGAGATCGCCAGCGCCCGGGCCGGCTCGGCTTCCTCGGTGGAGACGGTGAGCAGGGCGGCGCCGGCGGCGCTGGCCGTGGCGCTGGCGCCGAAGACGAAGGGCATCTCCCAGCGCGCCTCCGACCAGGCGGGGATCGCGCTGTTGGTGATCAGCGAGGCGGTGTAGGTGGCGAGCGGGGCGCCGAGCGCCGCCGCGACCACCTCGTGCGGGCCGCCGCGGCGGCCGGGGCGCAGGACGTTCAGCGCCGCGGCGTAGCTGGTGCTGGCCCCGTTGGCGGCGAGCAGCCAGGCGCCGAGGCTCATCGGCGAGGTGACCTTGACGACGCGCAGCATGTACAGGAAGCGCGACGGCTTGCCGAGGTCTTTGATCAGCAGCCCCGGGCTGACGGTGACGCCGACGAAGGCCCCGGCCCAGGCCCGCCGCGCCAGGCCGCGCCGTTCGGCGAAGGTCGCCGCGGCGGCCAGCACCGCCGAGGCGCCGGCCAGCCCGCC
>DASVWP010000105.1:0-6767 GCA_036393155.1 Solirubrobacterales bacterium | reverse complement strand
TTTGTCGAAGTCTATGCAAAACCGAACGATCCCTCGGAATTAGAGCGCTCATTCGGTATAAGGTGGGACCATGGACTTCCTTCTCTCCGATGAGCACCGACTGATCCAGAACACCGTCCGCGACTTCGCCCAGCAGGAGGTGGCGCCGGTCGCCGAGGAGCTGGACCGCGAAAAGCGCTTCCCCTACGAGATCGTCGCCAAGCTCGGCGACCTCGGCCTGATGGGCATCCCCTTCCCGCAGGAGTACGGCGGGGGCGGGGGCGACTCGCTGGCCTACGCGATCGCCGTCGAGGAGCTGACCCGCGTCGACTCTTCCGTCGCCATCACCCTCTGCGCCCACACCTCGCTCGGCACCCAGCCGATCTACCTGTTCGGCAACGAGGAGCAGAAGGCCGAGTGGCTGCCCAGGCTGTGCTCGGGCCAGACGCTCGGCGCCTTCGGGCTGACCGAGCCGGAGGCCGGCTCGGACGCCGGCAACGTCCGCACCCGGGCCCGGCTCGACGGCGGCGAGTGGGTGATCGACGGCGCCAAGCAGTTCATCACCAACGCCGGCACCGAGATCTCCGGCGTCGTCTGCATCACCGCCCGCACCGGCGAGGACGAGATCTCCAACCTGATCGTCCCCAACGGCACCCCCGGCTACGAGCAGGGCGAGCCCTACCGCAAGATGGGCTGGAACGCCTCCGACACCCGCCCGCTGACCTTCACCGAAGCCCGCGTCCCCGAGGCCAACCTGCTCGGCCCGCGTGGGATGGGCTTCAGGCAGTTCCTGCAGGTGCTCGATATCGGCCGCATCGGCGTCGCGGCGATGGGCGTCGGGCTCGCCCAGGGGGCGCTCGACGAGGCGCTCGCCTACGCCAGGGAGCGGCAGGCGTTCGGGCAGCCGATCGGCCGCTTCCAGGCGATCCAGATGAAGCTCGCCGACATGGCGACCGAGATCGAGGCCGCCCGCCTGCTGGTCTACAAAGCCGCCCGCCAGAAGGACCGCGGCGAATCGTTCTCGCTCTCCGCCGCCCAGGCGAAGCTGAAGACCGGCCGCCTCGCCGTGCGCTGCGCCGAGGAGGCGGTGCAGATCCACGGCGGCTACGGCTACATCGAGGAGTACCCGGTCTGCCGCTTCTACCGCGACGCGAAGATCCTGACGATCGGCGAGGGCACCGACGAGGTGCAGCAGATGGTGATCGCGAGGGCGCTCGGGGTCTGACGTGTTCTCCCGCGTCCTGATCGCCAACCGGGGCGAGATCGCGCTGCGCGTGCAGCGCACGCTGCGCCGGCTGGGCATCGAGTCGGTCGCCGTCTACAGCGACGCCGACGCGGGAGCCCCGCACGTGCGGGCGGCCGACCGGGCGGTGCGGATCGGCCCGACGCCGGCGGCGGAGTCCTACCTCGACCCCGAGCGGATCGTCGAGGCGGCGCGGCGGACCGGCGCCGAGGCGGTCCACCCCGGCTACGGGTTCCTCTCCGAGAGCCCCGAGCTGGTCCGGGCCTGCGAGCGCACGGGCCTGGTCTTCGTCGGCCCCGGCGCCGAGGCGATGGCGCTGCTCGGCGACAAGGTCGCCGCCAAGCGGGCCGCCACCGCGGCCGGGGTGCCGATCCTCCCCGGCCTGAGCGGCGAGCGGCTGGGCGACGCGGAGATCGAAGCCTGGGCCGCGGAGGCCGACCTGCCGCTGCTGCTGAAGGCGGCGGCCGGCGGCGGCGGCAAGGGGATGCGGGTGGTCGCCGACCTCGCCGAGCTGCCGGAGGCGATCGGCGCGGCGCGGCGCGAGGCCCAGGGCGCCTTCGGCGACGACCGCCTGCTGGTCGAGCGCTACGTCGCCGCCTCGCGCCACATCGAGGTGCAGGTGATCGCCGACTCCCACGGCAACGCGCTCTACCTCGGCGAGCGCGAGTGCAGCCTGCAGCGCCGCCACCAGAAGGTGATCGAGGAGGCCCCCTCCCCGGTCGTCGACCCCGAGCTGCGCCGGCGGATGGGCGAAGCCGCGGTGGCGCTGATCCGCAGCTGCGGCTACGTCAACGCCGCCACGGTCGAGCTGATCGCCGAGCGCGACGACCCGGCCTCCTGGTTCTTCCTCGAGGTCAACACCCGCCTGCAGGTCGAGCATCCGGTGACCGAGGCCGTCACCGGCCTCGACCTGGTCGAGCTGCAGCTGCGCGTCGCCGCCGGCGAGCCGCTGCCGCTGCGCCAGGAGGAGGTGCGGCTCGACGGCCACGCGGTCGAGGCCCGGGTCTACGCCGAGGACCCCGCCCACGGCTTCCTGCCCTCGGCGGGGCGGATCGTCGCCTACCGCGAGCCGGCGGGCGCCTCCGGGGGTCCCGGCGGCGAAGGCCTGCGCGTCGACAGCGGCATCGCCGCGGGAGTCGAGGTCGGCACCGACTACGACCCGATGCTGGCCAAGGTGATCGCCCACGCGCCGGACCGGGCCGCGGCCATCGCGAGCCTCGACCGCGGCCTCGGCGAACTCGTTCTCCTCGGCCCGACCACCAACGCGGCCTACCTCCGCGCGCTGCTGGCGCGGCCCGAGGTGCGCGAGGCGCGGCTGGACACCGGGCTGATCGAGCGGCTCGGCGCCGTGGTCGCGCCGCCGGCCCCCGGTCCCGAGCTGCCCGCGGTCGCCCTCGCCCTGCTTCTCGGGACGCCGGCCTCCGACGACCCCTGGAACGCCACCGACGGCTGGCGCCAGAGCGCCCCCGCCTGGACCCACGCCCACTTCGCCGGCCCCGATGGCGAGCTCGCCGTCGCGATTCGCACCGCGAGACCGCACGAAAGCCCCCATATCGGGCACTCCTGCGGTCTCGGTGAGTGGGAGTGGGAGGCCGGGGAAGACTCGGGAGCGTTCGGACTCGCCGAGGCCGCCGGGGAGGCTGTCGAGGTCACGGTCGAGGGCGTCTCGCGGAAGCTGCGCACGTTCCGCGACGGCGACGCCGTTTGGATCCTCGACGGGGCCGCCGCCCCCGCCCGCTTCGCGCTCGCCCACGAGGAGATCGCCGGCGGGGCCGAGGCGGCGGGCGGCTCGCTGGAGGCGCCGATGCCGGGAGTGGTGATCGACGTCCGCGCTGTGCCCGGCGCCGCGGTCGCCGAGGGCGAGGTCCTGGTCGTCCTGGAGTCGATGAAGATGGAGCTGCAGGTGCAGAGCCCGCGCAGCGGCGCGGTCGCCGAAGTGCTCGTCGCCGCGGGCGACCAGGTCGCCCGCGGGCAGGCGCTGATCGCGATGGAGGAGAGCGGATGAACCGCCTGCGCAGCCACGCCCAGCCGGGCACGCCGGAGGTCGAGCGCAACGAGGCCGAGCACCGGCGCCTCGCCGCGGAGCTGGCCGAGCGCCTGGCCCGGGCCGCGGCCGGCGGCGGCGAGAAGGCGCGCGGGCGCCACGTCGCCCGCGGCAAGCTGCCGCCGCGCGAGCGCGTCGACCGGCTCTGCGACCCCGGCTCGCCCTTCCTCGAGCTCTCGCCGCTGGCCGCCGAGGACCTCTATGACGGCGCCGCCCCCGGCGCCGGGATGATCAGCGGCATCGCCCGCGTCCACGGCCGCGAGATCGTCGTGGTCGCCAACGACGCCACGGTCAAAGGCGGCACCTACTACCCGATGACGGTGAAGAAGCACCTCCGCGCCCAGGAGGTCGCCCTCCACAACCGCCTGCCGTGCGTCTACCTGGTCGACTCCGGCGGCGCCTTCCTGCCGCTGCAGGACGAGGTCTTCCCCGACCGCGAGCACTTCGGGCGCATCTTCTTCAACCAGGCGACGATGTCGGCCAAGGGGATCCCGCAGATCGCCGCGGTGATGGGCTCCTGCACCGCCGGCGGCGCCTACGTGCCGGCGATGAGCGACGAGACCGTGATCGTCCGCGAACAGGGCACGATCTTCCTCGGCGGCCCGCCGCTGGTGAAGGCGGCGACCGGCCAGACCGTGACCGCCGAGGAGCTGGGCGGAGGCGAGCTGCACGCCCGCACCTCCGGCGTCGTCGACCACCTCGCCGCCGACGACGGCGACGCGCTGCGGATCGTCCGCTCGATCGTCTCCACCCTGCCGCCGAAGCCAGCCGCCCCCTGGGAGCGAGCGCCCGTCGAGGACCCCGCGGTGGACATCGCCTCGATCTACGGCGCCGTCCCGCCCGACAGCCGCACGCCGTATGACCCGCGCGAGATCATCGCCCGCATCGTCGACGGCAGCCTGATGCACGAGTTCAAGGCCGAATACGCGACCACCGTCGTCTGCGGCTTCGCCCGCATCCACGGGCACCCGGTCGGGATCGTCGCCAACCAGGGAATCCTCTTCAGCGAGAGCGCCCTGAAGGCCGCCCACTTCGTCGAGCTCTGCGACCAGCGCGCCGTGCCGCTGCTCTTCCTGCAGAACATCAGCGGCTTCATGGTCGGGCCCGAGTACGAGGCCGGGGGGATCGCCCGCGACGGGGCGAAGATGGTCGCCGCCGTCTCAACCGCCCGCGTCCCCAAGCTGACGGTGATCGTCGGCGGCTCCTTCGGGGCCGGCAACTACGGGATGTGCGGGCGTGCCTACTCGCCGCGCTTCCTCTGGATGTGGCCGAACGCGCGGATCTCGGTGATGGGCGGCGAGCAGGCGGCGACTGTGATGACCGAGGTCGGCCAGCCCGAGGTCGGGGCCGAGCTGCGCGAGCAGTACGAGCGGCAGGGCAACCCCTACTACTCGACCGCCCGCCTCTGGGACGACGGGGTCATCGACCCCGTCGACACCCGCCGCGTCCTCGGCCTCGCCCTCGGTGCCTGCGCCAATGCGCCGCTGGCTGAGCCAGCGGCGCCGGTGTACCGGATGTGAATCTGACACGGGAACCGGTGGCAAGGCCAGCGGTTCCCGTGTCATGCGCGGTCATTTAGTTGTTGTCCCAGCCAGGGGAATCCCACCGGCCGTCTTCACTGTTGTCGTCACAGTCAGGGTGGCGGTCGATCCGCAAACGTAAGATGCTCGTTTTCCGGAAGGTACACAGCTGTTGCACCGGTCCCTTTGGCAGTCGCTCCGGCTCCGCCGACCGCAGTCGCAGATCCCTGGATACTCTTTTCACCGTTCAGAAGCCCGCAATTTGCCAGCGTTATGACGGTGAAGGTGGTGCCTTCAGCCGGAGTGATCTTGCCGCCCATCTTCGAGCCTTCTTCGACGGGTTCTGCTCTCAGTTTGACCGTTTTGATCGGCTCTTGAACCGTGCAGCCGGGCGGTTGAGCAACCGTGCATTCCGAAAATTCCGTCGAGCCGGTTCCACTACCCGTAAAGCCTCCGCCGACTTCTTCGTTCTGGAACGTCCCCGAACCATGAGTTTTATTGCATTTGATTTCGGTCGTAATGCCTAGAGCGCTTGACTTGAGAATGGCCACCGTCGTGCTCACGTTTTCGACTTCTGTCACTTTGCCGGCCGGGATCGCGACGTGCCCGTATTCGCCGGTGCCCAGTTTTTCGACTGTGTGATCGCAATGCGAATCGCTGAAGTCGAGACTTCCTTCGCCGTTGACGCATGTGAACGCTGTGAGATTGGTCGCTGCCGTGGCGGACTGAGCAATCAGCGCGCATGACATCAACGCGCCGGCGAGCAGGACGCACCCGAATAGTCTGCGGTGTTTCACCTGTGACCTCCTCTTGGATGGGAAGTCACGACGGTGGAACGGACCCGCGTGTACGTCAAGGACACGCGGGTCCGGTTTTCTATCCGGATTTCGGGGTCGGCGGCCGCCCCAGCCCTCAGGCCCTCAGGCAGCCGACTGCCTGGCCCGAAACAGCACCCCGTGCAGCCCTTCCAGGACGCTGTAGGTGAGCCCGCAGTCCCCGCCGACCTCAAGCAGCTCGGAGTCCCCGTCGATCAGCGCGCTCATCCAGGCGTTGGCACTCCCCACCGCCCAGGCCTCGGCTGCTTCAGAGAGCCTGGTCACGCAGGAGAAGACCCTTCCCTCCTTGATCCCCACCACCACCCCGGCCAGGGTGGGCTCTCCTCCTGAGCCCCCGAGCTGCACCGCCAGGCGGCACAGGCCGCCGGTCTCTTCGGGGAGCTCCAGCAGCGGCACGCAGGAGAGGAGGCCCGCCTCGACGTCGAGCTTTGCGATCGGGGCGGCCTGGGTGGGGGCATAGCGGCGCTCCCAGCGCGCCGCCGCGCAGATCGGGGCAACCGCTGTTCGCAGCCAGGGGGTCAGCGCGTAGGGGGTGCCCCTTCCCTTTGCCTCGGCGGCCTCGATCTGCCCGGCCAACCGCATCGCCCCCAGCCTTCTTTCCAGCGAGGGGTAGTTGAGCTCGGAGATCAGGCGGTTGAGCTCGGTCAGGGAGAGCGGTTTTGCCGCCAGGACCCGGACGATCGCCGAGTCCCAGCCGTCGATCAGGGCTTTGATCGCCGATCTCGCTCCCAGGCCGCCGAGCTCCAGGGGACCGTCGGGGGACTCGCGAAGCCAGGCTTCCAGGGCCTCGGCGACTTCGAGGAGCGATCTTCCGGCCTCGCCGAGCTCGTAGTCGACGGCGCCGGGGAACTGGGGTGCCCTGCGCCTTTCGATGACGCCCAGGGCGGTGAGGTTCTTCAGGTGGCCGCGCACCGTGGTCTGGGGAGGGGAGCCGACGGCGCGGCGCAGCTCGATCAAAGAGAGCGGCTCCTCCTGGAGGGCTGTGAGGACGTGGACGTTCAGCGGGACTGAGAGCAGGGACAGGCCATAGGCTCCGGCTCGCAAGCGATTCCCCCTTCCCTGGGAACGAAGGGGGCTCTCCAGCGCGGCCCCCCGGCGGACACAAGCGTTTGCTTTATATCAGTTGAGCGCTTGCAGTCAAGAGG
>DASVWP010000104.1:0-7667 GCA_036393155.1 Solirubrobacterales bacterium | reverse complement strand
GCCGCCCGCTGCTTGACGCCTAGCCGCTCGCCGCCGCTCAGCGCCGCCTCGCCGGCCGGCAGGATCTCGGCCCGCAGCTCGACCTTCGGGCGCACCGTGCGGCCGCTGGTCCCGGTGCCGGGGGGCAGCACCAGCCGCAGTCCGCGCGAGGGGGTCGAGCAGTACTCGCGGGCGACCCAGAGGCCGAGCTCGACGAGCTCGGCCGGCGCGCCCGCCTCGAGCGCCTCCAGCGGCTCGGCGAGCCGCTCCGGCGGCAGCTGGGAGGACTCGGCGACCTCCACCACCACCCCGAGCAGGCGGCGCGGGCCGAACGGCACCCGGACGACGCTGCCGACGCCGACCTCCTCCATCGCCTCGGGGCGGCGATAGTCGAACGGCCCGCGCAGAGCGCGGGCCGTGGTCAGCGGCTCGACCTTGAGGATCGCCATCGGGAGCGAGGGTATGGCCCCTGGCAGACGGCGGGTCGAGCGCATATGCTGGCGCCCGTGAGCCTCAATCTGAGCCCCGGGGAGCAGGTGATCTTCGAGGGTCACCCCTCCTGGCGGGCGATCCTGGGCTTCTACCTCAAAGGCGTCCTGGTCGCCGTCGTCCTGGCCGTGATCGCGAAGCTCGTGAGCGGCGACGCGGCGACCGTGATCGTGGTGATCGTCGTCCTCGCCCTCACCCTGCTGATCGGCTTCGTCAAGCGGGTCGCGACCACCTACACGATCACCAACCGGCGCCTCAACATCAAGCGCGGCATCGTCTCGCGGGAGATCCAGGAGACGCGCTTGGAGCGGGTCCAGAACGTCAACTACCGCCAGAGCATCTACCAGCGCCTGATGCAGATCGGCGACGTCGACTTCGACACCGCCGCCAGCGACGACTACAACTTCGTCTTCAACGGCGTCGCCGACCCCGCCGAGGTCGTCCACGCCGTCGACCAGGCAACCGGCACCGGCGCCGCTGGCTCGCATGGTCTCGGCGAAGCCCAACCGCCGAACTGAGCCCGAAGCACCTCGGGCGCATCCGACCAAGCAGATCAAGGACGCAGGAAGCGCCGTGTGCTCTGCACACAAGCGACCGAGGACGCAGATATGCGCCGCGTCAGATGCGTCCGCGCTCAGGCCGCCGCGGCCTGAAGGCCGGCGGCGTCGCGCAGGGCGGCGGCGCGGTCGGTCCGCTCCCAGGTGAAGTCCGCGTCCTCGCGGCCGAAGTGGCCGTAGGCGGCGGTCTTCTGGAAGATCGGGCGGTGCAGGTCGAGGTAGCGGCGGAAGGCGCCGGGGCGCATGTCGAACTCGGCCTCGACCAACTGGGAGATCCGCGAGTCGGGGAGCTTGCCGGTGCCGAAGGTCTCGACCATCAGCGAGACCGGGTGGGCGACGCCGATCGCGTAGGCGACCTGGACCTCGCAGCGGTCCGCGAGGCCGGCGGCGACGACGTTCTTCGCCACGTAGCGGGCGGCGTAGGCGGCCGAGCGGTCAACCTTGGACGGGTCCTTGCCGGAGAAGGCGCCGCCGCCGTGGCGGGCCATGCCGCCGTAGGTGTCGACGATGATCTTGCGACCGGTGAGGCCGGCGTCGCCGACCGGGCCGCCGATCACGAACTTGCCGGTCGGGTTGACGAGGAAGCCCTCGCTCAGTTCGTTCTCTTCGTAGCGGCCGGGCACCTCGGCCTCGAGCACCGGCATCACCACGTGCTCCCAGAGGTCGGGTTTGATCCGCGACTGCGAATCGACGCCCTCGGCGTGCTGGGTGGAGATCAGCAGCTTGTCGATCGAGACCGGCCGCCCTTCGGAATAGCGGACGCTGACCTGGGTCTTGCCGTCCGGGCCGAGGTAGTCGAGGGTCCCGTCCTTGCGCACCGCGGCGAGCCGTTCGGCGAGCCGATGGGCGATGTGGATCGGCATCGGCATCAGCGCCTCGGTCTCGTTACTGGCGTAGCCGAACATCATCCCCTGATCGCCGGCCCCGGCGATCAGCAGCTCGTCGTCGTCGGCCCCGGAGCGAACCTCGTGCGAGGCATCGACGCCCTGGGCGATGTCGGGCGACTGCTTGTCGATCGAGACGAGGACCGAGATGTGGTCGCAGTTGTAGCCGTAGTCGCCGTGGTCGTAGCCGATCCCGCGAATCGTCTCGCGGACGATGTCGGGGATGTCGAGGTGGACCTCGGTCGAGATCTCCCCCGAGACGACCGCCATGCCGGTATTGACCAGGGTCTCGCAGGCGACCCTGCCCTCCGGGTCCTCGGCCATGATCGCGTCCAGGACCCCGTCGGAGATCTGGTCGGAGACCTTGTCGGGGTGCCCCTCGGTGACGGACTCGGAGGTGAAGAGGTACTCGTTCTCGGCAAGCGGCTTGGTCATTGGCATGGCGGGAAGCCTAGAGAAATCGGCCCCGGGACGGGAGGCCTACGCCGGCTTGCCACGCCACCCCGAGCGGGGCACGAAGTCGATCACCAGCGGCACGCCCTCCAGCTCGTAGGTCTCCCGCATCCGGTTCTCCAGGTGGTAGGCCCAGTCGCGGGTGATCAGCTTGCGGTCGTTGACCTGGATCGCGATCCGCCGCGGCCGCTCCCCCACCTGGGCCGCGTAGTAGAGCCGCAGCCGGCGACCGCGCCGGGACGGCGGGGGGTGGCGGGCGACCACGTCGGCGACGAAGCGGTTGAGCTCGGGCGTGGGAATCCGCTCGGCCGCCCGGTCGGCTAGGCGCACGGCCCGCGGCAGCAGCGAGGGGACGTTGCGCCCCCGCAGCGCCGAGACCGTGATCACGGCGGGGCGCAGCCGCAACTTGCGCTCCACCCGGGCCCGGGCGTCGTCGATGTCGGTCTCGCCGACGTCCCACTTGTTGAGCGCCAGCAGGGTCGCGCAGCCGGCCTTCATCGCCATCTCGGCGACCCGCAGGTCCTCTGAGGTCACGCCCTCGGAAGCGTCGCAGACGACGATCGCCACGTCGGCGCGCTCGACCGCCCGTTCGGAGCGCAGCTGGGCGTAGTAGTCGACGGTCCCGGCGACCTTCGAGCGGCGCCGCAGGCCGGCGGTGTCGACGAGGATCACCCGCCGGCCCTCCACCTCCAGCTCGCTGTCAATCGCGTCGCGGGTGGTGCCGGCGAGGTCGGAGACGATCACCCGCTCGTCGCCGAGGAAGGCGTTGACCAGGGAGGACTTGCCGACGTTGGGGCGGCCGATCACCGCCACCCGAACGGCCTCCTCGTCCTCCTCGCGCGGCGGCCGCTCGCCGAGCGCGGCGACGATCGCGTCGAGCAGGTCGCCGGTGCCGAGCCCGTGGGTGGCGGAGACCCCCAGCGGCTCGCCGAGGCCGAGCGCGTGGAACTCGGCCGTGAAGCCGTAGTCGTTGGGCCGGTCGGCCTTGTTGACGACGACGAGCACCGGCACCTCGGCCCCGCGCAGGGTCCGGGCCAGCTCGCTGTCCCCGGCCCGCAGGCCCGCGCGGCCGTCAACCACCATCAGGATCGCGTCCGCCTCGGCGATCGCCAGCCGGGCCTGGGCCTGGATGTCGCGCGCCAGCTCGGCCTCGTCGGCGAGGTCGATGCCGCCCGTGTCGATCAGCTCGAAGGCGACCCCGTTCCACTCGGTGGCCAGGCGCTTGCGGTCCCGCGTGACCCCCGGCTCGGCCGCGGTTACCGCCTCGGTGCCGCCGACCAGGCGGTTGACCAGGGTGCTCTTGCCGACGTTCGGGAAGCCGACGACGGCGACCTTGGGCAGGGCGCTCACGCCAGGCCCCTCTCCCGGGCCAGGGCGACGACCCGGGCGACGACTTCCTCGAGCGTGAAGCCGGTCGTGTCGAGCTCGACCGCGTCCTCGGCGGCCCGCAGGGCGCCGTGCTCGCGCTCGCGGTCGCGGGCGTCGCGGCGGCGCTGGGCGGCGAGCACCGCCTCGAAGTCCTCGCCGCTCTGGGCGGCGCGGCGCCGCGCCCGCTCCTCGTCGGAGGCGGTGAGGAAGACCTTCAGCGGCGAGCCGGGGCTGACCACGGTGCCGATGTCGCGGCCCTCGGCGACGTAGCGGCCGGCGGCGACCAGGGTGCGCTGCCGGGTAACCATCGCCTCCCGCACCCGCGGGTGGACGGAGACCCGCGAGGCGGCGGCGGTGACCTCGGGGCTGCGGATCTCGCCGCCGACCTCGCGGCCGCCGAGCAGGACCCGCGGGCCCTCCAGCTCGATCTCCAGGCCGCGGGCGAGGGTGCCGAGGGCCTCGCCGTCGTTGAGGTCGAGGCCGGCGTCGAGTGCGGCCAGCGCCACGCAGCGGTACATCGCCCCGGAGTCGAGGTAGGTGAAGCCGAGCTCGGCCGCCACGGCCCGCGCGACCGTGGACTTGCCGGCCCCGGCGGGCCCGTCGATCGCGATCACCATGGACGGTGCAGCGTAGAGATGGGCGGCGCTCGGCGCTTCAGCGCCCACCGAGCAGCGAGGCGAGGTCCGCCTCGAAGCCGGGATAGCTGACCGCCGCCGCCTCCATCCCGGCCACCTCGACGCCATCGCGCGAGGCGAGGCCGGCGACGGCGCCGAGCATGGCGATCCGGTGGTCGCCGTGGGAATCGATCGCGCCGCCGCGCAGCCCGCCGGTCCCCTCGATCGCCATCCCGTCCTCGGTCGCCTCGACCCGGCCGCCGAGGGCGTTGAGAGCGGCGGTCACGGTGGCGATCCGGTCGGACTCCTTGCGCCGCAGCTCGGCCGCGTCGCGGATCGTCGTCGTCCCCTCCGCGAAGCAGGCGGCGAGCGCGACCAGCGGCAGCTCGTCGATCGCCAGCGGGATCTCCGCCCCGGCGACCTCGGTGGCGCGCAGGGGGGCCGGGCGGAGGCGCAGGCTGGCGATCGGCTCGCCGCCCTCCTCGCGCTCGTCCTCCAGCTCGATCGCCGTGCCCATCCGCTCGAGGATGGTGAGGATGCCCGTGCGGGTGGGGTTGACGCCGACCTCCTCCAGAACCACCTCGCTGCCCCCGACGAGGGTCGCGGCAACGAGGAAGAAGGCGGCCGAGGAGATGTCGGCGGGAACGGCGATCGCGCCGGGCTGCAGTCGCTCCGCGGGGCGGATGACCACGGCGTCGCCGTCGCGCCTGACGTCGGCTCCCGCCGCCGCCAGCATCCGCTCCGTGTGGTCGCGGGTCGGCTCGGGCTCGATCACCCGGGTCTCCCCCGCGGCGAGCAGGGCGGCGAACAGCACGCAGGACTTCACCTGGGCGCTCGCCACCGGCAAGCGGTACTCGATCCCGTGCAGCGGCGTGCCCTCGACGATCAGCGGCGGCAGGCGGTCCTCGCGGGCGGCCAGGCGGGCGCCCATCTCGCGCAGCGGGATCGCGATCCGGTCGACCGGCCGGCGGCGGATCGACTCGTCCCCGTCGAGGGTCCAGGTCTCCTCCTCCTGCCCGGCGAGCCAGCCCGGCATCAGCCGCAGCAGCGTGCCCGCGTTGCCGACGTCGACCGTCGCCGGGCCGGGGCCGCGCAGACCGACGCCATGGACCCGAAGCAACGGATCCAGCGGCCCCGACCCGGCGCCCTCGACCCGTGCACCGACGGCCTCCACGGCGGCCAGGGTCGAGCGCGTGTCAGCGGCGTCCAGATAGCCGCCGATCTCGGTCTGCCCCTCCCCCATCGCCGCGATCAGCGCCGCCCGGTGGGAGATCGACTTGTCCGACGGCGGTCGCAGCGCTCCGCGCAGCGGCCCGGCGGGGGCGAAGCGGGTCACGGTCACCGGCGCGACCCTACTCGGCGGCGCCGAGGACGGTGACCCCGTGGCCGAGGCCGCGGACGATCTCGGCGGCGCGCTCGGCCGGTTCCTCGCCGGCGATCCACAGCGAGACCGCGCCGGAGCTCATGTCCGGAGCCGGGTGCAGGGCCAGGTCCTCGATGTTGACCCCGGCCTCGCCCAGCGCCAGCACCAGCCGCGCCATCGTGCCCGGGCGGTTCGGGATCACGACCCGCAGCTCGCGCAGCGGCCCCGCCTCGCCCCCGGCGTCGACCAGGCGGCGCCGGTCCTCGGCCGCGGCGCCGTGCCAGGCGGCCAGCGCGTCACGGTCGCCCTCGCGGATCAGCTTCGCCGCCTCCTCCAGGCGCCGCGCCACCGACTCGACCGAGACTGCCACGGCCTCGCGGTTGGCGGCGAAGATGTCGCCCCAGATCTCGGGGTTGGAGCCGGCGACCCGGGTGGCGTCGCGGAAGCTCGGCCCCACCTCGACCGGCATCCGCTCCGAGTCCCGGGTCAGCTCGGCGGCCGCCTCGGCGACCAGGACGTCGGCAAGCACGTGCGGCATGTGGCTGACGGTCGCCATCAGCCGATCGTGGACTCCGGCGTCGATCGCCTGCGGCCGTGCGCCGAGGTCGGCGACCGCCCGCTGGAGCTTGTCGTAGAGCAGGCCGCTGGAGCTCTCTGTCGGGGTCAGGTACCAGCGCGCGCCTTCGAAGAGGTCCTCGCGAGCGTTCTCCACCCCCGCGGTCTCAGCGCCGGCCAGCGGGTGGCCGCCGATGAAGCGCTCGTCCTCGCCCAGCTCCTCGACCAGCCCCCCCTTGGTCGAGCCGACGTCGGTCACCACGGTCTCCGGGCCGCTGGCCGCCAGCGCCTCGCGGGCCTGGCGCGGGAGCGCCGCCACCGGGCCGGCGCAAAAGACGAGGTCGGCGCCCTCGCAGGCCTCGGCGAGCGAGCCGGCGGCCCGGTCGAGCGCCCCCAGCTCCACCGCGCGCCGCAGGGTCGCCGGCGTGCGGCTCCAGCCGACCACCTCGGCGCCGAGCCGCCGCCGCGCGGCGAGCCCGATCGAGCCTCCGATCAGGCCCACTCCAAGGACGGCGAGCCGGGGCACCCTAGCTGTCGCGTCTCGCTTCCACGGCGGAGGCGAAGCGCTCCAGAGCCGCGACGGTGTCCTCCCAGTCGATGCAGGCGTCGGTGATCGACTGGCCGTAGACCAGCG
This sequence comes from Solirubrobacterales bacterium, assembly GCA_036393155.1. GTDB lineage: Bacteria > Actinomycetota > Thermoleophilia > Solirubrobacterales > 70-9 > VAYN01. The sequence goes on along the minus strand of DASVWP010000104.1, from coordinate 771 downwards.
ACTCCCCCGGCTTCAGGTCCTGGCGGCCCTCGACCAGGAAGGACTCCATCATCACCCCGACGATCGACTTGTTGCCGTCGGCCACCTGATCGGCGATTTCGCCGGCGGCGAAGAACTGCTTTTCGGGGTCCTTGCCGCTGTTGTCGTGGGAGGCGTCGATCACTAGCCGCTCCGGCAGCCCGGCGACCCCGAGCGTCACCAGCGCGTCCTCGACCTCGGGCACGTGGTAGTTCGGCATCCCGTGGCCGCCGCGGAGGATGATGTGGCAGTCGGGGTTGCCGGTGGTGTGGAGGATCGCCGGCATGCCGGCGTCGTCGATCCCGGCGAAGGCGTGCGGGGCGGCGGCGGCGCGGACGGCGTCGACGGCGATCTGGACGTTGCCGTCGGTGCGGTTCTTGAACCCGATCGGCATCGAGAGGCCGGAGGCGAGCTGGCGGTGAGTCTGGCTCTCGGAGGTGCGGGCGCCGATCGCGCCCCAGGCGACCGTGTCGGCGATGTACTGCGGGGTGATCGGGTCGAGGAACTCGCAGCCGACCGGCAGCCCGAGCGCGGAGATGTCGAGCAGCAGCTTGCGCGCGGTGCGCAGCCCGCGGTTCACGTCGAAGGTGCCGTCCAGGCCCGGGTCGTTGATCAGGCCCTTCCAGCCGACGGTCGTGCGCGGCTTCTCGAAGTAGGTGCGCATGACCACGAGCAGGTCGCCGGCCAGCTCGTCCGCGAGCGCCTTGAGGTGGTGGCCGTATTCGAGCGCCTGGTCGTGGTCGTGGATCGAGC